>NZ_JBEZVJ010000006.1:0-326118 GCF_040636935.1 Streptomyces sp. NPDC032940 | reverse complement strand
CACGGCCGTGACTGACGGTTTCCCATACCCAGACATACGGCCGGAGAGGCCGACAGCCTCATGATCAGCAGCTTTTGTTAGAGCCAGTAAGTCCCATCCGGTCCCCCCCCCCTTTGAGTCTCCTTGACCCCAAGGTCGACAAGAAGCAGAAACACGGCAACCGAACCCCCTCTCGCCTGTGGCCGTGAAGGCGGCGGGCTTCGCCGCTGAGCCAGTCGAGCTCGGCGAGGTCGGTGGCGGCGGTGGTGGTGGACCAGTGATCGGCGACAGTGTTCTGCACGGCGGGCTCGAGGTCGGCGCGCACTGGGTCTGCCCGTTGCCCGATCCGGTCACCTGAGGCACCGCCGCCCCGCCCGTGGACGGGGGCGGGGCGGCGGCAGGCCAGCGAGGTTGGCCGGGGCCGGCCCTTTTCAGTCTCCCTCCTCTTCGGGGGGCGCTCCCTTGAGGGCTTCGATGGCGTCGACGGCGCTGCCGTCGTGGTCACTGCCGGCGGTGCCACTGCCGGCTTGTGTGTTGGCGGTGCGGTCGACTTCGAGGATGGAGTCGGCGTGGGAGTTGTCGATGACGGTGATCAGGCTGCTGTTTCCCCAGCCCGAGGCGGAGTCGTCATCGTCCGCCGTCGCCGGGGCCGCTGCGACGCCCAGCAGGGCCACTACCAGGATGCCTCCGGTGCGCATTCGGGGCACGGATCCCCTCATTCGGCCGCCCCTGCGCGCTCGGGCCGACGGTGTGCCATGTTCAGCTCCAGGAGACTCGTTGCGGCCTTCACACCGATGCCGTTGTCCGTGTCCACGACGGGCAGCCGGCCGTCGGCGTGCCTGAGTTCGGCGAGCGCGGAGTCCATTGCCTCGTGTGCGGCGAAGAGGCACGGCGTGCTGTAGATCGCGACGTCGACGCCGAGTGCGGACAGTTCGGGCAGGGACAGGCGAGGGGACTTTCCGCCGGCGATCTGGTTGAACAGCAGCGGCTTGTCGCCGACCACGTCGCGCACCCGGCGGATCCACTCCACGCTGCGGATGCCGTCGACGAGGATGACATCGGCGTCGGTGGCGGCGAGGGCCTTGGCCCGGTCGAAGATGTCGGCCTCCTCGGTGGCGTCGGTGCGGGCGACCACGACCAGGTCCTGCCGGGTCGCCAGCACCTGCTCCAGCTTCGTGAGGTACTCGTCGAGAGGGAGCACCTGCTTGCCGTCGGCGTGCCCGCAGCGGCGGGGCCGCTTCTGGTCCTCGAGGATCACTCCGGAGGCGCCGATGCGCTCGAGCTGTTCCACCACGTGGCAGGCGACCTCCGGGTCGACGTAGCCGTCGTCGATGTCCACCAGCAGGTGGTGGGCGGGGAACGCGCCGCGCAGCCGCTGGACGAAGGCCACCATGTCCGGCCAGGCGATGAAGCCGATGTCCGGCAGGCCGTAGTAGGAGGCCGCGAAGCCGAACCCGGAGACGAACATTCCGTCGTAGTGCTTGGCCGCGATGGACGCGGAGTACATGTCGTACACGCCGATCAGCGGGGTTGTTTCCGGTCCGGCGATCTGTTCACGCAGCTTCTTTCCGTACGTCAAGGCATGACTCCTCTGGGGTGGGGGTGAGACGCGCGGTCATTCGGACACCGAGTTCGGGCCGGTCGACGCGCCACAACGGACCAGTCCGCGCGGATGAGCCGCGACACGTCGGTCTTTGCCAAGACGAAAGAATCTCCATGGCGGCACAAAACACCACCATCACGGACTCTTTACTCACCCCACCGGCTCAACACATTCACCGCGGAAACGTTACTGAGTCATCCCCGAGGCGGTGCGGACCTCAAGAACGTTGCCTGTCCGGGAACTTGAAAGCGTGACGAAGGCATCGCCGTCTGGAGTAGTCGTGCAGCACGAACACTGGCCCGGCTCGTCATCGAGCTGACAAAGATTCGGCTTCGGGCGCAGCGGCGCACACAAGGGCGTGACCGAGGGCCATCGATCCCGCAGGCGCCACCACGGGCCGGAGCGCCCGTCGCCGTGGCGGGGGCGTGCGCCGGGGCGCGGCATGCTCGAGCGAATGCCCCCGAAGCGCTCGTCCCGTCTGGGTGAACCGCGAAGCTGTCGGCGTTGCCAGGGGCAGGCGCCACGCCCCCTCGGAGCAGACCGGCCTCATGGGCCACAGCAGGAGCGGAGACGCGTGCCGGGCCTCGGCGAGGCTGCCCCGCGGCGCCGGCCGCGACGAACGCGAGCGGCTCCGCCGTGCCCGACTCGGCGGCGGCCACCAACTGCAATCGAGCCCGGGGCAGGACCTTCACCAGTGGCAGCCCAGACCCCGTGAAGCCTTCGATCCCCCTGACAGGCCACCGACGGGGCCAAGGAGTACGGGCGATCCCGGAGCAAAACCATCGCCCAGTAGTCAACTTTGTCTAGACTGTCGGGCATGGAAGAGACGACCATCCCGATTCTGCCGTGCAGGACCATCCAGCCTGTTCTCGACTTCTACACCGTCCTCGGGTTCGAGGTGACCTTCCAGCAGAAGAGCCCCAACCCGTATGCGGTTGTGGAGCGAGGCGGCATTCAGCTTCACTTCTTCGCGTTGAAGCAGTACGAGCCGGCCGAGTCGTACAGCACCTGCTACGTCCTTACCGATGATGTCGATGGCCTCCACGGCGCCTTCCGGGCCAGGCTCAAGGCGGCGTACGGGAAAGTCCCGACCCGTCGGCTGCCGCGAATCGGGCCCCTGAAGGACACCTCGTACGGCATGCGGCAGTTCCTCATGAGCGATCCGGGCGGTAACTGCATCCGGATTGGACAGCAGACGAGCCAGGACCAGCACCACCGACCCGCACCCAAGGAACCCTTTTCTCGAGCCCTTCATCACGCATCCCTCCTCGCCGACTCGAAGGGGGATCCCGCGGGTGCCGCGAAGATCATCGATCGAGTGTTACGCACCGAGGACGAGCGGCCTGGGCCCGAGCAGTTGCTTCGCCTCCTCGTGCTGCGTGCGGACGTCGCCGGGCGCCTCGATGACGAAGAGACCGCGAGGTCCGCGCTCGCCCGAGCCGCCGCGATCCACCTCACCGACCAGGAGCGGCAGTCGGTCCGTGACGACCTCGAGCGCCTCGATGAGTTGGGGGTCCGAGGGATGGCACCGAAGGAACAGCAGCGGCGTCCCGCGAGCGATTGAGCCTGAGAGTGAAAGGCGACGCGCTCAGCGCAGGTCGGGTCGCGGCGCACGGTGCCGTTGCCGTTGCCGGCGGAGTGCTCACGCACGGCGCAGCCACATCCACGAAATCGATGGGGATGCCGATGTCGAGATCCCGTGGTCGGCTCCGTCCCCGTGGTGAACCCCTTTCACAGTGAGGAGCACGACATGAGCCAGCAGACCGGCGGCCGTATCGTCACCAACATCGCCCTCTCCCTCGACGGGCACTACGCTGCCCCGGACAACCCTCTCGACATGAGCTGGGTGATGCCGTACGCCGTGTCCGACGTCGCCCGCGACCATCTCACCAGCCTGTGGGAGACGGCGTCGACGGCCCTGCTGGGCCGGGTCAACGCTGAGGGATTCCTCGGGTTCTGGCCCACCGTCATCGGCATGGAGGGCGTCGACCCGCGCGACAAGGCCTTCGCGAAGTGGCTCGTCGAGACCGACAAGGTGGTCCTGTCCTCCACCCTCGACGCGGCACCGTGGGAACGGACCACGGTCGTCGACAAACCGACCGCCCAGGTCGCCGAAGAACTCAAGACGACCCGAGGCGGCGACGTCCTCGTGCTCTCCAGCGCGAGCGTCATCAAGGCACTGCTCAGGGCCGGCACGATCGACCGGCTGGCCCTCACCGTCTTCCCCGTACTACTCGGCGGCGGACCGCGCCTATTCGACGACGGCCTGCCCGCCGCCCAGTGGACACTCGTCAGCCAGACCGCGGGCGAGGACGGCACGCTCGCCCTCGTCTACGACCGCATCCGCTGAAGCCCACCGGCACACCCTCCGCCGCGGCCCGGGCGCAGGTGCCTTCTGTGGTCAGGCCGCGGCGCGGAACACGTACGCCGTCATCGGGGCGGTGACCGGCCCACGACCCAGACGGGTCGTCATCTCCTCGACGACCGTCGCCTGGACGGCCGGCCCGTCGCTGCGTTCGTCGATGGCCGCGCGGACCGGCGTCCCGGTGAGGAAGCCGGTGGCGACGTCGGCGACCGACGCGGCCCGGCCCTCCAGCGTCAGCTCGTGTCCCTCCTCGACGGCGAACCCGGCGGCCGTCAGGTCGGAGGCGACCTGGGTGGGGTCTGCGTAGCCGTGCGGAACGGTGGGAAGGAACTGCGGCGGGTCGTCCGGAAAGGCCCGCTCCAGTCCGGCCTGCAGTGCGGCTGCGAAGGAGTGCGTGGTGAGCGGGCCCCAGGTGTTGAACAGGAACCGGCCCCCTGGAGCGAGGACCCGGTGGACCTCGGTGAAGGCCGCTGCCCGGTCGGGGAAGAACATCACACCGAACTGGCAGACCACCAAGTCGAATGCCCCGTCCGGGAACGGCAGCCGCTGTGCGTCGGCCTGCCGCCATACCGCACCCGGCGCCCGCGCCGCCCCGAAGGCGACCATGGCCTCGTTCAGGTCGGTGGCCGTCACATCGGCCAACGGCGCCGCTCGGGTCAGGGCCGACGTCAACACGCCCGTGCCAGAGGCAAGCTCCAGGATCCGTCGAGGGTGGAGTACCGCCGCTCGGGCAGCCAGATCCTCGGCGAAGGGCCGGAAGAGCACCGGCACGAGATAGTGCTCATAGGCCGTCGGCATGGACTCCGACCACCGGCGGTCGGCATCATTTCCCGTCACCTTCGCAACGGTAGCGCCACCACCGGAACCGGACCTGGTGGCAGTGACCCGGCAAGGCCGAGACGCTGGCCGGTCCGGTCCTCACCGGCATCGGCATCAGGGCGGCCGCCACCGTTATCCGCCCCATCGTCGAGGCGGAGGATCGACTCACCGTCCGTGCCAGGAAAACCCCAGTTTCCTGGGGTACCCGCGCGCACTGCACCGTTCGAGACTGAAGCCATGAACACCTCGGAAAGCACCCTCACCAGTAACAAAGACCTTGTGCGCGGGTTCATCGACGCGCTCTTCACCAAACGGGACCTCGGCGCCGTCGACGACTACCTCGCCGAGGACTTCGTCAACCACGACCCTCCCTTCGGCGCGCCCGGCGATCGTGAAGGCATGCGTGCGGCCGGTGCGCTGTTCCGGTCGGCCTTTCCCGACTGGCACAGCGAGCCGCACCAGATGATCGCCGAGGGCGACCTCGTCGTCGAACACTTCACCGCGACCGGCACGCAGGAGGGAGAGCTGCTCGGCGCGCCCGCCCCGGCCCAGTACCGGACCGTGCACCTGCACGGGATCAACATCTTCCGTATCCGGGACGGACGCATCGCCGAGCAGTGGTGCCGGCTCGACGAACTGGGCCTCCTGCGCCAACTGGGACTCGCATCCCCGGAGGCGTAAGGTCGGAAGCATGGCAGGAGGGACCGCCGCGGAAGCGCGCCTGGAGCGCCGCATATCGGGCGTCCAGACCCTGTGCCGAGCGGGCCTGGACGTGGACGCACTGCACAGCGGCTTCCTGTACCGGTTGCGGACGATCATGCCGGTGGACGCGGTCTTCTTCGCCACGGTCGACCCGGGGACGCTGCTCTTCACCTCGGCCATGGCGGAAGAGCCGCTCGACACGGCGACCCCGCTGTTCCTGGAGAACGAGTTCGGCCGCCGGGACGTGAACAAGTTCGCTGTGCTGGCCGAGAGCGCACCTGCGGTGTCCTCCCTCGACCAGGCCACCGGGGGTGAACGCACGAGCAGCGCCCGCTACCGCGAGGTGATGGCTCCCCTCGGCCTCGGCGACGAACTCCGCGCCGCCCTGGTGATCGGTCATCGTTGCTGGGGCGTGCTGTGTCTGCACCGCGAGGACTCCCCCACCGGGTTCTCCGCCGACGAACTGACTCTGGTCCGCCGCCTGGCCCCGCACCTTGCGGGCGGGCTGCGCCACGCGGTCACCGGCGGCGCCCTCTCCGCCCGGCCTCCCCTCTCGCCCGACCAGAACCCGTCACCCGGGATCGTGGTACTCGACGACAGTCTCGCCCTGATCTCCCTCAATTCCGAGGCCGAGCAGTGGCTTGCCGACCTCACCGACAACCAGTGGCCCGGCTCCGGGACGCTGCCCGCGGCCCTTCACTCTGCCGCCGCACGACTGCTCTTCGCCGAGCGAGCGGATCCGCTGGCGTGCCCGCCTCCGGCCGCCGTCCGTCTGCGCGGCAGCTCCGGACGCTGGCTCTCCCTCCACGCCAGCCGGCTGGAAGATCCGGCAGGCCCCCGCATCGGCGTCGTCATCCAGGCCGTCCCACCGGCAGAGCTCGGTTCCATACTGCTGAGCGCATACGGCCTCACCGAGGCCCAGCTGCGCGTTGCCGCCCTCATCCTCAAAGGCCGATCCACCCGGGAGATCGTCACCGAGCTGTACATCTCGGCCAACACGGTGCAGGAACACCTCACCGCGATCTTCGACAAGCTCGGTGTCCGCAGCCGTCGGGAACTGGTCGCGACACTGCTCGCCTCCGCGCCGCCGGGCGAGCGGCATCCTCGCTCTCGCTGAGCTTCTTCGGTGTCGAAGCCGATCGAGTCGTCCTCCTTGCGGAGCCACTGGTCGGGCGACTGCTGCCGGGGGAAGGAGTTCGTGGAGAGTGCCGTCGCGGAGCAGCACCCGGTTCAGCCTCCGAGGCGGTGTGCAAGGTGGAGCAGATCTGCCAGGTGCAGTACCCGTCCGTCGAAGCCCGGGAGGGGGACGTGGAGTGGCCGGGTCCAGCGGGCGGGGATTGCGTCCAGCCCGTAGTACGCCCCCGCGAGGCCTCCGGTGACCGCGGCGACGGTGTCCGTGTCGCCGCCGAGGTCGATCGCCGCGCGTATCGCGTCTTCGAAACTGCTGGTGGTGCGCAAGGCCCAGACGCCGGAGCCCAGACAGGGCCAGACGGCACCGTTGAACTCGGTCGCCTGGTCGGGGTGCCAGTCGGGTGCGAGGACGGTGGCGTAGCGGCTGCGGTGGTCGGGGTGGACTTGAGCCAGGATGTCCGGGAGCACGGTGAGAGGGTCGGTGTCCTCGAACGTGACGCGGATGAGTTCGTGGAAGATCGCGGTGCCTTCCCAGGCCGCGCGGTCACCGTGGGTGAGCGCAGCGATGCGGCGCGCGGCGTCCATGGTGGCTTCCCGGCCGGCGGCCGCGAAGTGGACGGCGGAGGTCGATGCCCGCATCAAGGAGCCGTTTCCGGCCGCTCGTCGGTTGACCTGGAAATGGATCGCGGCGGCGAGGTCCCAGGGCATGCCGTTGGTCAGGACGTCTTCTGTCTGCAGGCCGATGTCCTTGGGGTCCGATGCTGCCCACCGCTGGAAGCGGGCGAAGATGTCCGGCAGATCCAGTCCGCCCTGCTCCAGCAGCGACTCCGCGACGAGGACGGCCATCTGCGTGTCGTCCGTGGCCTCGCCCGGGTCCCAGCCGCCGCCTCCGCACATCTCGCCACCGGCACCAGGCGCGGGAAACCGCGCGGAGAACGCCCCCTCGGGGCCGAACTCGAAGGGACCTCCCAGGGCATCACCCACCGCTGAGCCGACGACTGCGCCAGCGGCCCGCTCTATCCGCTTCATTCGCGCAGGTTATCTGTGCCGCGCGTCCCGATCAGGGTTCGATGCTCCGACGCCGAGCGGAACCCGCGGGTGGCGTCGAGCGATGCGGGATTCGCCGACGGCGAGGACGGGGGCGAGGTCGACGGTGGCCCGCTGTTCGTGGGAGCCGTTCCGGGAGCCCCTTCGCCCGGTCGTGCTCGGCGCAGCGTGCAGCAGCGATGTCCCAGACGCCTTCGCGGAGGGGGTACTGGGCCTATCGAGGGTGCCTACTGACCGGGGCGTCACGTTGGTTGCGCAGTTCGATGCCGGTGAAACCGAGGTGCCTCGACGGGCATCAGTCGGGTACCGTGCGGGCCATGTCGAGTCCTGAGTCAGACACGGTGGGGGCTTTCGGTCACGCCGTCAGCCCCCTGAACCACTGAGCTCGTAGCCCTCTCGTGGCGCCGCATCCTGCGGCCGGGCGAGGGTGCCTCGGGGCTGGCCGCGGTGACGAGATGACCTTCTCGTGCTTCTCCTCACCTCGGAGCCACTCGATGCCTCTCCCGCTGTATCTGCTTGCCATGGCGGTCTTCGCCATGGGCACCTCGGAGTTCATGCTCGCCGGCCTCCTACCGGGCATCGCCTCAGATCTCGATGTCACAGTCGGGACAGCAGGCACCCTCACCTCGGCCTTCGCGGTCGGCATGGTCATCGGTGCCCCCCTTGTGGCCGTGCTCGCCCGCAACTGGCCCAGGCGCTCCAGCCTTCTCGGGTGCATCCTCACTTTCGCGGCAGCGCACGCCGTGGGCGCCGTCACCACGAGCTTTCCGGTCCTGGTCGCCACCCGGGTAGTCGCCGCACTCGCGAACGCGGGGTTCCTCGCCGTCGCTCTCGCGGCTGCCACCACGCTGGTCCCAGCCGGGAAGAAGGGACGTGCGTTGGCCGTGCTGCTGTCCGGCACCACGGTGGCAACGATCGCCGGTGTCCCTGGCGGGTCGGTACTCGGCACGGTGCTCGGCTGGCGGGCCACATTCTGGGCCGTCGCCGCACTCTGCCTGCCTGCGGCTCTCGGCATCCTCAAGGCAATCCCGACGGGCCGTGTGAAGCAGGAGGTGACCGTCGGACCACCCTTGCAAGCGGAGCTCGCCCAGCTCACAAGGCCACCGTTGATTCTGGTGATGCTGCTGGGCGCGCTGGTGAACGCAGCCACGTTCGGAAGCTTCACCTTCCTCGCCCCCGTCGTGACCGACGCCGCCGGGCTGGGAGAATTGTGGGTCTCGGTCGTTCTGGTGCTCTTCGGCGCCGGTTCCTTCGCCGGGGTCACCATCGCCGGCCGACTGTCCGACCAGCGTCCCGGTCTGGTCATCGCAGTCGGCGGCCCGCTGCTGCTCATCGGCTGGCCGGCCCTGGCACTGCTGGCCAACAAGCCGGTCGCCCTGTTCGCCCTCGTGTTCGTGCAGGGCACCCTGTCGTTCGCGCTGGGCAGCACCCTGATCACACGGGTCCTCCATGAGGCCGCAGGAGCCCCGACCATGGCTGGCTCATACGCGACGGCGGCCATCAACCTCGGCGCCGCCTTCGGCCCCCTCATCGCCGCGCCCACCCTCAACACCTCAGTCGGACGTTCCGGGCCGCTGTGGTCGAGCGGATTCCTGGTCGCTGTTGCGCTGCTCATCGCATTCCCTCATCGCACAGTGATCGCGGCTGGCCGAAACGACTACGCCTACAGGGGCGGGCGGTACAGCCGCCGGCGTTCCAGCTGAGCACGGAACACCAAGCGTGGCGTCGCCACAGTCGATGGGGAGCAGGCCGGGGCAAGGTCTGGGCGCCTCTCAGCGCCCAGACCTTGCCCGAGGGCGCGGCTCGGGCTGGGGCTTTGTCCGGGCTGAGGCCTCGTGGTCAGCGATGTTTCCGCTGGGCTGTGCGCCTCCACGGCGAGAGGGCGGTACTCGCCCGGTTGCGCGTGCTGAGGGCGGCTTTCGTCGCGAGGGCCGCACCGATGGCGAGTGCGGATGCGACGCCGAGCGGATGCCGGGTCAGTGCGGTCTCCAGGGATCGGGCGTGTGACTCCTGGTCGAAAGCTCCGTGCGCACCGTGGTCGCTGCCATCGGGGCCGTCGACCGGTTCGAAGAGGTTGCTGTCTCCCGTCGGCGGGCGCAGGTCTGTCTGCTGGGAGTCGTAGCCGGTGCGGGCCAGGTAGCGGTCCAGCAGGGCCGGCATGAAGCGGTTGGCCCAGATGGTCGCGACGGTGGTGGCGCCTACGTAGTACTGCTTGCGACGCGGGTGATCGGCGGCGTGTACGACGCCGCGGGCAGCGACCTCCGGCTGGTAGATCGGCGGAACGGGCTGGGGGTGTTTGGGCAGCCGGCTGGTCACCCAGGAGAACTGTGGGGTGTTGACTGCCGGCATCTGCGCGACGGTGACGTGCACGTTGCTGCCACGGTGCAGCAGCTCGGTGCGCAGGGAAGAGGTGAAGCCGTTGATGGCATGTTTGGCGCCGCAGTACACCGATTGCAGGGGCACCGACCGTTCTCCCAGGGCGGAGCCGACCTGGACGATGGTGCCGTGGTCGCGGGGCAGCATGCGGGTGAGGGCTGCGCGGGTACCGTTGACGAAGCCGAGATAGGTCACCTCGGTGGCCCGCTGGTACTCCTCGGCGGTGATGTCCTCAAACGGTGCGAACACCGTGCTGAAGGCGCAGTTGATCCACACGTCGATGGGACCGAAGTGTTCTTCAGCGGCTGATGCAGCGCCTTCCACCTGCTCGGCACGGGCGACGTCGGCTATGTGCGCCAAGGGCCGGCCGCCGAGTGCCTCGACCTCCTGCGCAGCCGCGTCCAGTCCGGCCTGTCCACGGGCGATGAGGACGACGTTGGCTCCTCGCCGGGCGTACAGGCGGGCTGTGGCCCGACCGATGCCGGCGCTGGCGCCCGTGATGACGACGGTGGTTGGCATGGTCAGCTCCTTGATCGGGACGGGGCAGGTGGGTGGGCGAGACGGGCGGTGTTTTCCAGGAGCAGGGCATGGACGAAGGCCTGTGGAAGGTTGCCCCGTAGTTGGCGTTGGGCGATGTCGAACTCTTCCGCGTAGAGTCCCGACGCGCCGCAGGCGCTGCGGTTGCGTTCGAACCAGCGGTGCGCGTCGACCGTGTTGCCTCGCTGGTGCTCGGCGAGAGCCATGAGGAAACCGCAGAGCAGGAAGGCTCCTTCTGCCTCGTTGAGCGGTCGGTCGTCGTGGCGGAAGCGGTAGATGAAGTGGTCCTGGGCGAGGTTCGTGCGGCAGGCGACGAGGGTGGCTCGGGTGCGTGGGTCGTGGGCGGGGAGTGCGCCGCGCACGCCTGACAGCAGGAGGGCGGCATCGGTCTTGTTGTCGTGGGGGGCTCGCTGCCAGTAGCCGTCGGGGTGCAGGCTGCTGCGTTCGGTATCGGTCAGGAGCGTGTGGGCGAGCCCGGTGCAGGTGTCGGCCAGGGCGTGGCGCGGTGCCGCGTCGGCCAGGGCGTTGAGGCCGGCTACGCAGATGAGCCGGCTGTGTGTCCAGTGGTGATCGTTCAGTTCCCAGATGCCCGCGTCGGGCTCGCGCCAGCGTTCGGTGATGGCGCGCACTGCGGTCTCGGCGGCTTTCCATCCGTCGCTGTCCAGCCGGTCATGGCGTTCGGCGGCGGCGAGGAGCAGGAGCGCCTCGCCGAAGCAGTCCAGTTGGAATTGTTTGTCGACGTGGTTGCCGATGCGGCTGAACCCGCCGGGGTATCCGGGCAGGTCGAGTTCTTGCTGGCTGGGCACGCGTGTGCCGTGCACGGTGTAGGCGGGGGCCAGGTGCGGGCCGTCGGTGAGCAGGCGTTCGCTGACGAAGCGGACGGCGTCGTCGAGGAGGTGTGGGGTGTTGGCTGCGGCTGCTGCCTGGCCGGCGTAGCTCTGGTCGCGGATCCAGACGTACCGGTAGTCGTAGTTGCGTCCTTCTTCGGCGCGTTCGGGCAGGCTGGTGGTGGCGGCGGCGACCATGCCGCCGGTGTGGCCGGTCATGCCTCGCAGTACGGCATAGGCGCGACGTGCGTCGCCGGTGGCGATGGTGTCCTGCAGTGCGGGGACGGTGTGCCGCCAGGCTTGTTCGGTGGTGGCCCAGGTGTGTTCGGCGTTCGGCGCGGGGTGGTGCAGGGGTGTGGTGGAGCATTCGAGGACGAGGTCCTTGCGTTCGCCGGGCTGCAGTGTGAGGTCGGCGGTCAGGGCTGTGTCCTGGATGGTCGCTGAGGGTGCTCCCTGCCAGCGAAGGTGGTGGCGGCCGGTCGTGAGGTGCCAGGTGCCGTCGTTGTCTTGGTGCGGGGTGCTGGAGGGGGCGCGGCCGTAGTCGGCCCGCGGGTCGAGGACGATGCGCAGGTGGGCGGGACCGTCGACGGCGTGGACCTGCCGCAGGAGGATCAGGTGGTTCGTCTCGCCGGGGAAGGCCAGGCTCTCGCGGCATTCGATGACGCCGTCGGTCGTGATCCAGCGGCTGCGCCAGATCAGGGTGCCTTCTTCGTAGTAGCCGCCGGGTACCCACGGGCCGTGCGGGGTGACGGCGTACACGCCTGCGGCGCCGATGAGGGAGGCGAAGACGGCGTCGTCGTGCCAGGTGGGGGCGCACAGCCAGGTGATGGCGCCGTCTGGTCCGATCAGTGCGCCGCGTTCCCCGTCGGCCAGCAGCGCGTAGTCGTGCAGCGCGTGCGGCGGGAAGGACGTGATGCTCATGAAGGCTGCTTTCCGCTGTCAGGCTGCTCGGTAGGCCTGTGCGCGTTCGTGGTCCAGGGTCGGTCCCGGCCCGGGGACGCCGTCGGCGCCGGGTGTGATGTTGCCGCCGTCGGGGAGCAGCCAGCGGTCGAGGAGGAGTCGTTCGGTTCGGACGTGGTCGTGGAACCACTCCAGGCGCCGGACGTCGGGTATGGCTGCTGCTGCGTGGGCCTGGGGGTGCGGTGCGCAGTGTCCGGAGATGTCGACGCCGTGGGCCCGGGCGAGGGCGGCTGCTCGCGGCCGGACGGTGATTCGTCCGCAGCGGGTCATGTCGGCTTGCCGGCAGTCGGCCGCGCCGGCGGCGGGCAGGTGTGCGAAGTGCGGCAGGGTGTGGCCGTACTCGGCCGCGGATCGTCGTCGGCGCGGTCCCAGGCGGCGAGCAGGCCGTCGATGCCGTCGCCGGGGTAGGCGAAGACGTGGTCCGCTCCCCAGTCGCGCAGGCGTTCCAGCCGCTGGTCGGAGATCTTTTTCGACATGGTGACGTACCTTTCCGGGCGTGGGCGGCGCGCGGGGTTTGCCTACGGACGGCGCAGACGTCGCAGGACCCTGCGGCCTGCGACGGCTGCGGTCAGTGCGGTCAGCGCCGCGGCTGTGGCGGTGGTAGCCCAGCGGACGGTGCGGGAGGGCAGGTCGGGCCGTCGGGCCAGGCGTTCGGGGCTGTCGCTGGGCAGGTTGCCGTCGAGGGCGAGCGCGAGGACTTCGGCCAGATGCAAGGCGCGACGGCCGGTGTCGCCCTGTTCGATCTGGGTGCGGCAGCTGAAGCCGTCGGCGACGACCAGGCTGTCGGGGGCCGCGTTCCTGACGGCGGGCAGGACGCCCCGTTCGGCGACGGTCATGGAGACGTCGTGGTGGCCGCGTTCGAAGCCGAAGTTGCCGGCAAGGCCGCAGCAGCCCTCGTCCAGGACGTCGGCGTCCAGATGTGCGCGGCGCATCAGTTCCCGGTCGGCGTCGAACTTCATGATGGCGTGCTGATGGCAGTGGGTCTGCACGGTCGCTCCGCGGGACAGCCGCGGCGGCTGCCAGCCGTCCGGGGCATGGTGGACGAGCTGCTCGGCAAAGGTGCGCACCTGCCCGGCCAGGCGCTGGACGTCCTGGTCGGCCGGCATCAGCTCGGTCGCATCGGAGCGGAATACGGCGGTGCATGACGGTTCCAGGCCTATGACCGGCGTCCCGGCCTCGATGTAGGGCCGCAGGACGTCCAGGGTGCGCCGCAGGACCTTCTCGGCGACGCCAAGCTGTCCGGTGGAGATCCATGTCAGGCCGCAGCAGACCGGTTCGGTGGGAACGGTGACGTTGAAGCCGGCGTCCTCCAGAACCCGGACGGCCGAGACGGCGATGGAGGGGTGGAAGTAGGTGGTGAAGGTGTCAGGCCACAGCACCACGGTGCGCGCGTCGGCTGGATCGGGCTCCTCCTGGGCGCGTGCCTGCCACCACTGGAGGAAGGACTGCTGCGCGAAGACCGGTGAGGTGCGTTGCCGGGCGATGCCGGCCACCCGTTTGCCCAGCCCTGCCAGGCCCGGCGCCTGGAGCACGTTGTTCAGCAGGGAGGGGGCGAGTCGGGACAGACGGGCCCACACGGGAAGCCATCCCATGGAGTAGTGGGCGGCGGGCCGCAGACGCCCTTCGTAGTGGTGGGCGAGGAACTCGGCCTTGTAGGTGGCCATGTCGACACCCGTGGGGCAATCCGATTTGCAGCCCTTGCAGGCAAGGCACAGATCGAGTGCGTCCCTGACCTGCGGTGAGCGCCAGCCGTCGGTGATCGCCGAATCGGCGTGGCCGTCGAGCATCTCGAACAGCAGCCGAGCCCGCCCTCGCGTGGAGTGCTCTTCTTCCCGCGTCGCCCTGTAGGAGGGACACATCACTCCGCCGGACTGGCTACGACAGTTGCCGATACCGACGCAGCGCATGACCGCGCGGGTGAACGAGTGCTCGTCCTGCGGATAGCCGAAGCGGGTTGCCGGGGTGGCCGGCCGCCAGGACGGGCCCAGCCGCAGCTGCCCGTCCACGGGGTGGGGGTCGACGACCTTTCCGGGATTCATCCGGTTGCCCGGGTCGAACAGCTGCTTCATCTCACCGAAGGCGGCGACCAGCCGCTCCCCGAACATCCGGGTCAGAAGCTCGCCTCGCGACTGCCCGTCGCCGTGCTCGCCGGAGAGCGAGCCCCCGTAGGAGACCACCAGATCGGCGGCTCGTTCCACGAACCGCCGGAAGTCGGCGACGCCCTCGGCTGTCTTGAGCTCGAAGGGGATACGCGTGTGCACACAACCTTGGCCGAAGTGTCCGTACAGAGAGGGATGGTCGTAGTCGAACTCCTCGAAGAGCTTCTTCAGATCGCGCAGGTAGTCCCCGAGCCGTTCGGGCGGGACCGCCGAGTCCTCCCACCCCTCCCAGGTCTCGCGGTCGTCCGGAGGACGCGCGGTGACGCCCAGGCCGGCCTCCCGGGCGTTGAGCATCTTCTGTTCACGTCCGGGGTCGTCGGAGAATGCGACGTCCCTGTCCTTCTCACTGCGTCCGATGGCCCGCAGCAGAGCATGGGCCTGTTCATCGACGTCTGCCTGCCGGTCGCCGCTGAACTGCACCATCAGCCAGGCGCCCGCATCGGGAAGGGCCCGTAGCGAATCCAGGTAGGCGCCCTCCTCACGCATCAGCTGAGCCATACGCCCGTCCAGCGCCTCCAGCTGGCTCGGCTCGCAGTGCTCAAGCAGATGGGAAACGTCGTCGGCGGCCGCGCAGATGTCGTCGTAGCCCAGGACCAGCAGAGACTCGAAACGCGGCACGGGGACCAGTTCCAGCTCGGCGCGCAGGACGGTGACCAGGGTCCCCTCGCTGCCGACGAGGGCCCGGGCGACGTCGAAGCCCTTCTCTGGCAGCAGCGAGTCGAGGTTGTATCCGGAGACGCGCCGCGGAATGTCCGGGAATCCGCGGCGGATGTCGGCGAGGTACTCCTCGGCGATCCGCCGCAGCCCCTCGTACACCTCGGCCTGACGTCCTGCCTGCTCGGTGATGCGGGCCAGCTCGGCCCGGGAGGTCGGCCCCACCCACATGCGCAGGCCGTCATAGGTGAGGATCTCCAGACGGCGCACGTTGTCGACCGTCTTGCCGTAGGCCTGCGCGGAAGCCCCGCACGAATTGTTGCCGATCATGCCGCCCAGCGCACAGTGACTGTGCGTGGATGGCTTGGGCCCGAACTGCAGACGGTGAGCCGACAGCTGGCGGTTGAGTTCGTCCAGGACGATGCCCGGCTCCACCACGCAGGTGCGGGCCTCCGCGTCCACCGAGATCAAGGCGTTGCAGTACTTCGTCCAGTCGATCACTACGGCGGTGTTGGTCGACTGGCCGGCCAGACTCGTGCCACCGCCGCGTGAGAGCACCGGCGCCCCGAAGCGCGCGCACACCTCGACCGCGCGTGCGCCCGCCTCGACCGAGCGCGGCACGACGACGCCGATCGGTACCTGCCGGTAGTTGGAGCCGTCGGTTGCGTAGGCACCTTTGCTCCCTGTGTCGAAACGGACTTCGGCGTCCACGCGGGTGCGCAGTTCCCTTTCAAGTCCGGACACGTCCACCGCGGTGGCATCGGCGGGGGAGGATGTGCCAGCCATGTGAGGGCCGCCTTTCGACTGTTGCCATGGCACGAGCGGCATCCCGTCGGCAGCCCCGTGCCGGACCACCTCAGTCCTCGTGCCGGACCACCTCTCCGGTACCCACGCTTGCACCATGCAATGATGTTTTTTTTTCGGCCCAGGGCAGTCCGCCCGGACCAGCCGGAGTGGGGCTGATCGGGGAATCCTCGGCGTCGCTCAGCCTTCGGGCTGGTGGTGCACCATGCGCAAGCGTGTCTGTGTCGCCTGGCCTCGCCTTCCTGCCGGCGGTGATCTGTGAGGGGCGGCGTGTGGCGTTGTCCGGTGCAGCGTTCTGCGTCTGCGCCCGTCGGCGCTCACAGGCAGAAGTGGGCCTGATCAGGGCAGAGAGGTGCCGAGTCCCATCCGGCCAGGCACTGGTCGAGCGGTCGTGAGGCCTACCCGACCAGTGCCCACGGTAAGGCTCGCTTCTGGGAGGCGCAGCTCGAGCAATTCGTGCACGTCCCCCTTGCCGATCTGCGGCCAGAACCCGGCCGACCTGTGGCCGGAAGGCGGGCAGGCGGGCACGCGGGGCTGCTCACCAGGCCGGCGCTGTCACGGCGAGGTGATCGGCTGCGGTGTGCAGGGCCGCAGAAGGGGCGTGCATCGAAAGTCTGCTCTAGGGAGTTGTCGGCCTGCCCGGCTACGGTGCGGGCATGGTGAATTTCGTACTGGTTGCGGGTGCACGGCTCGGGGCGTGGGCGTGGGGCGAGGTGGTGCCGTATCTGCGCGCGGCCGGCCATGGCGTCTATCCGTTGACGCTGTCCGGTCTTGCTGACAAGCAGGGTGTACCGGCAGGGCAAGCGACTCATGTCCAGGACATCGTGGCCGAGGTGGAACGCCAGGGTCTGCGTGACGTAGTCCTGGTGGGTCACAGCTACTCGGGCATCCCGGTAGGTCAGGCCGCGGAGCGGATCGGTGACCGACTGGCCCGCGTGGTATTCGTCGACTCAAGTGTTCCGACTGACGGTAAGTCGTTTGTCTCCGCCTGGCCGGACGGCGGGGCGGGAGTGGAGGCATCGATCGCGGAGAACCGGGGGTTCTGGCCGCTCGCGCCAGCCGCTCATTACGACGGCGAAGGTCTCACCGACGAGCAGATCGAACGCCTCGTGCGTGGCTCGACGCCTCACCCAGGTGCCACGCTGACCGAGCCCGCTGTGCTGGCGGGGCCGCTCGGTGAACTTCCGGCGACATACATCCTGTGCGTGATGCCGGGGGCCGAGCCTGACGACGCCGAGCCTGACGAAGATGTGACCGAGCTGCTGAACAGCAAGTATTGGCGGCTGGTCAAGATGGACACCGGCCATTGGCCGATGTTCTCCCAGCCGCGCGAGCTGGCGCAGATTCTCCTCAATGCCGCCGTGGAGTGAGAGCATCTCCACACCTGCGGACTGGTTTTCGACGCACTTGTGTTCTGGTCACAGCCACTCACTGAGGGCCGCCATGAGGACAGTCGCCCCGTAGCGGACCGCTTGGCCGACCCTGTCCGGATTGACCGGCTCACCTTCCGTGGGTATCGGAGACGCTGCCCGCACAGGTCGAAACGCTCTCCTGGATCTCGAGAAGGTCTGGCACTGCCTGGCCCGTTTATGGAAGCTCAGCGGCCGTTGATGTTGAACGGCGAAGCCGCCCCCGTAGGGCCTGTTTCTGCCCGTTTCGGACTGCGACGAGGCTGACCAGGATCTCGCTGCCCGCCCGCACCGTACGGCGCGCACCCGCGCGCCCCACCCGGGCTGGGATCGGCCGACCGGAAGTCGAAACCGTTCGACAGTCCAATCTCTGTACGCGATCGACGCACCGGTGTACGTTCTCGGGCCGACGCACTTTTGGGAGCGCTCCCATGGCGCCTCCTTCGTGACATCTCCGGTTCGCTTCGCTTCGTACGAGCACAAGGAGGAACGTTGAAACGCACTTTGTCCCTCTTGGCCACCTGCGCGACGGCCGTGGGCCTGATGACCCTGGCCGGGCCCCAGGCGGAGGCCGCCAGCGGTTGCAAGGTCGACTACACCATCACCAGCCAGTGGCAGGGCGGCTTCCAGGCCGGGGTGAAGGTCACCAACCTGGGCGACCCGGTGAACGGCTGGACACTCGAGTGGACCTGGCCGGAGGCCGGCCAGAAGGTCACCCAGGGATGGAACGGCACCTGGTCGCAGTCGGGTTCCGCTGTCAGTGCCACCAACCTGGACTGGAACCGCACGCTGGCCACTGGCGGCAGTGCCGACCTCGGCTTCACCGGCACCTTCACGGGCAGCAACGCCAAGCCCGCCGCCTTCACGCTCAACGGAGTGGCCTGCACGGGCTCCGTCGGCGGCGGCGACGAGCCCCCACCCGACCCGGGCACCGGCGCCCCCGTGGACGTCAACGGGCAGCTCAAGGTCTGCGGCGTGAACCTGTGCAACCAGTACAACCGTCCCATCCAGCTGCGCGGCATGAGCACGCACGGCATCCAGTGGTTCAGCAAGTGCTACAACAGCGCCTCCCTGGACGCCCTGGCGACCAACTGGAAGGCGGACCTGCTGCGCATCGCCATGTACGTGCAGGAGGAGGGCTATGAGACCGACCCGGCCGGCTTCACCAGCCGCGTGAACAGCTACGTCGACATGGCCGAGGCCCGCGGCATGTACGCGCTGATCGACTTCCACACCCTCACCCCGGGCGACCCGAACTACAACCTCGACCGGGCCAAGACGTTCTTCGCGTCCGTCGCCGCCCGCAACGCCGCCAAGAAGAACGTGATCTACGAGATCGCCAACGAGCCCAACGGCGTGAGCTGGACGGCCATCAAGAACTACGCCGAGCAGGTCATCCCGGTCATCCGGGCCGCCGACCCCGACGCCGTCGTCATCGTCGGCACGCGCGGCTGGTCCTCGCTGGGCGTCTCGGACGGCTCCGACGAGACCGAGGTCGTCAACAACCCGGTCAACGCCTCCAACATCATGTACGCGTTCCACTTCTACGCCGCGAGCCACAAGGACGACTACCGCGCCACGGTCAGCCGGGCGGCCGCCAAACTGCCGCTGTTCGTCACCGAGTTCGGCACGGTGAGCGCCACCGGCGGCGGAGCGCTGGACCGGACGAGCACGACGGCCTGGCTGGACCTGCTCGACCAGCTGAAGATCAGCTACGCCAACTGGACGTACTCGGACGCCGACGAGAGCAGCGCGGCGTTCAAGCCGGGCACCTGCGACGGCGGCGACTACGGCGGCAGTGGCGTGCTGACCGAGTCGGGTGCGCTGGTCAAGAGCCGGATCAGCACCGCCGACAACTTCCCTACCAGCTGACCCCGCCCGCGTACCGGGAGGCCGGTACGCGGCGCTCGCGCACCGAGGCACCGAGGCACCGACGTACGGAGAGCGCTCCCGAGAAGGAGGGGGCGCTCCCCCGGCCCCTTCGCCACACCGGAGGTACCCCCCATGCCCACCCCTTGCCGGCGCTTGCTGCGCCGCCCGCGCCGTCCCTGGACCGTCGCGGTGTTCCTCACGGCCGTGGCGCTCCTCGCGTCCGGCTTCACCGTCCTGTCCGCGAGCGGCGCGGATTCCGGCTGCCGGGTCGACTACACCGTGAACCAGTGGACGGGCGGCTACACGGCACAGCTCGAGATCACCAACCTCGGCCCCGCCGTCACGAGTTGGCGTCTGACCTGGACCTACGCCGGTGACCAGCGGGTGACCTCTGCGTGGAACGCCGAGGTCACCCAGACCGGCAGCTCCGTCGTCGCCGAGAACACGAACTGGAACGGCTCGCTGGCGACGGGCGGCACCGCCGACTTCGGTCTCCAGGGCACCTGGCGCTCCCCCGCCCCCGCACCGGAGGACTTCGTCCTCAACGGCGTGCCGTGCGGCGGTACCGGCACCCCTCCGTCCACCACCCCGCCCCCGACGAGCCCGCCGTCCACCACCCCGCCACCGAGCGGGGACTGCGGTGCGGCCGTGATCTGCTCGGGCTTCGAGGAGCAGACCGGCCCCACCCCGTCCGGCGCATGGCGCTTCACCGCACCCGACTGCCAGGGCACGGGCACGGCCGCCGTCGACACCGCGGTCGTGCACAGCGGCGGCCGGTCGCTGCGGATCGACGGCAGGGCGGGCTACTGCAACCACGCGTTCGTGGCCGCCACCGCCGATCTGTCCTCCGTCGGCCCGGTGATGTACGTACGGTTGTGGGTTCGGCACACCACCGCACTGCCCGCCGCCCACGTCACGTTCGTCTCCGTGCCCGACTCCTCCCAGGGCGGACGGAGCCTGCGCGTCGGGGGTCAGAACGGCGCCCTGCAGTGGAACCGGGAGACGGACGACGCCACCCTGCCCGCGCAGAGCCCGGCAGGCGTTGCGCTGAGCCGGCCGCTGCCGACCGGCAGTTGGCAGTGTCTGCGGTTCGCGATCGACACGTCCGCACCCGGGCTCGACACGTGGCTCGGTGACGAACAGGTGCCGGGCCTGCACGCCGACGGCATCCCCGACCAGGACATCGACCAGCAGTGGCTCGCCCTCACCGTCCCGCCCCGTCCGACCGCCTTCCGCCTGGGCTGGGAGAGCTACGGCACGGGCGACGACACCCTGTGGTTCGACGACGTGGCCGTCGGCTCGTCACCGATCGGCTGCTGACCCGACCGGCCGGCAGGGGGAGCCGATCCCGACCACGGACGGCTCCCCCGAGATCGCGAGTCCGATGCCGGCAGGGCCCTGCCGGCCTGACGCGACGTTCGAGGTCGCTTTCGCCCGAGGTTCTCTCCCGCAATCGGCTGTTTGGTCTGCGGTGTCGGGTCGCGCCAGCAGGAGACGTTCTCGTCAGCGGGGCTGCGGGTCATGCGGCCGGTCATGACGAGGTGGATCACGGCTTCGGAGCGCGCAGGCCGACGGCTCACGGCGGCAGGGGTGACGGGAGATCAGGCCACCCCGTCCCACACTATTGACGTGGTCATGCCTGCCTCGCATCATCATGGGAGCGCTCCCATCAATGTGCTGCCGAAAGGCGCCCCGCCGACACCACTCACACCGGGCGTCCCTGCCGACCGACGCGGCGCTCGCCCGAGGAGGACACGTCATGCCGCTCGCACACCTGCCCGTCACCGGCCGGCTGGGCCGATCGCCTCGCAGAGCCGGAAGAACCGCGGGCAGACGCCCCGCCGCCGCGCTCGTCTGCGCCCTGGCCACGGCCGCCGTCCTCGCCGCCGCTCCCCCAACGCCCGCCGCGACCGGCCGGGCCGCCGCGGACCAGGTCGCCACGGCGGCGGCCGCCGAGGAGGCGTCGACCGTCGAGGTCTCCGTCAACGCCGGGGTGGGACTCGGCACCATCGACGAGGCGGCGTTCGGCGTCAACCACGCGCTCTGGGACTCGCACATGAACGACGCCGAGGTGACCGGCCTGCTGAGCGATGCGGGCGTCGGCATGATGCGCTACCCGGGCGGCTCCTACGGCGACATCTACCACTGGAAGGACCACTCCGCCCCCGGCGGTTACGTGGCGCCTGGTACCAGCTTCGACGAGTTCATGGGCAGCGTCCGCGCCTCCGGCTCCCAGCCGATGATCATCGCCAACTACGGCACCGGCACCCCGCAGGAGGCCGCCGACTGGGTCCGGTACGCCAACGTCACCCGCGGTTACGGGGCGAGGTACTGGGAGATCGGCAACGAGATCTACGGCAACGGCCACTACGGCAGCGGCTGGGAGGCCGACGACCACCCGGACAAGAGCCCGCGCGAGTACGCCCGCAACGTCCTCGCCTACGCAGAGGCGATGAAGGCGGTCGACCCCACGATCAAGATCGGCGCCGTGCTGACCACGCCGGGCGACTGGCCGGACGGCATCGTCGGTCCGGGTGACTCGGCCGACTGGAACCACACCGTGCTGTCCGCGGTCGCCGGGGCGATCGACTTCGCCATCGTGCACTCCTACCCGGGCGGCGCCACCGCCGACGAGGCCCTGGACCGGACCGCCCGGCTGCCCGGACAGCTCCGCGAGGTCCGTCGGCAGATCGACCGATACGCCGGGGAACGCTCGTCGAAGATCGGCATCGCGCTCACCGAGGTCAACTCCAACGTCCAGATGAACAGTCGCCCCAACGGCCTGTTCGCCGCGGACACCTACATGACGGCGCTGGAGAACGGCGTCTTCAACGTCGACTGGTGGAACGTCCACAACGGGCCCACCAAGGTGGAGACCGTCGACGGCGACACCGACTTCAACGACTTCGGCCTGCTCTCCAGCGGCGGCTGCGTCGGCGACGTCTGCCAGCCGGCCGTGAACACGCCGTTCCACCCGTACTTCGGCATCAAGTCGCTGACCAAGCTGGGTCGTCCCGGTGACACGATGGTCGCCTCCTCCACCGACAGCGACCAGGTCTCCGCGCACGCCGTGCACCGGGCCGACGGCACCCTGAGCGTGATGCTGATCAACAAGGACCCGATGAACTCCCGCACTGCGAAGATCAGTTACACCGGATACACGCCCACTGACCAGGCACCGGTCGTGCACCGTTACGGCCGCGGCGACACCGATGTCACCCGGGTATCCGCCACCGCCGGGGCCGACCAGGTGCTGCCGCCGTACTCGATCACCACGATCACCGTCGCCCCGCACGCCGCCGCGGCCTCGGTCGGCGCGCCCGGCGCACCGAAGACCACCGCCGTGGACAGCTCGACCGCCACGGTGAGCTGGACGGCCCCCGCGAACGGCAAGGCGGTGCGCTACGAAGTGTACGAACGCCTGGGCGCGAGCTCCCAGTTGCTCGCCACCTCGACCTCCACCTCGGCGACGCTGCACAACCTGCCGCCGGGATCCGAGCACACGGTCAACGTCCTCGCCCGGGACGCCGACGGCCGCCTCTCGCGCCCCTCCGAGCCGCTGACCTTCGCCACCACGGCTCCGCACGACAGCAGCTGCCTGGTCACCTACCGGGTGGACAGCGGCTGGGGCAGCGGATTCGTCGCCACCGTCACGGTCTCGAACGTCGGTGACGCCCCGATCAACGGCTGGACCCTGGACTTCACCTGGCCGTCCACCGGCCAGTCCGTGCAGAGCTCCTGGAACGCGAACGTCACCGGCTCGGGCACGCGCGTCCATGTGACCGACAACGGCGCCAACGCCGAGCTGGCCCCGCACGGCGGCTCCACCGCCACTTTCGGATTCGTCGGAGCCAACGACGGCGCCAACCCCACGCCGACGACCTTCACCCTCAACGGCACGGTCTGCCGCACCCCCTGACCAGTTCCTGCGGCCCGGCCCGCCTTCTGGCGGGGCGGGCCGCAGGCGCGTCGGAGGATCGTCGCCCGCACCTGGTAGTGCTGCGTGAGGTTCCGCCTTGTCTGCGGCGGCTTCGCTCGAGGACCGTGCGACGTCGGGTTGATCAACGACGATCGGCGTCACCGGGTGCGGGCAGCGACCCTTGCCGGTACGGCCCCTCCGACGGCGCTGGTCACGGATGTCAGCGACGACCCCGGTCCGGCTCCACCGCCGGAAGAACCCGCTGCCCCACACCGGGCCTGAGCGCGCAACTGCACAAGCGTGGTCGCCGGTGCTCTCGACGTCGCTGTCGTCACCGATGCACCGCCGGGACTGCCCCGTGATCCCCGGGTGGAACGCCGGTTCCTCGGGCTGGACGACATGGTCGTCGCACTGCCCGTCGGCCATCCGCAGGCCGGGCGCGGCCCGGTACACACGCAGACGCCGGCCGACCAGATCTGGGTCGAGGACAACGACGGCTCGGCGGCACTTTTGCGGCAATACGCCGCCCGGGCCGGGGTGAGCGCGCGCATCGACCTCACCGCAGCCGATCTGGTAGGCAAGCTGTCCCTGGTAGCAACCGGTCACGCCGTCGCGCTGATACCCGGCGTGCTGACGGGCGCCCTGCGGACCGGCGCCACCATCTTGTCCCTGGTCGATCCTCCGACCCGTGGCATCTACGCCGTCACGCCACGCCGTGACCCCCACCCCTGGGCGGCGACCCTGCTCGACCAGTTCGCCACAACCTTCGCCTCGGTCCGTCCTGCCCACAGGGGCCTCGCCCAGCAGCCGGGCCCCGCATCGCTGGACTGCTCCCGTAACCACCGACGTCGATCGTCACCCGCAACAGCACAGCCACGGCAGGTCATCTGATAGAAGTCGTGCCAGAAGTCCCCTTCTCCGGCATCGCGTTGTCCAGTGCGAACCCGCGCCGGTGCCGCACCACGACCGCCGCCCGGCGGATGGCCTGACATCACCGACGCACAGGCAGGGAGCCAGCCGTGAGTGACACCCGCCGTCTTCTCTCCCCCCGCCGCTGGGCCCCTCCCCCGGCCCCGGCCAACGAGGGCCGAACACCCACCACCAGAGGCTTCACCGTCACCCGCCGCATCGCGACCGGCGGTCACGGCCCCGAAGACGTGATCTCCGACCGGCAGGGCCGCCTGTACACCGGCCTCGCCGACGGCACCATCCTCCAGATCAACCCGGCAACCGGCGAACGCACCGTCATCGGCAACACCGGGGGCCGCCCACTGGGACTCCACCCCTCCCCCGACGGCACGATCCTGGTCTGCGACCACGACCGCGGGCTACTGCGCATGTCCCACGACGGAGCGGTCGAAATACTCGCCGACACCGTGGCGGGCCGGCCCCTTACCTTCACCAGCAATGTGACCGAAGGCCCGGACGGCACCATCTGGTTCACGGTCTCCACCCGCCGCTGGGACCTCGACCACTACCTCGGCGACGTCTTCGAGCACTCGTGCACCGGCCTCCTGGTCCGCCGCACCCCCGACGGCACTCTCACCGTATTGCGCGACGACCTCAAGTTCGCCAACGGCCTGGTCCTCGCCCCCGACGCCTCCCACCTTGTTGTGGCCGAAACCACCGGATACCGCATCAGCCGCTACTGGCTCACCGGCCCCAAAACAGGAACCACCGAACCTTTCGCCGACAACCTCCCCGGACTGCCCGACAACATCAGCCTCGGCAGCGACCGACTCCTGTGGGTGGCGTTCCCCTCACCGCGCAACACCCTCCTCGACAAACTCCTGCCGCTGCCCGGCCTCCTGCGCACGCTGGTATGGAACCTTCCCCAGGCCCTCCGGCCGGGGCCCCGCCCCCTCGCCTGGGTCATGGCCTACGATCTCGACGGGCGTCTCGTCCACGACCTGCGCACAAGCGACAGCTCGTACCGGTTCGTCACCGGCATCACCGAGCATCACGGAACACTCGTCGCCTCAAGCCTCCACGAGGACGACCTCGCCGTCCTCGCCCCACCCGCCAGGTCCGCCGCGCGCGACCAGGCCGTGTCCGATAACTGATCTTCTGGGGTCGAGGCGAGTTGGTCGATGGCAGTCCCGGTGCGTGTCCTGCCTGCGCCAGGTGGAGTCCCGGCCCGAGGCGTGACGGGAATTCGCGACGCGGATTCGGGAGCGGGCCGCCGTCAGAGCCCTGTGCGACGGCCCGCCGCATTGTGCCGAGGCTCGGGAGTTGTCACCGACGGAACCGAACGGCCTGGCAGAAGGGCCGGGCCGAAGCAGCCTGGTCGTCACCTGGAAGGCAGGCTGCTTGTCACAGACATTCGGTGCCTCCTGTCCCTCACCTCGTTGACCGCCCGCCGGCGGCTCGGGCTCGACGGCCGTACCGACATAGCGGGACAGTGCCGGTCACATGGACGCGCAGGCATCACCTCCCCCGGAACGGCGCACGCGGACCGTTCGTCACCAGGGCACCTCTCCCTCGTCGTCGAAGAAGCAGCCTGTCGGCTCGTGGCCGTCCACGGTGGCCAGCCGGATCGCGGCGGCTGCGCCTTGCTGCGGAGTGCGCACTCCCCGAAAGCCGTTCAGGTCGGTCGCCGTGTAGCCAGGGCAGACGGCGTTGATCAAGATGTGCGTGTCGGCCAGTTCCTTGGCGTACTGCACGGTGACGGCGTTGAGGAACGTCTTCGACGGAGCGTATGCGACGGAGATGGGGCCCGTCCCGGCGCCACGTGTGGTCTGGAGTCCGAGGGAGCCGACTCGACTGGAGACGTTCACGATCCGCGGCGCAGGCGAGCGGCGCAGCAGCGGCAGCAGGGCGTTGGTGACGCGGATGACGCCGATCACGTTGGTCTCCACGGCCGCCCGTACCCGGTCCACGTCGACCGTGGTGGGCTCCTGCGGCATACCGCCGGTGATGCCGGCGTTGTTGACGAGCGCATCCAGCCGCCCGGTCTGCTCCTCGATCATCCGGGCCGCCGCGGTCACGCTCGCCTCGTCGGTCACATCCAGCGGCACGCCGAACACGTCGGCGCCGGCCGCGCGGAGCTTGTCCACGGCGGCCTCGCGCCGTTCCTCGTTCCGCGCGCCGATCCCGACCGTCCAGCCGAGGGTGCCGAGCCCGGCGGCGATCTCGTACCCGATGCCCTTGTTGGCCCCGGTCACCAGCGCGACCTTGGGGTGGTTCACGATGTTCGTCTCCGTCATGACACAGATGCTTCTCCCCCGCCGGGCAGGGCGTCCAAGACCGACTGGGTGAGCGGCGATACCGCCTGGGTATCACTCGAGGCCGGGCCGGTTAGGCTGGCGGGGTGGAGACACGTGAGCTGCGGTACTTCGTCGCGGTTGCCGAGGAACTGCACTTCGGCCGGGCCGCGCAGCGGCTCGGAATCGCCCAGCCTCCGCTGTCACGGGCGATCGCCGCGCTCGAACGACGCCTGGGCACCCTCCTGCTGGAGCGAGGCAGTCGGGGCGTCGCCCTGACCGAGCCCGGGGTGGTGCTGCTGCGCGAGGCGCGGGCGGCGCTGGACGCCGTCGAGGCTGCGGAACGACGCACCCGCCGGGCCGCACTCGCCGCGACGGGCCGCCCCGCCGTGGTCCTGGCCGCGAAGGCGGGCGCCTCCGATGAACTGCTGGCCAAACTCCTCGACGCCTACGCCGCCGAGCCCGGCGCCGTCCCGGTCGACGTCGTGCTGTGCGGGCCGGGCGAGCAGGTTTCCGTGCTGCGCACCGGCCGGGCCGACGTAGCCCTGCTGCACCGACCCTTCGACGACACGGCCGGCTTCGACACCGAGGACCTGCACTCCGAGGGGCAGATCGCGATCCTCCCCGCGGGCCACCCCCTCAGCACCCGTCCGCACCTGCGGCTCGCCGAGGTCACCGCCATTCCCGACCTGCCCCTGCCCCGCTGGCCCCGCCCCGACGGCACCTTCCCGGACGGCCCCGGACCGCAGGTGCGCGACCACACGCAGCTCACCCAGCTCATCGCCCTGGGCCGGGCCTGTGCGGTCGTCCCGGCGTCGGGCAGCACCGGCCTGCGCGACGGCCTCACCGCCGTTCCGGTCACCGACGCCCCCCACGTCACCACTGTTATCGCCTGGCCCCCGCACAGTCGTTCAGCGGCGGTCGCGGGACTGGTCCGCGCCGCCACCGCCAGGTAACGGCAGTGAACGCCAGGAGGGTGCTGCTACAGGTCGAACTCGCGGTGCTCGATGTCCGTGAAACGGAGCTACCCCAGGGAGCCGACGCGGCGGGCCGTTGTCCTGGAAGCACACCTCCTTGAGCGCTTCGCCCGCGTTCTCCTGAAGGCGGGCGTGGTTGGGGTGTCACAGGGCTCCTGGCCCGCCTCGCTGGGCCGGCGCTGAGGCTGCGGAGGTCAGGCCACAGACAAGACGATCTTCCCGGTGGTGCGTCCCCGCTCACCGATCTCGTGTGCCTTCGCGGCCTCGGCCAGCGGCAGCACGGTCTCGACCACCGGCTTCAGGGCGTCCCGTTCCGCCAGGGCGGTGATCTCGCGCAGACCGAGGTGGTCGGGCTCGACCAGCATCCACACCGCGCGTACGTGGTCGGGGACGGCAGCCGGAACGTCGTCGGGGCCGGGCAGGGTGACCAGCCGGCCGCCTGTCCGCAGCACCTTCAGGGACCGCTCGGCATTCTGGCCGCCCACACCGTCCAGCACCACATCGACGCCCCGGACGACGTCCTCGAAGCGGACCGTGCGGTAGTCGATCACCTCGTCGGCGCCCAGTTCCCGCAGCAGGTCGTGCTTGCCGGCGCTGGCGGTGCCGATGACGTAGGCACCGCGAGCCTTGGCGACCTGCACGGCGAGGTGGCCCACCCCGCCGGCCGCCGCGTGCACCAGCACCCGGTCACCGGCGCGCACGCCGGCGGTGTCCACCAGCGCCTGCCAGGCGGTCAGCCCGGCCAGCGGCAGCGCCGCAGCCTCGACGTGCGTGAGGTTCGCCGGCTTGGGCGCAAAGTGGCGGGCCGGGGCGACGACGTACTCCGCGTACGCGCCGGCCTGCCGCGGGAACAGCGGCATGCCGTAGACCTCGTCCCCCGGTCGGAAGATCCCCACACCCGGTCCGACGGCCTCGACGGTGCCGGAGACGTCCCAGCCGACCGCCGGCACGTCGCCCCACTCGATCAGGGCGCCACTGGCCCGGGTCTTGAAGTCCACGGGGTTCACTCCGGCCGCGTGGACCCGGACCAGGATCTCGTTCAGTCCAGGCTCGGGACGGGCCATCTCACGCTCGACGAGCGTTTCGGGTCCGCCCCACTGCTCCACGACCACCGCACGCATGTTGTCCGCCTCACTCTTTCCGTCTCGATCGGTTGTGCCGCCCGGGCTCTTCCCGGTGCGACGCAGTCCAGGATCCGGTATCCGCACCCTTGATGGTGTTGGCCGTCCGGCCACCATGTGACAGCATCTGGCCATGAGCGAGACGCAGTGGCCAGAGACCGACACCCACCCCTGCCGGGCCGACGACGCGCCCGAACCTCACCGCATCGCGGTCCTCGCCCTGCCCGGCGTCCCGCCCTTCGAGCTCGGCATCCCTTCCCGGGTCTTCGGCAGCGTCCTGGACCCGGGCGGACGCCCGCTGTACGAGGTCACCGTCTGTACCGCCGACGGCGCCCCCGTCCTCAGCGACGCCGGGTTCACCGTGCAGCCCGCAGCCGGTCCGGAGGCCCTGGCCGCTGCCGACACCGTGATCGTGCCGCCCACACACGCCATGCCCGAACTGGGCCTCGGCGGTCCGCTGCCGCCCGCGGTGACCGCGGCCATCGCCCGGATCCGGCTCGGCACCCGCCTGGTGTCCATCTGCACCGGCTCCTACGTGCTGGCCGCGGCCGGACTCCTCGACGGCCGGCCCGCCACCACCCACTGGGCTCTCGCCCCCGAGTTCCGTCGCGCCTACCCACGCGTCAAGGTCGACGACGAGGTCCTCTTCGTCGATGACGGCGACGTCCTGACCTCCGCGGGCGTCGCCGCCGGTGTCGACCTGTGCCTTCACATGATCCGCCGTGACCATGGCGCCGCCGCCGCCAACCGCGCCGCCCGCATGTGCGTCGTGCCGCCCTGGCGGGACGGCGGGCAGGCCCAGTACATCGACCGCCCGGTCCCCGAACCCACCGTTGCCACCACCACCGCCACCCGCGCCTGGGCCCTCGAACACCTGGGCGAACCGCTCTCCCTCAACCGCCTTGCCGAACACGCCCGGATGAGCCTGCGCTCCTTCACCCGCCGCTTCCGCGACGAGGTCGGGATGACCCCGGTGCAGTGGCTCACCGCGCAACGCCTCGAACTGGCCAAACAGTTGCTGGAGACCACCGACCTGTCGATCGACCTGGTCGCCCACCGCTCCGGCTTCGGATCCGCGAACTCCCTGCGCGCCCACATGAGAGCGGCCTTCGGTGTCTCACCCGCCGCCTACCGCCGCACCTTCAGCCCTCACGAGCCCGTGGAAGCCCGGCTCTGACCGCGATCAGACGGAGCGACACCTACGACCTGGTGGTGCACCTGCCTGCCGGCCGACCTGCCGTTGCCGGAGGGCCCCCGTTGGCGCCGGGCGCTGGCGGGCGAAGTGCTGTTCAGACAGTTTGCCGCCGGTCAGGGTGCACTCCTTCACCGCCGGCCGACCAATGGCAGCACCCAGGAGTTTTCCCTGCACTCCGCAGCGATCCCGTCAATGCCAGGCGCGCCCGCGGATGTCCCGACCGGCAACTGGCGCCGAACCGCGAGGAGTTCTCATGGAGGCTCGCATTCACCCGGGCGGGCTGGCGGATGCCGGGACGCGCGAGCGGAGGTGAGCCGCCGCTCACCGGGACGGTTGCCTCGGCGAGCCCGTCGCCGGGCGTGCGGGCCCGGGCAGCTGGGAGATCGAGCAGTACCTCGGTGCCGCCCTGCCCGGCGACTTCAGGGCGCCCGGCGGGCGTACGACGAGATGCGGTCGGCGAGCGCGACGACGAGGCCGCGCAGTTCATCAGGGCGCTCGATGACGAACGGCCGGTCGAGCGAGGCGAGTACGCCAGGCAACCAGTCGAGTCGCTGCGCCCGCAGTTCGACGCGCAGCCAGCGCTCGGCATCCCGGTCCTCGCCGGCCGCGGGCTCGTACTCCTCCAGGCTCGCAGTGCCGGCGGGGAGGTGGGCGCGAATCTGCTCAGCTGTCCCGTGGATCCGCAAGGTCACCTCATGCTGGTACTCGGCGGCAGCGAGTCCTGACAACACACGCTGTGCCGGACCGGGCCCCACGGGCGCGTCGAACGAGCCGGGCAGGGTCCTCGCGTCTGCGATGCGATCGAGCCGGAAGGTTCGGTCCTCGCCGACTTCGGCGTCCGTGCCCGTGACGTACCACCGGCCCGCATGGGCGACGATCCCGTATGCGTGCAGTGTGCGTTCGCTGCGCCGTCCTTCACGGTCGGTGTAGCGGATCGAGACCGGCCGGCGGTGGCGCACCGCATCGGCGATGGTGAGCAGGAGCCCGGCGTCCGGGTGATCCGGCTCACCCGCCTGATCCGTGAAGGCGAGAGCTTCCAGCAGAGTGTCGAGCCGACGGGCGATGTGCCGGGGCAGCACCCGCCGGATCTTCGCTGACGCCGTCTCGTTCGCCGTGCGCTCCGTCGTCGTCAGCCCCGCCCGGCGGCCGGCGATCAAGCCGAGCAGCACGGCCAGCGCCTCGTCGTCGCTGAGCATGAGCGGAGGCAGGCGGTACCCGGGAGCCAGTCGGTACCCGCCGTAGCGGCCGCGCACCGACTCCACGGGCACGTCCAGGTCGGTCAACTGGTCCACATATCGCCGCACCGTGCGCCCTTGGACGCCGAGCCGGTCGGCGAGCTCGGCCACAGTCCGGGTGCCGCCCGACTGCAACAGCTCCAGAAGTGTCAGAACGCGGCCGGTGGGTCGGGACATGTCCGCAGCCTAACGCAAATACAGGACCGATTCTGTCCTCTATTTCTCCTAGCCTGCGACGTGCACGCCAACCGCACAGCCAAGGAGATTCCGATGGAATTCGTCTCGATCCGCATCATCACCAGCGACGTCGCACGCCTCGTCGACTTCTACGAGCGAGCCACAGGGGCGCGGGCGACGTGGGCCACCGAGGACTTCGCCGAACTGAAGACCGCGGGCGCCACCCTCGCGATCGCCGGCACCCGCACCGTCCCGCTGTTCGCCCCGGGCTCCGCACGCCCGGCGGACAACCACAGCGTGATCACCGAGTTCCTCGTCGAAGACGTGGACCGCGTTCACCGGAACCTGACCGGCTTCGTCACCGACTTCGTCACCGAACCCACCACGATGCCCTGGGGCAACCGGTCCCTGCTGTTCCGCGACCCCGACGGCAACCTCGTCAACTTCTTCACCCCCGTCACCCCGGCGGCGATCGAAAAGTTCGCACGCTAACTGATCGTTTCAGAAACTCACAGGGGCCGGGGGCGAGGGACGCAGGCTGCCAGGTTCTGTCGTCGAATGTCAGGCTCGCACCAGGAGTGACGCGGGGGCGACGTCTGCTTCGCGGGACTCTGCGGTCTCGTCGTAACGGGTGGCGATCCCGCGCCACTGCTTCAACCGGTTGAAGCACCGTTCCACGACGTTGTGGTGCTTGTACGTCTCACGGTCGAAGACCGGCAAGCGGCCCCTCGCGGCACCCCTGATCGCTTCCCCCACGGCTCTGGACCGGGTGCAGTCGTTGGTGTTGCCGCCGGGACGACATGAGCGAGGGGACGGCCCCGGCACCCTCGACGGCACCGACCACGCCAGTCACAAGGAACAGGGCAGCATGATCCGCCGCTCATTCATCTGGCGGAACCGCCATGCCGACGACCGGCGCCTACGCGCCGTCGTCGACCGGGCGAGCATCGCCTGACCTACTCATCGTCGCGGCACAGACAGAAGGGATGTCCGGCCGGGTCGAAGAGCACCCGGACGTTTTCCCTCGGTTGGAACTCCGCGATCGTGGCGCCCAGGGCCACCGCCTCGGCGACCGCCGAGTCCAGGTCACCGACCTGGAAGTCGAAGTGCATCATCGGGCGCTGGTCACCGTCGGCCGGTGGCCACACCGGAGAGCGATAACCCTCCGCCTGCTGGAACACGAAGAACGGCCCTCGCGGTGAAGCGGCCACGACGGCAGTCCCCGGCTCTTCGTGCCCGACGTGCCAATCAAGGAGTTCGGCATAGAACTTCGCCAAACCGCTGGGGTCCGGCGCTTCGATCGTGGTGCCCCACCACATGCCGCCTGCTCGAGATCGCATGCTTGAGCCTATCCGAGGCCTCCCAACACACACACTGGTAACACCCGTTGGCACCAGAGAGCGTCAGCCCGCGCAACACGACAAGGCGAAACGTTGCCCATGCGGCACTAGCCGGTGAGCAGGTGCTCGCCGCCGTGGCGGCCTGTTCGTCGAGTTCGCGCAGCATCCGCCTGCCGGTGGCGGGTGAGGGGTGTTGCCCCTCCTTCGCGCCGGCGTCCTTCGGCACGAGTGTGCCGGCGACAGCTGCCAACCTTGTCACGGGCCAGCGGTCACGTCGGCCGACAGGCCCGTGATCCCTCCGGTCGTTGACGATCGCTGCACGTGTGCCCCCGTTCTCGTCGGCGTGTCGGGGGTCGACCGCCCGCTCGTAGCCGGTGCGGACGAGGCACGGGACGGGTGGGGCCCCGTGGCGGGGTCGGACCGCTCGGGAGGGCCGGCGCCCGGGGTGCGCAACGGTCACCCCCGTCGAGACCCCGCGCCTTCCCACGCCCGTGTGAACAGCGTGGGCAGCGGGACGGAGGGGACGGCGGCGAGGTGGGACGTCGAACGGTGCTCCTTGGCCAGCGGCAACAGCGGGAGCTTGGACGACTCGACGGGGAGACGGGGCGGCTTGCGGTCCCCCAGCCAGGCACCGGGCAGGAAGAGGGCGCGTCCCGCTCGCGGCCGGACGGCGCGCAGCACCCTGCCGGACGCGGCCAGTTCGGCTTGCGTCTCCTTGAAGCGTCCGGACTTCCAGCCGGTCCACGTCCTGACGTTGCGGTCGGTCGGGTCCGGCAGGGCCAGCAGCATCAGGTACAGCGACGCGGCGTCCCTGCTCAGGCCGTGCGCGTCGGCGCACTCCTCCACCAGGTGCGGCACCGACCGCTCGGGGTGCTGCTCCCAGCCCTCGGGTCGCTCGGTGTCGGCGGCCAGGTGCTGCCCGAGCGCGGCGAAGTCGCCGCTCAACAGCAGCCGCAGGTCCGCGAGGCCGGGCAGCCCGGAGGGGCCGGGCAGCCACTGGGAGGGCAGTACGGAGTCGAGGTAGGCGTCCAAGGCGTCCAGCAGCGGGTCGTCGGGGCCCATGAGCGCGGCGGGGTCGACGCGCAGGCGCCTCATGCCGTAGACGGGGTCGTCGGTCTCCGTGACAGCGGGGTGGGCGGTCAGCGCGTCCGTCGCCGGCGGCGGCCCCATCAGGTGGTTGCTCTGCAAGGAGAAGAGCGTGAGCGGACCGGGGGTGGCGGCCACCTCCTCACGCAGTCGGGCGATCGCCGCACCGGCCGCGGGGCGCAGCGGGTCGCCGGCCGGGGTGCGGTAAGCGATCCAGGCGGCGATCCTCGGCAGGGCCGTCGGCTGCGGTGCGCCCTCCGGGCCGTCGGCCGGGTGGGGAGCCAGGCAGTCCGCGCCGGCGGCGACGCGGGCGAGAAGGGCCGGCAGCCTCATGCGGGGCCGGTATCCCGGGATGCCCTGGCGCATCTGCCGTGGGAGGGTCTCCTCGCCCTGGGGCGGCTGGATCTCCTTGGCGGCGAGGGGCAGCAGCGCGGTGGGCACGGGCATCGGGGCGCCCAGTTCCGCGAGCCACCACGTGGCGGCCCGGTCCACGTCCGGCCCGGTGGTCCACAGAAGTTCCGGGTCATCGGGCAGGAGCTTGTCGTAGAGGGTGGCGACGCGGTCCGGCCCGAGCAGGTCGGTCAGCACGGCGACGGCCTGTTCCGCGTCCTTCTCGCGGACCTTCCAGGCCGTCAGGTCGGTGGACCGGAGCCGAGGACGGTAGCGGAGGTGCTGTCCCGACCGGCGGGGCATGCAGGGAACGTGGGCCGTCAGCAGCACGGTGGCCTCGGCCGGGGACAGGCCCAGCCGCTCCGCGAAGGCCGTCGCGAGTTCCGGGCGGGCGGGTGCGTGGCCGTGCTCGCGGTACAGCTCGGCGAAGCGCGTGAACCAGGTGCCGGGCCGTACCGGCTCCATCATGTGGGCGTCGATGAGTGTGGCGCCGCCCGCCGCGAGCGGGCCGTCCTCGGGAAAGTCGCCGTCGGGCGCGTATTCCCACAGTGTCCGCCCTGGGGCCCGGCCACCGGACGCCATGACGTAGGCGACGGAGGTGGCCCTGCGGAACACCTCGCCCTCGCAGGCGACGGCGCGACCGCCGCGGTACTCGGGGACCTCGCACCGCACGATGCGCCAACGGCCCGGTTCGTCGGTGACAAGGGGGTGACTCGCGTAGGCCAGGACCGGCTCCACCGGTGACGACCAGCCCGCCTGCCGGGTGGACACGGCGCACAGGACGAGCGGGGCAGCACACACGTGGGTGTGGCGCAGCCCGCCGTCCCTGAGCAGACGGTCGTAGGTCGTCGTGGGCTTGGTGAGGTCACCGTCCCAGACGGGGGCGGTGTCGTCCTGCGCGAGCCGGATCATCGAGCGGCCGATGCGCTCGTCCGCGTTCGCCGGCTTCCGGCCGGCCGGTGACGGCTCGTCCACCACCGGGGTGAAGCGGCGGGCCAGCTGCTCCAGTCCCGCACGGCAGTTGACGGCCATGACCAGCAAGGACGCGGCCTCGCTGCGAGCGGGGTCGCCCAGTTGCGGCAGTGCCTGACGGATCGGCTCACGGTAGGAAGGCTGGACGCCGTCGCGTGCGACGTAGCAAGGGGTGAGCCGGCTCAGCAGTTCCTCGACCTGAGGACGGGTGACGGTGTCGGGCAGCTTCGCCATCAGCAGCGGTACGACGTCCACCGCCGCAAACTCTGCGGCCACGTCGGGATCCTTCGGCAGCAGGTCCAGGGCGACGCCCGCGTGGACCAGTCGGCCGAGCAGCAGGACCAGTTCGTCGAAGTCAGCCACGGTACGCAGTTTCGCCCGCTCGCGGCCGAACCAGTCGCGGATCTCCTCGTGTCCGAGCGGGTTGTCGAAGAGCGGGGGTAGGCGGTCCCAGCCCTTGGAGGACTGGTGCGGCTGGTACCAGCGGATGTCTCCCAGGTCCCTGATGGTCATCTCCAGGTCGGCGCGTGTCCGGGCGCGCAGCTCCCGGGCGAAGCGCGGGTCGGCCTGGAGGTGTTTCAACTCGGGCCGGCGGCGGAGCTCGACGTAGTTGGACTGGCACGGGCCGAGGAGTTCCGGTGGGTCGCAGACCGGTGCGCCGTGCTCCAGCAACAGGTCGATCAGGTCGAGAGGCGTCGTGTAACGGTGGTCCTGGCGGTTGCCGGTCCGCTGGTAGCGGATCTGGACGGGTACGCCGTCCGCCGCCAGTTTCGGGGCGATCCGTTCGGCGATCTCGTGCACGACCGGCCAGGTGCCGTTGCCGTCCCTGAGCGTGGTGATGCGCCCGCTCAGCCAGGCCGCCGCCTCGCCGGCCCGCAGCCCAGGTGCCTCACCGGTGAGCAGCGCCAGCGCGCCGGTGCGCTCCAGCAGGCTCAGCCACAGGCCGGAGCCGGCGAGATCGCGGTGGGGCCGCTGGTCCAGCATCGTGCGGGGCGTCCCGGGAGCGCGTTCGGTCACCAGGTCCACGGCCGTGCCCGTGAGGCAGTCGGCCCAGAACTTCTTGTCGTTCAGGGGGAAGTGACCGGTGCGGAAGATCTCTTCGAGCAGCGTGGCAAGTTCGCTCTCCGGGTCCGCTCCGGCGGCCTTGGCGAGCTTGCGCAGGTCCTGGGCGAGCTGCGGGTACACCTCGGACGACGCCCGCATGCGGCGGATCACGACGTCGCGGAAGTCCGTGAGGTGCGCCGGCGTCGCCACGCCCTTGACGGCCAGGTCGCGGACCCAGGCCCGCAGGGTGGTCGCAGAGAGAGCACCGGCTTCGGCGTAGGTGAGGTAGCGGCGCAGCAGCCACTCCTCGCCGGCTTCGCGGGCCTGCGTCCGCTCGCACGTGCGGGCCCGCCCGAACCACGCGGCGGCCGTCGGCCGGTCCTCGTGCCGCAGGGCGAGATCGGCTGTCTCGTCCAGGAGCGTGATCAGCAGCGCGGGGGCGGTCTCCTCCATTCCCTGGAGAACGGCGTCGATCTCCTTCTTGGAGACGTACGCCCACTCGTTGGTGCGTGCCCGCAGCAGGAGGATCTTCCCCGTCGCCAGTTCCTCGAGGCCGGGGTGGGCGGCGAGGATCCGCTCGGGGAAGGGCAGCTCGCCGTCGGAGGGGTCCGATATGCCGGTGGAGAAGAAAGCCTCCGGTTCCCAGTCTTGTCCGCGCATCAACTGGTCTCGGAACGGGATCAGTTGCTCGGGGATCAGCTGAGTGTGGGTGTGGCCGTCGAAGCCCGCGTAGGTGCGGGCCCACAGGCCCCCCTCGCCCGGTTCGTCGGTCAGCCGCACGGACTCTGCGTCCAAGGCCTCCCGCCACAGCGGGTCGGCGTCGGCCAGCGCGCGCGGCACGACCGCCTGGGCCCGGGCCCACTGCGCCGCCTGCCGGCGGCACTCCTCGCGGTGGTCGCGCAGACGGGTGCGCGTCTCATGCAGGGCGCGGACACCGGGGGCACCCGCCAGCGGGGCGGGCAGCTGCTTGAGCTTCCGCCTCTGAGGATTGCGGTAGACGATATCCAGATCGTCCGTCAGTTCCGCGGTGTACCCGTCCTTCTCCACCTGAGTGCCCATGTGCCGCCGTCCCCCGTGGTGTCGTCCTGGCCGGTGCCTGTCGGCCGTTGCCAGATGCTTGTTGATCACACGCTACGCCGTGCCACCGACAACGCGTCGGCCTCCACTCCATCCGCTCCAGCGGCGCGATCAGCCCTCGCATGGTCCGAGGGCGCCAGGGCAAGGGAACGGGACGACTCACACGAGGAGGGCATGTGTTCCCGGATCTCGAGCTGACGCGAAGCGAGGGGGGTACGGGTGCCCGCACGCCCGGCATCGCCCGCCGGCAGTTTGTCTCTGCGCCTGCTGACGTGGCCCGGGCAGGGGCGGCTCCTGCCGTGGGCGAGGGTGGCCGCCCTGCCACACGGAAGCGGCGGGAGGGCGAATCGGCGGCCCGTGCAGTGCCGTACCCGCAAGTGACATGCGGACGTCCAGGCCCTTCGCGCATCCCAGCCGCTCCGGGACGGTTCGCGGTCACGCACCGCCCGGGCGCGTTAACGTGTAGCGATGGACGTAGGACCCTTCTTTCACGGCACGAAGGCCGAGCTGCAAGTCGGAGATCACCTCACGGCCGGCTTCCGTTCCAACTACCGGCCCGAGATCGTCATGAATCACATCTACTTCACCGCGTTGCGCGACGGCGCGGGTCTCGCCGCCGAACTTGCCGCCGGCGACGGGACGCCGCGTGTGTATGTCGTCGAGCCGACCGGGGAGTTCGAGGACGATCCGAATGTCACCGACAGGAAGTTCCCTGGTAATCCCACCCGTTCCTATCGCAGCAGGGAACCCCTGCGAATCGTCGGCGAGGTCACCGACTGGACACGGCAGACACCCGAAGCCCTCCGCACATGGCGCGATCGGCTGGCCGCGATCCGTCTGAGTGACCGCGCCGAGATAATCAACTGAGGCCGCCGTGACACCCGAGCCGTGACGCCCGAGCGTGCCTACGGCGAAACGCTTCTCGCCGCGCAGGGCCACCGGTCTTCGTCCCGGGCGCAGGGGGCTCGCCACGCGGCCGCCGGACCGTCCGCGGGTGCTGTGTGACGGGACCGGCCGACGCACGCCGGACCGGGACCGCCCTACTCCCCCTGCCGTCCTCATCCCGCCGGCCCGTGCTCATTCACTCCGGGCCGAGGAGCATGGGCCGAACGGACGCAACGGGGATGTCGACACTGGGCTCGACCACTTTCTCCGACAGCGCTCGTTGGCGACCGACCTCGCCCGCGGCGGAGCAGCGGAGGACTCCCGGGCGGCTCTGCACCGACGGCCGGACACTCTTCGCCTCCGGACTCGACCCGGCCCGCGCCGACAAGCCGCGAGTCCGTGACGGGCCCGGGCTTCGGAGCCTTCCACGTCTGCCGTTACCTCCTTGGGCGGCGGATCGGGTGCCGACCCAAGTCGCTGCCCGACGTCTGTGCGACGCGAAGCCACCTGCGTGTCGGTGGACCGTCATCACTCCCGGGCAGGCCCTCCACGGCAGGTCCGCCCACGGGGTCAGTGCGAATCGGTCTTCGGGACGGCGGGGACGGGCGCAAGGCGGTAGGTGTTCTCGTGGGGGATGACCCTGCCGGCGGTGGGCGGCGCGAAGTGGGTGCCCAGGAGCAGGGTTTTCGTACCGGCGAGGGAACCGAGGAGCCTGCGGCGCGAGGCCTCCGACTGCTCCGGGTCGATGTCGACGCACGCGCCGATGTCCGGGTGGGCGAGCTGGACCGGGTGATGGATGCAGTCGCCGGTGATCAGCGCCGTCTCGCCCTGGCTGGTCAGCTCGACGGCGATGTGGCCGGGGGTGTGGCCGGGCGTGGGCAGCAGGCGCAGGCCCGTGGCGACCTCGACGCCCTCGGCCGGGATGTCGACGAGGTCGAGCAGCCCCGCCTCCTCGACCGGGATGACGGAGTCGCGGAACATCTGCCGGCGCGCCTCATCCATGTCATACGTGGCCCAGAACTCCCGCTCGAGACGGGAGGTGACGTGGCGGGCGTGGGGAAACGTCGGGACCCACTCGCCGTTCACCTCCCGTGTGTTCCAGCCGACGTGGTCGGCGTGCAAGTGGGTGAGGATCACCAGGTCGACGGAGTCCGGCGGGAACCCGGCGGTGGTCAGACGCTCGAGAAAACCGGTCCGCAGATCGTTCCAGGCCGGGTTGGCCCGCTCCTTGCCGTTGCCGATGCCGGTGTCGACCAGGATGCGCAGGCCGCCGACGGTGAGGGCGAAGCTGTGGCTGGCGATGCGCAGGAGGCCGTCGTGCCCGGCGAAGTCGGGGTACAGCCACTCCTGCCGCCCCACCAGGTCCGCGGTGGCGTCCGGCAGCAGCCAGCGTCCGGTCGCGGGCGGTAGAAGGACTTCGTCGATGCGGTGGACGGTGACAGCGCCCACGGTCCAGGACGGGGCGGCGGTGGTCTCGATGGCCGGTGAAGTGTCCATGCCTGTCGTCTCCCATGTTCTTCGGACGTGTTCAGCGCAGGCGTCGGTGGCGGGAAGGCCGGACGGTGAGTTCGGCCGTCGCCCCGACGGCGAGAAGGGCAGTGGCCAGGGCGTACGTCCGGGAGGCGGCCAGGCCGCGGCCCGCGGGCCCCTTCTCCGAGGGAGTCGGGGCATTGCGCAGCCTTGTCCGCGCGACGCTGACGCGTGGCCCCCTTCCCTCTAAACGCAATTGGTTTGCTTTAAGTCACCGTAGACCCTAGGGTCGCTTAAAGCAAACGGTTTGCTTTAAGCGTGGGGCTTCCGTCGCTCCCGCCCGAACAGGGGAGAACCTTCATGTCCACTGCCGAGCTCACACCGCCGCAGGCGGCCCTCTGGGCCGACCGCGCCGGGCTCTCGCTGGCGCCCGGCCGGCACGCCGCGGTGGCCGCCACCGCCAACCACATCCACTCCGTCGTCGCGGTCCTGCGGGAGCTGGACTACGGAGACACACCGCCCGCGGCCGCCTACCGCGCCGGAGAGGGGAGGACCGATGCAGCCGTATGAACTGTCCCTCGCAGAGGCCGCCGACGCCATCCGGGCGCGGACGCTGTCCCCCGTCGAGCTGGTGGATTCCGTCCTCGACCGCATCGAGAAGGTCGATCCGCATCTGGAGGCCTATGTCACCGTCACCGTGGAGCAAGCCCGCCGGGCGGCCCGCACGGCCGAGCGGCAGGTCGCGGCCGGCCGCCTGCACGGCCCGCTGCACGGCGTCCCCGTGGGGCTGAAGGACCTGATCGACGTAGCCGGCACGGCCACCACGGCCAGCTCCCGGGTCCGTGCCGACCATCGCGCGCAGACCGACAGCACGGTAGCCGCCCGTCTGACCGCATCCGGCGCGGTCCTGATCGGAAAGACGCACACCCACGAATTCGCCTACGGTCTGACCACCCCGCAGACCACCAACGCCTGGCACCCCGACCGGGTCGCCGGCGGATCCAGCGGCGGATCCGCCGTTGCCGTCGCCGCAGGCGCCGCCACCTTCGCGCTGGGCACCGACACCGGCGGATCGATCCGGGTGCCTTCCGCGCTCAACGGCGTCGTGGGGCTCAAACCGACCTACGGCCTCGTCTCCCGCCACGGCGTCACGTCCCTGTCCTGGTCGCTGGACCACGTCGGCCCGATCACCCGCACCGTCGAGGACGCGGCCCTGGTCCTGACCGCCCTGGCCGGCCACGACCCCCGCGACCCCGCTTCCCTGGCCGCCCCGGGCCCGGCGTACCGGCCGGGCGGCGCGACGGAACTGTCGGGGCTGCGCATCGGCGTACCGCGCAACTACTACTTCGACCACGTCGCCCCGGACGTGGAATCCGCCGTCCGGCGGGCCATGGGCGAGCTTGAGAGGCTGGGCGCACGGCTCGTCGAGGTCGAGATCCCCATGACGCGCTACATCCAGGCCACCCAGTGGGGCCTGATGGTGCCGGAGGCCTCCGCCTACCACGAGCGCACCCTGCGTACCGTCCCCGAGCTGTACCAGGCCGACGTGCGTGTCCTTCTCGAAGCCGGCGAGCTGATGCCGGCCGGGGACTATCTGCGCGCCCAGCGTTCGCGCACCCTCATGCAGCAGGCCTGGAGCCGACTGCTCGAAGAGGTCGATGTGATCGCCGCCCCGACGGTCCCGGCCACGGCGGTGAAGGCCGGCGACGAGACGATCACCTGGCCGGACGGCACCGTCGAGGGTGTCTCGGACGCCTACGTGCGCCTCTCGGCCCCCGCCAACATCACCGGGGTACCCTCGCTGTCCGTACCCGTTGGCCGCAGCACGGCAGGCCTGCCCATCGGCATGCAGCTGCTCGGCCGGCCCTTCGGCGAGCCGGTGCTCTTGCGGGTCGGCCACGCCTACGAGCAGACCCGGCCCGCGCGCCGGCCGGCGACCGTGCCACGAACCGAAGGGCTGGGCCAGCGCGTACCGACCGTGACGAGGACGGGCACGTGAAGCCGCATAGGTGCTTTAACCTGGGTTCATGAGCCGAAGGACCATGGTGCGCCCCGGTGGCCGCAGCGCCAGGGTGCAGGAGTCCGTGCACGCCGCCGTGCGCGAACTCGAGGCGGAGGTGGGCCGGGAAGCGCTGACCGTCCCCCTGATCGCCGGCCGCGCCGGAGTCACCCCGTCCACGGTCTACCGCCGCTGGGGCGACCTGCAGGAGCTGCTGTCGGACGTGGCGGTCGAGCGACTGCGGCCCGAGTCGGCGCCACGGGACGAAGGAAGCCTGAAATCCGATCTCGAGGCCTGGGCCGGGCTGTTCCTCGAGGAGATGTCCGCCCCCGCCGGCCGCGCCTACATCCGCGACGCCCTGCTCGGCGACCCGGACGGTAGCAACGCCGGCCAGTGCTCGGCCTACGCGGCCGAGCAGATCGGCATCATCCTCGACCGCGCGGCCGGCCGCGAGGAGACCTCACCCGACGTCGAGACGGTCATGGACCACCTCGTCGCCCCCATGATGTACCGCATCCTCTTCCGCCCTGAAGGACTCGACACCACGTACGCCCGCCATCTGGTGGCAGGGCTCCTCGGGGCGACCGATCGCTGACCGGGACATCACGCCTCCCACAGCAGATCGCTCACCCCGGCCGCGCTGCCCGGATCGCCGGCTCCGCGCAGCCCGCTTCGCCCGACCCAGGGCGTGGTGTCACCGTCCGCGGTGAACGACGCGGAGCACAATGGGGCGTGGGACACGGCTACCTCCGTGCCGCCGCCCGGCCGGTGAGGAGCGATCCTCCGACTGGTTCAACTCATCGCATCGGCAGTGGAGTTCACCCTTGCCGGCCGGGAATGCGACAGCGGGTCGGCAACGCCCAGCTCGCCCTGCTCTGGGATCCGGTACCCGGTCGCGCGAAGCCGGCACGGCACTTCGAGCCTTCGTCACCGGGGACGGCGGGCTCCGGCCGGCCGCCGACGTCGGTGCCTACATGCAGACACTGCTCCTGGCGATGACCGCGTACGGCGTGGCGAGCTGCCCGCAAGGGCTGCTGAGCTTCTACGCCTACACGGTCCGCGCCGAACTCGCAGTTCCGGCAAGGCGACTTCTCGTGGGCATCTCCTTCGGCTACGCCGACCGGTTCGCCCCGGTGAACCACGTCACGACCGAGCGGGCCGCGCTCGCAGAGGTCGCGACCTGACACGGCTGACCGGCTCGGACAAGGCATGCCGGATGCTGAGGCCGCTCACGACCGGGTTCCAGCTTCCCCGAGCCCGCCGAATCTGCCGGTCATGAACCACTGCCTTGCTCCGGCTGCTCTTTGAGCTCCTCCTCGCCCCCTACCGGTCCCGGCAGAGCCGGAAGACCGCTTCACCGCGCGACTGCGCCGGGAACGGCTCAGACGACCAGGACCCGGCGTCCGCGCGTGTGTCCGGCTTGGCTGTCGATGTGGGCTGCCGCGGCCTCGGCGAGCGTGTACGTCTTCTCCACCGGGATGCGGAGCCTCCCACGCGAGATGAGACCGACGGCCTCGGCGAGCGCATCCGGCACGCTCCCGGCCACGCCGGAGAACCGGACACCGAGCTGCGGCGCATCGAGATCGGCGATGGAGATCACCTTCCGGGGATCCCCGGTCAGCTCGACGAGTTCGCGGATCACCCCCGAGCCGGCGAGGTCGAGGGCCGCGTCGACGTGGCCGAGCTGTCGCACCCGCTCGGCCCAGCCCTCGCCGTACGTCGTGGCGAGGGCACCCAGGCTCCGCAGGTAGTCCTGATTCGCGGCCCCGGCGGTGCCGATCACCGCGATGCCGCGGTCGCGGGCGATCTGCAGCACCGCCGACCCGACTCCCCCGGCCGCACCGCTGACGAGCAGCGTCTGCCCCCGCCGCACCCCCACCTCGCGGAGGATACGCAGCGCGGTCTCCACCACCGAGGGGTACCCCGCGGCCTCTTCGAACGCCAGCCCCTCGGGCATACGGGCCCAGGCCGACAGCACGGCGAACTCAGCGTAGGTGCTGGAGCCTTCACCGAACACGTGGTCACCGATCTCGACCCCGGCGACGCCCTCGCCGACCTCGTCCACCACCCCGGCGGCGTCCAGGCCGACTCCGGCGGGCAACCGGATCGGATGGGCCTTCAGGATCTGGCCTTCACGGACCCTCCAGTCGACGGGATTCACGCCCGCCGCCCGCACGGCGATGCGCACCTGACCGGGGCCCGCGTGCGGCTCCTCGGCCTCTATGAGTTGCAGAACGTCCGGACCGCCGAACTCGGCGAAGCTCACCTTCTTCATGCGAAGGACCGTAACACTAACGGTTAGCATTTTAAAGCTGGTTTGATTTCATACCTGGTAGGGTCAAAGCATGACCGTGCCGTCCGGACGCCGTGAGCGCAAGAAAGCCGCGACTCGACAGAAGATCGCCGACACCGCCCTGCGGCTCTTCCTCGAACGCGGGTACGACGCGGTGGGCATCCGCGATGTGGCCGCTGAAGCCGATGTGGCCGTCACCACGGTCTTCTCCCACTTCGCCTCCAAAGAGGCCCTGGTCTTCGAGCAAGACGCAGACTTCGAGCAACGCCTCACGCAGGCGGTCACCGACCGGGCGCCGCACGAGCCGCTCATCCCCGCCCTGCGCCGCGAGATCCTTGCTCTGGTGCGGCATTGCACGGCGGACAACGCCGGCCCTCTCTGGCGCATGATCGAGGCATCACCCGCCCTGCGGAAGTACGAAGAGTCGATGAGGCTGCGCCACGCGGAGACGCTGGCAACCACCATCGCCGCCGATCCCGAACTGCCACGGACCACGACGGCAAGCCGGACGATCGCCAGGTTCGTGATCGACGCCTATTCACTGGCACGTGAGGCGGCCGATCCGGATGCCGCGGTGGACGAGATCTTCCGGATGATCGAAGCAGCCTGGGAGGCCACCAGCCCTCCCCGACGCGCATGAGGGCCCTGTTCCCCCAGGGAGAAGCAGAGGCAGCCCGCTCCGCCCCCATCGTCATCACCCCGGCACTGAGCGACGGATGCCGGGTTGCCCGGCGGGGAGCGAGGCTGTGACTGGGGCCAGGGGAAGGCACTGAGCGGTTAAGGTCGGACCGTGCCCAAGCTGAAGCAGTTGCATGCCGGTCACGCCTCGGCCGTGCTGGCGTTCGAGCTGGCCAACCGCGCCTATTTCGCCGCCTCGGTCGCCGACCGCGGCGACGCCTTCTTCGACACGTTCACCGACCGGTACAGCGCCCTGCTGGCGGAGCAGGAGGCCGGTGTCTGCGCCTTCTACGTGCTTGTCGCCGAGGACGGTTCGGTTCTCGGCCGGTTCAACCTGTACGACATCGGCAACGGCACTGCCGAGCTCGGCTACCGAGTCGCGCAGAGCGTCGCCGGCCATGGCGTGGCGACCGCGGCCGTCCGGGAGCTGTGCCGTCTGGCGGTGGCCCGGCACGGGCTGCGTACCTTGCGGGCGGGCACATCACGCGAGAACCTCGCCTCCCAAAGGGTGCTGGCCAAGGCCGGCTTCGTCCCGGCCGACCCGGCCGGCCCCGGTGACGCGTCGGGCCCCTGGTTCCAGTGCGACCTGCGCGGGCAGCAGTAGTACCCCCACTTCGGCGCCTGGCGGGACGACACAGCCGATCTGGTCATCCATGAACTCCTGGTGTGCCAGGTCCGTGAACGCGCCCGCGATGAGAGGACCCCGGCACTTCGCCGGGAGGCGGCCGGGGGTCTGCGCCGACGGCGGCCTCGCGGGAATCCGCAGTTCCTCGGTGCACGTCATATCCCTGACGCGAAGCTGGACCTCGCCGCGCTGCCCGGCGACGCAACGACTCTGGTACTGCCCCCGACGGCCGGCTCCTCTTCTTCGCCCGACTCCATCCCGACGACCTCGACGCTTCCGGCCGAGTTCCCGGTCCGGGCGGATCAGACGGTCTGCCGGAGGGCGGGGACGTTCGGCGCACCCAGCCCACACGTCAGGAGTCCCCGAGGGCCGAAACCACCGGACGCTGATCATGCCTCAGGCGGCCAGGTAGGCGGGGATCGGCGGAACACCCACTGTCCGTGGCTGCAAGGTGGGTCTTCCCACCCTCTCACCGGGCGGCCGAAGACATGGCAGCCCGGGTTTCCTCCTCGCCATCGGGCGCCTCGCGAGACGAGCCATGGAGGGCCGGCACACTGTTCGCCCATCAAGGCTGGTTGTTCAAACCATGTCAACGTCGCGAGGCAGCCCACATGATGCACGCCACACACCAGTGGTTCGAACCGCGGCCGCCACGGCGCCTGTTCCCGTCTCCCCTCCCCCGCTCTCCGGAAGGCATCAGCCATGGGACAGCTGTACCCCCCGTTCCCCACCGTGAAGGGACGCCGCTTCATCGGCGGTCCCCGACGCCTGCTCGCCGCCGTCACCGGCGCCCTCGCCCTGTCCACCGGTCTGGTGGCCGTCGGCCCGCCGGCCTCCGCCGCCGCCCTGACCCAGGTCACCGGATTCGGCTCCAACCCCGGCAACCTGTCCATGTACTCCTACGTGCCTGACGGCCTCCCTGCGAGCGCCCCTCTCGTCATCGCCTTGCACGGCTGCACACAAAGCGCGAGCGACTACTACGCGAAGTCCGGCTGGCCGAAGTTCGCCGACCGGTACCAGTTCGCCCTCGTCCTCCCCCAGACAACCGGCGCCAACAACGCCAACTCCTGTTTCAACTGGTTCGACTCCAACGACAGTGTGCGCGGCAGGGGCGAGGCTCTGTCGATCAAGCAGATGGTCGACACCGCCGTCGCCCGCTACGGCAGCGACACCAGCCGTGTCTACATCACCGGTCTGTCGGCCGGTGCCGGCATGACCGCGAACATGCTCGCCGCCTACCCGGACGTCTTCGCCGGCGGCTCCATCGACTCCGGTCTCCCCGCGTACTGTGCGACAAGCGTGTCCGCCGCGTACACCTGCATGTACAGCCCGCCGAACAAGACGCCCGCCCAGTGGGGCGACCAGGTCCGCGCCGCTGCACCCGCCGGCACCACCACCTGGCCGCGGGTGGCGATCTGGCATGGCACCTCCGACACCACCGTCGTACCGGCCAACGCCACTGAACTGCGCGACCAGTGGACGAACACGTGGGGCATCGGACAGACGCCCTCCCGTACCGAAAGCCTCTCCGGCAACACCACGTTGAGCGAGTACGACGACGCCTCCGGCAACCCCGCCGTCCAGGTCTACTCCATATCCGGCATGGCCCACGGCCTCGCGGTGGACCCGGGCAGCGGCCCGGAACAGTGCGGCACCGCCGGAACCTACTACCTCGACACCATCTGCTCCAGCTACCACACCGCCCGCTTCTGGGGACTCGACGGCAGCGGCAACGGCGGGGAGACCCCGGGCAACCTGCCCGCGCCCACCGGCCTGACGGTCGGCACCACCACCGACACCACCGTGTCGTTGAACTGGAGCGCCGTTCCCGGAGCGGCGTCCTACAACGTCTACCGCGGCGGCACGAAGGCGGGCACCACGACGACGCCCTCCTACACCGACACGGGCCTGACCGCGGGCACCCCGTACGCCTACACGGTGGCTGCGGTGGACGCGGCCGGGTCGGTGGGAACGCCGTCCTCGTCAGTGACCGCCACCACCACCGGCTCCACGCCCACCTGTTACACGGCGAGCAACTACCAGCACACCTCCGCCGGCCGCGCCTACCAGAGCGGCGGACAGACTTATGCCATGGGCTCCGGTCAGGCCATGGGCCTGTACAACACGTTCGTCACTCACACCCTCAAGCAGACCGCACCCGGTTACTACATCGTCGCCGACACCGGCTGCTAGGCCCTGAGCCCCGTCCGCGCAGCTCCGGTCGGACCGGGTCCACCGGGGCCGCGTGCCGTTCCCCACTCATCCGGCACCGTCGGAGACACGGGTTCGCCGACATGAAGCAAACGCAAGGTGGCCTCGGTGGCCGCAGGGCTGGTGCGGCCCGGCGGCGTGGTCATCCTCGACGGAGGTGCCACCGCCCCGGCCGTCGTCCACGCCCTGCCGAAGGAACTGGCCTGTACGGTGATCACCCACAGCCCGACGATCGCCGCCGCCCTGCTCGACCATCCTCAGGCCGAGGTCTTCGTGCTCGGCGGCCGCCTGTTCAAGCACTCGGCGGTCACCTGCGGCGCGGCCGCGTTCGAGGCCGCGCAGAACGTCTCCGCCGATCTCTTCCTCCTCGGCGTCACCGGCGTGCGCCCCGAGGCGGGACCGACCACCGGCGACGCCGAGGACGCCGCCATGAAACGCGCCCTCGCGGCACGGGCCGCGGGCACCTACGTCCTGGCCTCCTCCGAGAAGATCGGCACCGCGTCCCGGTACCGGTTCGACGCCTTCAGTTCGGGGCGCCCGGCGGCGCGGGTGGAGGTCACCTCCGGAGGAGAACCGCGTCATCCCGACGTCCGCGAGGGAGTCGAGTTGCGCGTCGAGGGACTGCCGAGCGGCCGCCGAGGCCCGGGTGCAGCCGAGGCGAGGTCAGGCGCCGTGCCCGTGCAGCTTCTTCTCGTCCGCCTGCGATGACGTCTCGCGCGCCCGGCCGCCCGGGGTTCCGTCCGGCTCGGGGAGGCTGATCTCCACGTGCCCGTCGACGACGCGTGTGTCGAAGGCCGGCTGGGGTGCGGTGGCGGGGCCGCGGACGTTCCAGCCGTCCGAGAGCCGGAACACGCTGCCGTGCCAGGGGCACTCGACGCACCCGTCGGCGATCGCGCCCTCGGACAGCGGTCCGGCCAGGTGGCTGCACCGCTCGGCCAATGCGTGGAAGGTGCCGCCCGCCTCGCGCACCACCAGGACCGGTACGTCGTCCACGGTGCGCCGCACAGCCCGGCCCACGGGGAACTCGTCCACGCTGCCGACCCGGTGCCAGCCCTCGGAGACGACGTGCGGGACCTCCTCGGCGTGATTGGCACCGGACGCCTGCCGGTAGGCCATGTGGCCACCAAGCATGCCGCCCGCGCCGACCGCCGTCAGTCCGAGGAAGCCGTACGCCCGTCCCTTGCCGGTCCGTCCGGTGACGCGGCAGACGAGCGAGGCGGAGTACAGGCCCAGGGCAGCCACGTTGGCCAGGGCGTGCACCAGCCCCACTCGGGTCTGCTGACGGTGCAGCTCGGCCAAGTCGACGGCGCCCGCCAGTGCGGCGGGAACGGCCGCCGCGATCCCGATGCCCACCAGGACCCCGGACTCACGGGAACGGTGGGGCCACAGGTCGAGCACGGCAGCCGACATCCAGCTGCCGATGGGTACCTGCACCATCAAGGGGTGCGCGGGATGGCCGAGCGGCTTGCCGTGCAGCACGTCCCGGGCCCGGCCCAGCGGGAGAGCGCGCACGCGTCTGGTCAGCACGTCGATGACCGCGTCCGCCCTGGGGTCACGCTCCAGGGCGTCGAGCAATGACAACATGCGATTCTGTCCCGCAATGCGACGCTCTGACCTTTTTCTCATGGGCGCAGGGTTTCCCCGGGCGCGAAGGGCAAACAACGGAGATGCACACAGTGGGCCCGTGCCCGCCTGGGCGACAGTGGCCGGTCCGCAAGGAGATCCTCCTCGCGGAGTTCCGCAGAGCCCGCGCGCCGGCCACGAAGGACGCCGCGGTCGACGGCTAGCCCGTCCGGGGCTCCCGAAGGGGGGCTCACATCGGGTCCTGTCCGTCCCTGAGGACGAGGGGTGCGGCCAGTCGTCGGTGTCGGGCGCGGTCGCGGTCGTGGTCGTGGTCGTGGTCGACGAGGTTACGAACCCTCCGTGAACGCGGAGGCGTGGTCGTCGGCCCACTGGCGGAACGTTCGCGGCGCCCTACCGAGGATGTCGGCCACCGCAGTGGTGATGTACGCGGGCTGCCCGACCGCCGCACTCCACGCGGCGAGCAGCATGTCGACGGCCGAGCTGGGCACCGTACCCTCCCACAAGCGTCGGAACTCGTCCGGCGTCATCTCCTCGAATGCGATCCGGCGCCCCAAGGCACCACCGATGACGTCCACCTGCTCGGCCTGAGTCAGCGATTCGGGGCCCGTCAGCACATAGTCGCCTCCGACGTGTCCGTCCTGACGGAGCGTCCGCGCCGCGACGGCCGCGATGTCGCGGTCGTCGACCGGCGCCGACTCGGCAGCACCGTAAGGCCACCTGACGACTTCGCCGGCCCGGATCGCGGGCGCCCACCAGGCCAGCGAGTTCGACGCGAACATCCCGGGCCGGATGATCGTCGACTCGAGTCCGGTGGCCGCGATGAGCCGCTCGAGGCCTGCGTGCAGCACCGCCATGGGATTGGGCTGCTGGAAGAAGGGATGCGGCGTCCGGTACGGGGAGGAGAGGAAGACGATCCGCCGCACGTGTGCCGCCAGCCGCTCGACGACTGCCGCGGCGGTCCGAGGCGGGGCGGTCCACACGAGGAACACCGCACCGGCGCCGCTCAAGGCCGGGTCGAGCGACTCAGGCGCGGTGAGGTCACCGATGAAGACCTCGACCTTCGCCGGCAACGTCGCCGCCGCCTCGGCCCGACGCGTGAGGGCACGGACTGGCAGCCCCGCGTCGAGAAGTTCGTCGATGACGACGCGGCCGACCCGGCCCGTCGCCCCGGTGACGAGCACGGGAGGCATGTCTGTCTGGTTCATGCCGCCCATGAAAACGTTACCCAGTTAAAAACGCAACTCGGTCACAAATGTTACGGTGGTCGGATGAGTGAGTCGACGGGGCTGCGGGCCCGCAAGAAGGAGCGGACGCGCGACGCCATCGCAGACGCGGCCGTCTCGCTGTTCCTGGAACGCGGCTTCGACCGCGTCTCGGTCAACGACGTCGCCGCGGCGGCCGAGATCTCCAAGCCGACCCTCTTCCGGTACTTCCCCACCAAGGAAGACCTGGTGCTGCACCGGTTTGCGGACCACCAGGGCGAGGCAGCACGCGTCGTACGCGACCGTGAGTCCGGCATCGAACCGGTGACGGCGCTGCACCGGCACTTCCGGGCCGGCCTCGATCGGTACGACCCCGTCACCGGCCTCAACGATCATCCCGAGGTGGTGGCGTTCCATCGGCTGGTGTTCACCACACCGAGCCTGGCAGGACGGCTCACGCGGTATCAGCTCGAGGACGAAGAGGCGCTGGCGAACGCCCTCGGCGAAGGCATCCGGGCACGCCTGCTGGCCGCCCAGGTGCTCGCGGTCCAACGGGTACTCGCCCGGGCCAACTGGCAGAAGATCGCCGACGGCCGCACCGCCCACGACGTCCACCCCGAGGCCGTAGCCGATGCCGACCAGGCATTCGACCAACTGCCGTGACAGGTGGCGCTCCGAACTCGGCATGGTGAACCTCGCCATGCCGCTCCCCCCCTCCGGGGCGCCGGCCATCACCCCCGCTCTCGTCGCAGCCTTGACCGTCACCCCTGCCGTGGATGCACCGCACGCACGTCATCAGGATCAGCCGTGGCCGGAATCATCCGATCAGGAGCCGACGTCGGCTCGCTCTCCCGATCGACTGCCGAGGTCGGCGGACAGCGCCGCGTAGATGTACTCGCTGCCCCAGCGATCCCCGTCGAGGTCGTTCTCGACCAGGTGCGCCTCCCGGCGCATCCCGAGACGCTCACAAACCCGCACAGACCCGGTGTTCTCCACGTCCAGCCGTGCGTAGAGCCGGTGCACGCCCAGCGTGTCGAAGGCGAACCCGGCCAGCGCGGCAGCCGCCTCGGTCGCGTAGCCGTGCCCCTGGTGACCCGGGTCGAGAGTCCAGCCGATCTCGGCCTGGGCGGCGCGGGCATCGGCCAGGGTGAGGCTCACCTCGCCGATGAGGCCGGTCTCATCGCGTCGGCAGACAGCGAGTGCGAGTTTGTCCCCGTCGGCGCGCCAGGCCGTCTGTGCCGCGCGCTCGAGGGCGACCTGCTCGCTGCGCTCACGCGTGTGCGCCGGCCGGTACAGGTAGCGCGCCACGCTCGGCAGGCTCTGGTAGGCGTACAGGTCGTCGGCGTCTTCGGGAGTGAACAGACGCAGTGACAACCGGGCCGTGGTCAACGGCAGCAGCGATGCGACGTCCATTCTGGCCTCCGGAACACGGACGTGGATCAAGATTCGGACTGATTTTCGCATCACGGCTGCCCTGCGGCCACGCCATTTCGAGAGCGACGCCCGGCAGCCGCACCTCATCACGAGGCGCGGGATTCCGGGAGTTGCTCACCTCGTCAGGCAGCGACGTGTCAGAGGCCGGGTCCTTCCTCTGACTCGTCGTAGTTCTCGCGTGCGCGTTCGATGGCGGGCATGTTCTGGGAGGCCCAGGCCAGCAGCACGTCGATGGGAGACCGAAGGGTCTTGCCGAGCGGTGTGATCCGGTACATGACCGCGACGGGACGGGTGGAGACGACGTGGCGTTCGATGACGCCGTTGCGTTCGAGTCGCCGGAGTGTCGCGGTCAGCGACTTCTGTGTGACGTGGGGGATGGCCCGGCGCAGTTCGTTGAAGCGGCACGGGTGCTCACAGAGCTCGTTGAGGACGCTGAGCGACCACTTGTCGAGGATCTGGTCGAGCAGTTCGCGGTGTGGGGCGTCGATGCGGAGTTCGTGGCCGGTATCCATGGCGAAACCTGGTCTCGTTGAGGTGTCCTTCGTCTACTAGGTAGCTTGAAGATACCTAGTAGAGGAGCAAAGACCCATGACGGTTCAGCACTTCACACCGGCAGGCATGCTGCAGCCTGTCCCCTACCATCACGTGGCCGTGGGCACCGGGGCGAAGCACGTCCACGTCAGCGGACAGGTCGCGCGTCGGGCCGACGGGGTTCCGGTCGCACCCGGGGATCTGGCCGGGCAGGTCGCCCAGGCGTTGCGCAACACCGCCGTCGGACTGGCGGGCGCGGGTGCGACGTTCGCAGACGTGCTGCGCCTGACGTTCTACGTGACCCGGTGGACCCCGGAGAAGATCGGCGACTTCATGGCGGGCGTGGAGGCCGTCGCCGAGGAGATCGGCCTCCCTGCTCCCCTGCCTCCGGCCTCCCTCATCGGTGTCGAGTATCTCTTCGAGCCGGACGTGCTCGTCGAGGTCGAGGCGACCGCGATCCTGGACTGATCCCTCGGGCCGGGGCCGTGCCTCGCGGCAGTCTCGGCACAGCAGGGCGAAGGCGGATCAGGCGGATACGGTCGCCCAGGGGGCGGCCGCGTCTTCCGCCTGTTGCAGCCTCGGGGCGTCGGGGCCCGGGGCGGCGACCCGGAGTTGGTGCGGGGGCTCGGCAGTGACGGTGCCTGCCCTCAGAGAGCGGTGGGAGCACCGGGGTGCTCCGGCAGGGCCAGCCAGTCCGACCAGGAGATCTCGCGGCCGATGAAGCGCGGCCGGTCGAACGGCCAGTCGGCTGCGATCCACTGCGGCACCAGCGCGTCGAGTGCTTGCTCGACCTTGCTGCCCACCAGTTCGTCCACCACCCACCAGGAGATCTCGCCGTCGGCGCCGGCCTTCTCCGGCGGGTCGATGTAGACGCAGCCGAGCAGAGCCGTCTCCTCCGCGTCGAACAGCGCGTAGTTGAAGGACTGGTGCGCGGCGATCTCCTTCTCGTGCCGCAGCAGGTCGGCCTGATCGGCCTCGTAGGTCATGGTGGCCGCGGGCCAGCCCCAGGCCGGGCCGAAGATGGTCCACAGCCGCTCACGCGAACCCATCACAGCCGGATAGTCGAGCGGGGTGTCGGCCTCCCGGATCGGCCGCAGGTGATGACCACCGCCCGGCAGCGTTACGTGGACGGGGTGGACGAAGTCATCGGGAAGCCAGCTCATGGTGCCCGACCGTAGCAGCGCGCGGCCATCCCCTCCCCTGGATTTTCCCCGTGCGCGGCCAGGCCCTGCTCTCATGCCGGGCAGGGCCGCGCGATCACCCCACGGCCTCCTGTCGCCCCTCTACGACAGGCCGGCCGAATCCACGGACCGCCTCCGGCCTGTCCCGGAGAGGGATCAACTCGGTGGACGTCCGAACAGGTCAGGTGACACGCTCCACCGCGTGACCGCCTTTCGGATCCTGGCCCGGTTCGGCTCCACCGGAGCTGTCGGCCCGCTGCACTGCGGCGCATCTCTGCATGAGATCGCGTCGACGCTCGGGCCGCCGTGGGACATCGGCCGGGTGAGCAAGCGGCGGCGTTGGCCGCATGTGTTCTCCTACGGGGACGCTGAGCTCTGTGTCTGTCGCTGCCGCCGCGTCACGATGATCAGCGTGCAGACCTGGCGGGACACCATCGAGCTTCCTGTCCCCGAAACGTCGGCACTCGCCACGTTCGCCGGGCCTGTCACCCACGCCGACGTCACAGCGGAGCTCAGGGCAGTCGGCTGCCGCCTGCGTCCCGGCACCCTCCATCAACCCCCCGGACAGCTGGCCCTGCAGGTCGAGAGGACGGGCGTCACCTTCACCTTCCGGGCAGAGGCCGGCTCCGAGCCCCTCCTCGACAGTGCGGGCCACTGGACAAGTGCCCACCAGTGCACACCCCCGGCAACCGACGCCCCGGATGACGCCTTCGGTGCGTGAACGAATCCGGGTGCGTGAACGAATACGGCTCGACCGATTGACCGATCCGGCGCAATGTTCCCGGAGCTTGACGACAAGGAATGGAAAGCCGCTTGAATCCACACGTTGCGGACTGGAGACCTCCGGGACATCGTCCTGGTCTCGACACCGCAGCCCGCTCCGGTGGTTGAGCGGCAGCGCCGGCCCGGCCGCCTGGTCGGCCGGCCGGCGTCAGTTCTCCGACATGCGGACGTCGGGCGGGTGCTGCCCCTGAACGCGGGTGTGCCTCAGGCGGTCTTGCGGGCGACGGCCCCGTAGATGCCGATTCCGGCCGCTGTCGCCGTCGGCGGCATCTCCGGTCGCCACAACGGGACTTGCACCAGGCCGGGCTCGTCCAGCTCGAAGCCGTCGAAGTACCGCTCGATCTCCGCGCGGGACCGCAGATTGAGAGGGTCGGTGGCCCTGCTGTAGACGGCCCGCGCCCCACTGCAGTCGGCGAAGTCGCCCGTGGCGTGCGAAAGCACCAGGTAGCTACCGGCCGGCAGTGCGTCGCGCAGCGTGGCGACGACCCGCTCGGGGTGCTGGGCGTCGGTGAGGAAGTGGAGGACGGAGACGAGAAGCAGGGCGACCGGCTCGGCGAAGTCGATGACGTCGCGGACGCCGGGGTGGTCCAGGAGGGCCTGCGGGTCGCGGAGGTCGGCGAGCGCGACGCTGATCGCGTCGGAACTGCGCAGCAGGGCGTCCGCGTGCGCGGTCACTATCGGATCGTTGTCGACGTACGCGACGCGCACGTCCGCCGCCATCTCGAGGGCCACCTCGTGCACGTTGGGCGAGTGGGGCAGCCCGGCGCCTATGTCGAGGATCTGCCGGAGGCCACCGCCGACGACGTGGCGCACGGCCCGCTCCAGGAAGGCACGGTTCGCTCGGGCTCCCACGCGCTCCTGGGGTGCGACGGCGACGAGTTCGTCACCGGCCTCCTGGTCCACCGGGTAGTTGTCCTTGCCGCCGAGCAGGTAGTCGTAGATCCTCGCAGAGTGAGGCCTGCCGGTGTCGATCTCCGGGACGCGTAAGCCGTGCTGTGCCACGTGGCGCTCCTCTCAGCGATCGCTGCGGTCAAGTGGGCGCCGGGAAGCGCGCACGGCGCGGCCACGGGCCGGCTGACTCAGGCTCGCCGGCACGAGAGCCTGCCGATGATGCGATCCTGCCCTTGCGTCCGACGGCGTGTCAACTAAAGTACACAAAGGCAAGATCGATGAGGGCGAGAGAGATCACCACGTGAGTGTGAGCCGTGACGAGGGAGAGTGCGCGGGTGGTGCCGGCGCCGAGACGCGGCGCTCGCAGCCGCTCTCTCTCGCGCAGAAGCTGAAGGCGCTCATGACTCGCCGAACGGACGCCAGGGGCAGGGCGTACGTCTCCCGCACCTTGTCTCAGGCTGTCGACGACCTGCCCGATCCACCCACGTCGGCGTCGTTCGCGCTCATCGCGAAGCTCGCCGGCGGTCAGCAGGACAACCCGACCATCAAGACCGTTCTCGCCCTGTGCCAGGCTCTCGGCGACGTGCCGCCGGCCTACCTGCTGCCGCACCGGAGCTACGACGACCTCGAAGCACTCCAGGCTTTCGAGAACCCCCTGGCCCGTCACGTGCTCGCTCTGCTGAACGACCTGCCGGAGAGCGAGGTGCGAGAGGTCGTCGCGCATCTGGAGCGACGGCGGCAGGCCCTCGGCATGCCGGCGGTGCCGGACGGCTCGGGCGCGGACGCCTCGGGTGCGGAGGGCTCGGGTGCGGAGGGCTCGGGTGCGGACGGCTCGCGCGTCGGGAAACCGAAGAAGGCCAGACGACGACGGACGGGAAACGAAGCCGCTCAATACGCGGCCGATGCACTGGAAGGTCTCTAATTGGACGGCATGATCTTCGGCTCCTGCACCGTTGCGGGAGTGATCGTCACCGTGCTCTGCACCCGGAGAGCCATTCATCACCCACGGGTCTTCACCTGGCTGATCGCCGTGGCGTTCGGGGTGTGCACCCTGGGAGTCTTCTTCGCGATACCCACGGTCGCCCGGGCCGCGGAGCAGGTCACCGGCCTGGACAACGCCGGCAAGCTGGTGGCACACATCTGCGCGATTCTCTGGTGTGCGTCACTGCAGATCACCATGGTGGACCTGGCCTATCGCCCGGAGTACCTGCGAACCGCCATGCAGCAGCGGATATTCGCGGCCGCCGTCGAGTTAGCCGTCATGATCCCGCTCTTCGTCGCGGCGAACGACGACGACGTCGAGTTCACCACGGCGTACGTCGACCACCCGTCCGTGGCCGCCTACCTGCTCATCTACCTCTCCTACGTCCTGGTCACGTGCGGTGAGCTGGTCTTCATGTGCGGCCGCACCGCCCAGCGCAGCTGGACCACTCGCCCGTGGACCGGCGCCGGCTTCGCCCTGTGCGCGCTCGCGGCCGCCTTGGGCGTCGGGTACACGATGTCCAAGGGGTCGTACATCGTCTTCTACACACTCGACAGCCCGTGGCCTCTCGAGGTCGAGGAGGCGGTGAGTCCGGCGCTCAGCGGACTCGCCGTACTGTTCCTCTTCGCCGGCCTGACCCTGCCCATGCTCGGCGGGCTGCTCCAGCGGCGGCCACGCCGGCGCCGTGAAGTCCCCGACAGCTGAGCCGCGTTGCATCCGGCCGTAGGCTGCACCACGTCGGTGCGGCCTACGAGTCGGTCAGTAGGTGACGTGCAGGGCCGTCAGGCTGCGGGAGCGCAGCGAAGGGCGCCACCGGGGCTCCACGTCCGTCGCCTGAAGACCGGGAAGACGCGCGAGCAGGGTCTGGAGGGCGATCTCCGCCTCCGTCCTGGCCAGTGTGGCCCCCAGGCAGTAGTGGATGCCGAGGCCGAGCGCGAGATGTCCGGTGGCGTCGCGCCCGATGTCCAGCCGGTCCGGATTCTCGAAGCGTGCAGGATCGCGGTTGGCTGCGGCCAGGGACAGCAGGACCGTCTGCCCGGCCGGCACGGTGACGCCGCCGAGCACCAGATCCTCGGTGGCGAACCGTCTGATGGCGAGCAGCGCGGGTCCCTCGAACCGGGCGAGTTCCTCCACGGCGCCCGGCAGACGGGCGGGATCGTCACGCAGGAGCGCCAACTGCTCCGGGTGCCGCAGGAGTACGAGCGCCGCGTTGCCGATCAGGTGCACGGTGTTCTCGAAGCCGGCCATGAGGATGAGGAAGGCGAGCGACATGAGCTCGTCCTCGCTGAGCGCGTCCCCCGCGTCGCGTACGTCGATCAAGTCGGAGAGCAGGTCGTCCGCCGGCCGGCGGCGCTTGTCGGCCAGGAGTTCGGTGAAGAAGGCGAGCATCGCGGCGACGGCGTCGCGGGCCGCTGCCGGGCGGGCGGGGTCGGGGGCGAGGAGTGCGTGGGTCCAGCCGCGGAAGTCGACGCGGTGGCGGTCCGGGACGCCGAGCAGGTCGCAGATCACCGTGATCGCCAGCGGCGCGGCGTAGGAGGCGATGAGATCGGTACGCCCGTGTTCGCCCAGGGGCTCGAGAAGTTGGTCCGCGGTCTTCTGGATGGGCACGCGGAGCTGCTGGATCCGGTTCGGGGTGAGGGCACGGCCGACCATGCGGCGGATGCGCGTGTGGTCGGGCGGGTCCATGTTGAGCAGGTTGGCGTCGAGCGCGGGCGGCAGGGCGAAGCCCGTGTACCCGTCCGCGGAGGTTCGCTTGTCCAGCGAGAGCCGGGGGTCCAGGAGCGCCTGTCGTACGTCGTCGTAGCGCGTGACCAACCAGGCCCTGCTCCCGTCCGGGCCGGTGATCGGATGCACGGGTGACGTGCTTCGCAGGCGGTCGTAAACCCGGTGGGGATCCTTGACGAGATCGTCCGCAGCGTCCATGGGGCCTACCCTAAGGGCTGCCCGTTCGTCGTCACCGGTGGCGGGGTCTGGGTGGAGTACCGATGTGCTGGGCCCGGTGGCCCGGGTCTGCTCGCGGGGAGCGTCAGCAGGCCACTCCCCCGTGCAGCGGAGTTCCGACCGGCCTTGGAACGCGTCGATGTTCCACACGTGCCGGGCCATGTTGTCTCGCGGGCACGTCTTGGAGCCCACCACAGGAGGAACCCGTGTCGTACCCGCAACGGCTCACCCCCGAGGAGGGACTCGCCGCCGCGAAGGAGCAGTTGAGCCTCCCGCGCATCGTCGTGATCTGCGGCTCCACCCGCTTCATGAGCGAGATGACCGACGCCGATGTGCGGGAGACCAAAGCCGGGAGGATCGTCGTCAAACCGGCCTGTGACACGAAGTCGCCGCACGCCCTGGGGTCCGACCCGGTCGAGGCCGAGGCGCTCAGGGTCCGACTCGGCGATCTGCACCGGGCGAAGATCCGGCTGGCCGATGAGGTGCTCGTGGTCGGCGACTACATCGGGGACAGCACTCGAGCCGAGATCGCCTACGCCCGGTCGCTGGGCAAGCCCGTGCGGTTCACGCATCCCGAAGTCGATCCTGACGCCTGACCGCCCACACCCACCCTCCGCGCGGTCCGCTGTCCACGCGAAGGCCGTCGCGAGCGGAGAAGGCAACGCGACCGGACACGACGTCCGGGCAAGCACCCCGAACCCTTCCGCCCTACGTCACCGGCATCGGACCGCGTGAAGTTCTCCGACACGCCCAGGTCGGGGCCCGACGGGACCACCTGGTGCAGACGCTGTTCACCATCAACGACCTCAAGGCGCCGATGGCCGACGACTACGCCGAGTACGACTTCGAGTACCTGCCCAACGGCGGGTGCGGCGAGCCGTCGAACATCGTCTACACGACGTCCTGGGAGACCTGCAACTCCGACTTCTGGCAGGCCGTCAACCAGCACTCCGAGTCCCGCACCGGCTACGCGGGCTGGCACGACCTGGTGGTGACGATCGACAACAGCGCCATCACGTACTACGTGGACGGGCGGCTCTTCGGCACGCATGACGCGCAGTACCTGCCGGAGCGGCCGATGTCGATCAACTTCAACCAGTGGCTCATCGACCTGAACGGCCAGACCTCGACGACGCCACGCGGCTACGACCAGCAGGTCGACTACGTCCTGCACGTCAAGGACCAGGTGCTGACCCCGGCGCAGGTGGCGGCGAAGGTTGCCGGGATCCGCAGTGCGGGCACGTCGTTCGTGGACGAGGTACCGGCCTCCTGATCCGCCCCGGCGGGGACGGTCGTGACAGCCGCTCCTCCTGAGCGGGCACGGACCGTCCCGCCGGCTGAGGCACGGGGGTGATGCCGTCCCGCCCCCCCGCGGCCGGCCGGCCCGCCCCGTCCGTCTAGGCTTCTGTCCGCGTCGGCCCTTCGGCCGGTCGGGATCAGGGGGACGACAGTTCGATGAGCAGCGGCACCACCGAGGTGTTCCGGCCTCTTCAGGCGGGCGATCCTTCCGTCGTGGCCGGCTACCGGCTCGTGGCCCGGCTGGGCGCGGGGGGCATGGGGCGGGTGTACCTGTCGCACACCCAGGGCGGCCGGCCGGTGGCGATCAAGGTGGTGCGGCCGGAGCTGGCCGACGATCCGGCCTTCCGGCGGCGGTTCCGCAGGGAGGTGGAGGCCGCCCGCCGGGTCAGGGGCGCCTACACCGCGGAACTCGTCGACGCCGACACCGACGGCGTACCCCCGTGGCTCGCCACGCTGTACGTGCCCGGGCCGTCCCTCACGGCGGCCGTCGCCCGGCGCGGGCCGCTGCCGGTGTCCGCGGTGCTGTGGCTGATGGCCGGCGTGGCCGAGGCGTTGCAGGCGATCCACAGCGTGGGCGTCGTGCACCGCGACCTCAAGCCGTCCAACGTACTGCTGGCCGCCGACGGGCCACGGGTGATCGACTTCGGTGTCTCGGTCGCCGCCGGCCTCTCCTCGCACACGGCTACCGGCGCCACAGTCGGCACGCCTCACTTCATGGCCCCCGAACAGGCGGTCGCCGGTGAGGTCTCCCCGGCGACCGACGTCTTCGCGCTGGCCCAGACGGCGGCCTTCGCCGCTCTGGGCGAGCCCTTGTACGGGGACGGTACGGCGCCCGTGGTGCTGTACCGGATCGTGCACGAGGAACCCGACCTGTCCCGGCTGCCGAAGCAGTTGCGTCCGCTGTTCGCCCGGTGCCTGGCGTCCGATCCGCGGGAGCGGGCCACGCCGGCTGAGGTCGTGCAGTGGTGCCGAGGGCAGTTGGGAGCGGACGCGGGCGCGGGGCCGGCCGTCTGGAACGAGGTCACGGGACCCGAGGCGGCCGTTCCGGACCCGGCGGGCACTCCCGTGGCATCGCCGACCGCCGCGGCGACGCTGTCGCTGAGACCCGCCCGGCGCCGGGTGCTCGGGCGGCGGACCGCGCTGGTCACGTCCGCGGCCGTGGCGGCGGGCGCTCTGGTGTGGACGGGTCTGACGTGGTTCGGCGGCGATCGGTCCGGCGCCGGCGGGGCGGCCGCGGGCACGCCCACCTCGGCTCCCGCACCGACGAGGGCCGCACGGTCCACGGCGTCGCCGTCACACACCTCGTCGGCCGCCGGGGACTCTCCTCGGGCCTCGCCGGCCGCCGGCGACTCCCCCCGGGCCTCGGAGACCGCCTCGGTCGTCTCCTCGGCGGCGGATGCCGTCGTGCTGTCCCCCGTGTGGCTGTACCGGACGAACTCGCTGAGCCTCGACGAACCGATGCTCCGCACCGATCGCGGGGGCGACATCCGCCTCGACTGCGAGGACGGCATCGACTGCGAGCTGCGCAGCGGCACCAGCCGGTTCGTGCAGCTCTTCAACGGGAAGGCGGCCTCCCTCGACGTGTGCCGTCGCCTTCTCGGCGACGCCACCGGTGCCGACTACCGCTCCTCGTCGCTCTCGGCGGCCGACTCCGGCACCCAGCTCTGCGTCGGGAACGACGCGGGTGACGTCGCGGCGCTGACGATCCAGGTCAAGCAGACGGCCCTGCAGGAGGAGGCCTTCCTGCAACTGGGCATGACCGTCTGGAGCAAGGCGACCTGACGTCTTCGAGCAGGGTGAGGTGCTCGCCTTACGTCGGAGGTAATCGTCTCAATCCGTCCGCGCAGGCAAGCTTGCCGATGTCTCCGCGTCGACGGGACGCGGAACGAGACGAAGGGGCGGTCATGCCGACAGCCGCGTCCATGAGCACGCGCACCGTGGTCGAGGAACTGCTGCGGAGGATCGCGGGGGGCGATCCCGAGCGCATCGCCGAGCTGTACGCCGAGGAGGGCGACTGGAAGCTGGACTGGCCGGAGGCCGAGCACGGTCGCCCCGCCACGCCGTGGATCCGTCACCGGTCCACCCGGGCGGACGCAGCCGCCCACTATCGCGAGCTCGCCGGGCATCATGTGCCGGAGTACGCGGCCACCGAGGTCGAGCGCGTACTCATCGACGGAGACGACGCAGTCGTGCTCGGGGAGATCCGCCAGACCGCCCGTCCGACCGGACGTGCGTATCGCGCCCGGTTCGCCCTGCACCTCACCGTCGAGGCCGGTCTCATCACCCGGCATCACGTCTACGAGGACAGCCTCGCCGTCGCCCAGGCCTTCGAGAGGGAACTGGCCCCGTGACCGGCGCGCATTCCTGTATGTACCGGCCGAGCACGCCGAGCATGGTCACCTCGCCGGCGAGCAGCAGGCGTTCGACCAGGCCGATCAGCTCCCGGCCGCCAGGGCCCGCCGAGTAGGCCATCAGCGCGGCGCCGGCCAGGGCGGTAAATGACAGGATACGCAGCCATCGGGCCGTTCGGCCCGCGTGCGGTTCGGCGCCGAGCCGCCGGGCCAGGAGCAGCCCGGCGGCCGGCAGCGCGGCGAACGCCGCGACGGAGGCGTAGCGGTGCACGTACGCGGACCCGCTCAACTGTGTCGTCAGCGGGTCGGTCGGTACGACAGCCGCGATGACGAGGCCAAGGCCCCAGACGGCCAGCAGGAAGGAGGGAAGACCGCGCACGGGCACGCATCGCCCCCTCGCCACCGCCAGGAGCACCAACGAGACCACACCCAGCATGGCCATGCTTGTCTCGATCGGGCCCCCGCGGTCCAGGGCGGCGAAGTCGCTGACGGTCAGGTAGAACGGACTGAGTTCGGGATCCGTGTCCGAAGGGGACCACAAGGCTGCGCCCACGGCCAGGGCGACGGCGGTCCAGACTACCGGGGCGAGTAAGTGGCTGAAGGTGCGGCGTCTCGGAGTGATCATGGCCTCATCCTCCGGTCCAGCGGCGCGCCCGACCTCCGGCACCGACCCTGAAGCACCCCTGATTCCGATCCCCGACGGCAGCCGGGGACGCTGCAGCAGCCGGCTCGGGGGACCAGCTGCGCCCTGCGTCGTCCCCTCCTTCGAACGAGGCGGTGGTCAGCAGGACTTCCATACCGGTGCGCCGCATTGCGGGCTGAGCCGCGGGACGGGGCCCGGCAGGCAGGTGTCGGTGTGCATCGCGGTGCGAGGGTCTCTCGTACCTCCGGGGTCATGTCCCTGCCGCGTCAGGTGGCATGGATCCGTCGCTCCAGCCCCACGTCTGCCGGGGACAAGGCCGGGTTGATCAGGCTGCGGCGAAGTGACCGGAGGGACATTCATGGCCGCAATCCTGCCAACTGCCTCTGACAACGGCTCTCACCTGGAACGTCGGGCTAGGCCTCGACGGACGCGGCCGACCTCGCGACCCGCTCGATCTTCGCGCGGTAGGCAGCACGGGCTTCCTCGTCGATCTGCTGCTCGTGTTCGCGACGCATCCCTGTCCGGCCGTCCAGGGTCTCGCGCAGGATGTCGGCGTGGCCCGCATGCCGGTTGATCTCGCCGAGGACATGAACCATGACGGCGAACAGGTTCGTGTTGGGAGAGGGCTCCGGCCACCACGGCACGTGGCCGGGGGCGTCGAGGCGAAGCTCGTCGATCGTCGCGTCCGAGTGTGCCCACGTGCGCCGGCAGAACCCGGTGATGTGGTCCCGGGTCTCGTCCTCTGCGGCCCACAGATCGCCACCGTCGTAGTCCTGCCACGGGGGCAGCGGTTCCGGGGAGGGGCGGTCGAAGACCTCGCCGAAGTACCTGGCCTCGACGGTGGCCACGTGTTTGACCAGGCCGAGGAGGTTGGTCCCGGTCACCGTCAGCGGTCGGCGGGCGTCGTACTCGGACAAGCCCTCGAGTTTCCAGAGCAGCGCCTGGCGGTCGCGCCGCAGTCTCCCGTGCAGGTTGTCCTTCGCGAATTCGTCGATCATGCGGAATGAGCCTTCCATGGGCTGCTCGTGGTCTCAAGATCCCTTACGTGGTCCCGGGTGAGCATCCAGCCGCCGGTCAGCGTCGCCGCGCCGCCCGCCAGGACGATCGCGCCGTCCGGTCCGGCTCCCGCGTCGGCGACGATCAGACCCTCCGCGCCCGCCACGAACGCGGGGGTAGCCACTGGGCCGGCATCAGTCGTCGCACCGTGCGGACGCGCAGCCGCAGGCCGGCGCCCCGCAGGCTCCTCTGCCTGCTGCTGCGCTCGCTCGTTCTGTCCATCGCCGCAGCATTGCGTATCTCGAACGCTCGCGGCCGGTGCCCGGCACCAGGTGGATTGCCGTTCCAGGTCAGGAGGGCCGGAGGATTCCGTTGCCGGGCGCTGTGCGGGCGAACCATGTCCGCGTCTCGTCCTCGGTCAGCACGCGGGTCAGTTCGGCCGTCCCCGGCAGATGCGGGAAGAACCGGTCGGCGTTCCAGCTGCGCCGGTACATCGGCTCGTCGAGCACGAGGAGGCGGCGTCCCTCCACTACGGGGATGTCGTCGGGCAGCCCTTCGTTCCAGATCTGCGTGCCGTCGGCGGCGAGGAGTTCGAAGGTGCCGGTCGCGACGGTCTGGGTCCGTCCCTGTGCGGGCTCGGGGTCGGTGGCCAGGCGAACGCTCTCCGCAGACGGCGGGGTTCCGGGCACATGGCCGCCGCCGACGAGGACGTGGGCGAGCAGTGTGTGCAACTGGAAGTTGTCCCCGATTCCGCCGATGCGTACCTCGAACCCGGTTCCGGTCGGCCGGTGCAGCACCACGAGCGGTTCGTCGTCCAGGACGGCCAGCGCATAGGCCAGGCATTTGAGGTCGTGCCGCTCCAGGGCCGCAAGCTCGCGGCAGGCGGGCAGGATCTCGGATGCGTGCCGACGGCGCACCTCGGCGCTGCGGCACAGCACGGCCAGCGCGGGCGGCTGCCATTCCTCGACCGAACACCAGGCCAGCGCCAACCGCGTGGTCTCGTAGCGGTCGCCACCGAGGCGGGCCAGCAGCTCGTCGTCGATGATCTTCTCGTCCGGCTCGGGCAGTTCCTTCTCGGCACCGAGGGTGGAGGTCCAGCGGCGAGTGAACTCCAGGGCCTCGAGGAGATCCTGGTGGACTCCTCCGAGGATCGGTTCGGCACAGCCCACGGGATCGGCCCCGCGCTCGACGCAGTATCCGGCCGCCATCGCCAGCATCGGGCGCGGCCCGGTAGGCGGGAACGCCGGAATCAACGCTGCCAACCGAGGTCCTGCCAGAACGCGTTCAGCGTCCGAGGCCGACTGCACGGTGTGCATCATGGCGGTGAAGGCGCGCCCGGTGCGGTCGCCATCGCGGGCGGCGACCGCCTCTTCCAGCTCGGACACGACGGCGATGAGGCCCGTGGCCTCCCGCTTTCTCTTGAAGATCACCGGCATACCTTAGGTCCGAGGTCTGTCCGGTGTCATCAGTCCCAGGGCGGGCCGTCACCCGGCCACAGCGATGTGCCCAGCCTGTCACGGCGGGTGGCTACACGTCCCGCGCGGTGGTCGGTGGCTGCTGGGTCAGTGAGGAGAGGAGTTCGCGGCCCTGCCGCCACGAGCCCAGACCACTGGCGGAGTTGATGTGGCCGCACGCGCCGGCCACGTGCCATCGCGCCTCCCACCGCGCCGCGAAGCCGGCGGCCGCCTCGGGACGGCAGTACGGGTCGTCGGAGCTGCCCACCACCAAGGCCGGGCACGGCAACGGTCGTGCCGACACCTCGGTGAACGTCGCGGCCGCCTAGCGTGGGAACGCCGGACCCTGCGGGTCGGGCGGCGCGACCAGGAACGCGCCGAGGGTGGGGCTCGACGGGTTCTGGTTCAGCCACGTGGACGCCGCCCAGCAGCCCAGGCTGTGGGCGACCAGCACGACGTGGCTGTCCTGCCGGGAAGCCGCGTCGTACGCCTCCTGCACGGCGTCGACCCAGTCGTCCAGGTCCGGGGCGGCCCATGAGGCGGGAGAGATCCTCACCGCCGAGTCGCCCCACTGCCGCTCCCACAAGCTCTGCCAGTGCTGCCCGTCCGAGCCGTCGATGCCCGGGATGACGACGTACGCGACCACTGCTCACCGCCCGTTTCCCCAGTCGCTCCCGACGGTCACGGGAGCGCCGGACACAGATTATGCGGAGCGCATGCCTCCTTGAACTGCGCAGGGGACGTATGCCGGAAGGGAGCTGACGGTGGAGAAGGCAAGACGTGGCAGACGGGGAGTCGTCCTGGGCGGTGTCGCGTTCACCCTGAGCATGGCCTGCGTGTGCACCCCGTACGGGTCCTACTCGGGTCGGGCGTGCACGACGCGACGGTCGCGGAGATCTCGGGGACCTGGACATGCACCGAGGGCACGCAGGTGGCCCTGCACCGCGACGGTAGGGCCGTCTTCCGGAAGCTGGACGGAGCCGACTTCGACTTCGATGACGGCTGGCGCCTGTCGGGCACCGGCACCTGGCGCCTCACCGATACCAGGCCCCGGCTGTCCTTCTTCTACGGGGACCCGGATGCCGGAAACGAATACACCCTGTCCCACATCCGGGCATGACCCGCGCTCCGGTGCCCTCCGTGAAGAGCGGACGACTGCCCCCGGGGAGGACGGCGACGGGCCCGGCCCGGTGGAGGCCGAGGCCGGGCCCGTCGTGCGTGGTACTCGGCGCCGTCACCCGGTGTGCGACCGTTCGCCCGGGCCGCGTGTCAGTGCGCGCCGCCCTCGCAGATCGTGCCGGTGGAGTTCCACAGGCAGGAGCGCAGCCAGACGTTGCGGACCTTGACCGTGGCGTGCTTGCCGTAGTTCCACGACTCGGTGCCCTTGCCGGCGCTCGTCTTCGCCAGGGTCCTCTGGGTGGGGACCCACTGCGACCCGTTCCAGTACTCGTACATCACCTGGGCCAGCGCGCCGTAGCCGTCGCCGGCGGTGTCGCGGGCGTAGCCGTAGACCGACGCATTGCCGCTGGAGTTCCAGGAGATCTCGATGTAGCTGCGGGCGCCCTTCCAGTCGGACGACGTGTACCGGTAGCTGGCGTAGCTCTTCCACGGGTCCTCCCAGTGGCCCGCGGCCGAGGCCTGGGGGGCGAAGCCCACCACCATGGCCGCCGTCGCCGCGAAGGCACCGCAGATCGTGGAGGTGCGTCCGATGCGCATGCGATTCCCCGTTCTCTTCTGCCCCGCAGGGCGCTCTGACGTGAGCCCTCATGCTGGCGTTCGGCCGCGCTCGCGGTCGTCACACCGGTGGTTGAGCCGGGGTAAACCTGCGGGGTACCGCCGGAGGATGACCGGTGAGCGCGGCGGCGGGGTGTCCCGGGCCTGCGCTTGGCGCCCTCGTCCCCTCCCCCGCCGTCAGTTGAGCAGGCGTGCGCTTTCCCATGTGAGTACGCATACTCAATTGCCGCGACCGCAGGTGACCATGTCTTCGGTGTCTGGTATGTCTGTCGCCGGTGTTCATGCCTGCGCCGATCGGCTCAGGACCATCCCGCGGGGGCGGGCAACGAGTGGGATCAAGGATGACGTATCGACGTGTGCTGGGGCCCGCGCTGTTCGGGGCGCTGTTGATGGCCGGGCTGCTCTGGTGGGCGGGCTCCAGCGCTCACGCGCTCAGTCTGCCCGGCGCCACGCGGTTCTTCGGCCCCGACCAGGCGAACCGCCTGGTGGCGTGGACGATGCCGTGGTCGACGGACCTGCCGTCCGCGTCCCGGTTCAGCGAGCCTTCCGGCGCGGTCGGTCACGGCGCGGACTACGCGGACCTGAGGGAGACCGCCATGCGGGTGCGCTACGCCGCGCTCGTGCTGCTCTTCGCGGGCGGCGCGCTGCCGCTGCTGCGCCGACTCCCGGGCCGCGGTGTCCGACGCGCCATGGCCTGCACCGCGGCCCTCTGGGGGTGGGGTGTCGCTGCGGCCGTGCTCGCGGTCACCGTCTCCGCGCCGTGGATGGTCGCCTCGGGCGGCTCGGCGTCCTTCCGGCTGCTGCCCAGGCTGGCGAGCACCATGGCCCAGGGCCGTGAACTCCCGGTGGGCGCGGCCCTGGTGGCCGCGGCGGCCGCCACCGGTCTCGTGACGCTGCTGCGGGGAGAGGCGACGACGCAGACGCGTGCCGCGATGCCGTCCGCGGCCACCGCACGGCTCGCCGCGACCCTGGGCACGCTGGTGGTCGCCCTGGCCCTCGTCGTGCTCTCCAACGACCGGGTCGCCGGCCACATCCAGACCGGCGTCGGGGGTGGAGGGCGGCTGTCCGAGCCCGGTGATCTGCTGCGGCAGTGGGTGCAGTTGAGCGCCTGGACGATGCCCTCCGGCTCCGGTTCGGGGCGCTGGCTGCTGTACCGGCTCGGCGACGTCGCGCTGCTCGCGCTGGTCTGGTGGGGGCTGCGGCTGCTGCCCGTGCTGCTCGACCGCGTGACCTACCCCGCCTGCGTGCTCGGCGCCGTGGCCGCCACCACTCTCGGAGTCGTGATGAGCGGCGTCTGGAATTCGTTGCTCTCCTACCAGGGCAGCACCGGCGGGCCGTTGCTGTACTACGTCTCCATCGGCTCGGGTGTCTCCGCGGCGCTCGTCTTCGGCGCCCTCGCCGGTTGCGCAAGCGCCCTGACCCTGCGACTGCGCACCCGCCCGCAACCACCTGCCCCGGCAGCCGTGCGGCCCCGACCGGCCTGACCGGAACGCCTGGGGCCTGTGAGAGCGTGAATACTCCCCTTGTCCCAGGCCAGCAGGCATGTGTTCCGAAGCCGTCAGCCGCGGGCCCGTGTCGCGTCGTGATCGCGGGTCGGGACTCATGAGGTTCTCTGAACCAGACGAACTGCGGAAGTCGGGGCGAAGCGCAGTATCAGGCCATCTCCACCTCGGCATTCTCTTCTCTAGAAAGTCCGACATAGCGATTTCATTAGTCGCAATCGGATGCAAACCCGGAACTATTTAGTCTTGACGTGTTCAGAATTGACTGGTTGGCTACCGTGAACGTAGCGGGTTGACCATGCCGCAGCATTTACAGAGGGTGAATACAAGGGGGAGTAGTGCTGTACAGCCTGGAGCAGCTTCGCGGGGTAGAGGCTTCAGCTCCCGACGGCATATTCGAACTTGCCCACACCTTCGGCGCCATCGTGGACGATCCGGAGTTTCCATGTATCTTTTCCTCCGCCCCCTTCTTGCGGCATGAGATCTTTTTCGGGCTGGCCGAGGACGAGGCCCCCGAGTGCGTCGTCCCCCTGCTCAAAGAGTTGTGCGACCGCTTCGCGGACACTCCGGACGCCGTAGGCGTCATCTTCGTCCCCCAGTCGCCGGACGCGACTCTCGAGGACGACTTCGAACTGGCCCGCGCGATCGTAAGGTCCGTGGGTGAGCAGAACGAACTGGACGGGAACGCCGACGGATTTCCGGAGCCCGGAGAGGCGGACTGGCGACTGCGGTTGAATCGCATCGAACTTTTCGTCAATTTCAGTTCGCCTCGGCACCAGAAGAGGCGCAGCCGCAATGTGGGGCCGTGTTTCACCCTCGTGGTCCAGGCCCGTTCTTCTTTCGACAAGCCCGCCTTCAGGAGCGCCAAGGGCCGGGGGGAAATACGTCAGCGTCTCGCTGTCTACGATTCCGTCACCCCTCACCCGAGCCTGGGTGATCACCGCGACCCCGACGACCACGACGAGCTGCACTTCTTCCTGGGGGACGGCCACCAGCCGATGGACGTCACGGGGGCCGGCGGCAGCCGCACCAGACCCTGAGCGGGCATTTTCCCTTTCCGGGCGTCCCGCGGGCGCCCCACGGCCATGGCACAACCGTGCCACGGCCGCGCCTGTTCGCTGCGACGTCAGCAGAGAACCCTCCTCCGTGCCAGAGCCTTGGAAGGATTGCGAATCAGTGACGCTCAATGCTCCGAACCCGGATTCCCCCACGCAGTACGCCGGCTCCGTGAGTTCTCACACCGAGTGGGATCCGCTGGAGGAGGTCATCGTCGGCATCGTGGACGGTGCCCACTTCCCCACCTGGCACATGTCCCTGCCGCCCGTGCTGCCGTCGAATCAGCACGAGACCTTCCGGCGGCAGGCGGGCCGCCCGTTCCCGCCCCACCTCGTCGAGGCCGCGCGTCGCGAACTGGACGAGTTCGTCCGGATCCTGGAGGGCGAGGGCGTCACCGTGCGCCGCCCCAGCCCGGTGCCGCACAACCGGACGTACAGCACCCCGCACTGGGCCAGCACGGGCCTGTACGCGGCCATGCCCCGTGACGCCCTGCTCGTGGTGGGCGACGAGATCATCGAGTGCCCGATGGCCTGGCGGTCGCGGTACTACGAGTCCCTCGCCTACCGCCCCCTGCTCAAGGAGTACTTCCGCTCCGGGGCCCGATGGACCGCGGGGCCGAAGCCGGAGCTGACGGACGACCAGTTCGACCAGGACTGGGTGGACCCGGGCGAGGACGGGCCGACGCGTCTGGTGGTGACCGAGTTCGAACCGACCTTCGACGCCGCGGACTTCACCCGTCTGGGGCGGGACATCATCGCGCAGCGCAGCAATGTGACCAACGACTTCGGGATCGAGTGGCTCAGGCGGCACCTGGGCGACGAGTACCGCATCCACGTCCTGGAGTTCAACGACCGGCATCCCATGCACATCGACGCCACGCTGGTGCCGCTGGCCCCGGGGAAGCTGCTCATCCATCCCGAGCGTGTGACCGAGGTGCCGGAACTCTTCAAGGGGTGGGACGTGCTGCGCGCGCCGCAGCCCGTCATACCCGACGCGCACCCCCTGTACATGACCAGCAAGTGGCTCAACATGAACATCCTGATGCTGGACGAGCAGCGAGTGATCGTCGAGCGCCAGGACGAGCCGATGATCAAGGCCATGAAGGAATTCGGATTCACACCGATCCCCTGCGACTTCCGGCATTTCAATTCCTTCGGCGGGTCCTTCCACTGCGCCACGCTGGATGTGCGACGCAGGGGGCCCCTCCAGTCCTACCTGTGATCTGCCGTCGGCCGGCCGACCGTTCGTCTTCCTGCACGTCAAGCACGTCTGTTCTGCTCCAGCAAGGATTACGGAATTGAGGAAGAACCAACTTGTCCGCTCGTTCTCGGACGTCACGAAGTCGAGCGTGGACCTCGGTCAGCCGGTGGTGGTGCTCTTCAGCGGCGGACTGGACAGCACCTATCTGCTGCACCGGTTGAAGCAGGCGGGTGCGACCGAGGTCCATGCGCTGACCGTGGATCTGGGCGGCGACGAGGGTGCCGCGGATGCGCGTCCGATCGCGGAACAGCTGGGGGTCCGGCTGCACATCGCCGACGCGCGGTCGGTCTTCGCGGACGAGTTCGTGGCTCCGGCCATCGGGGCGCACGCGATCTATCTGGACACGCATCCGGTCAGCTCGTCGCTCAGCCGGCCGCTGATCGCCAGAATCGCCGTCGACACCGCGCAGGCCGTCGGCGCGAAGACGATCCTGCACACCGCCAACCGTTCGCAGAACAGTCTGCGTCGCCTCAACGGCGCTCTCGAACTGCTCGGCTTCACGGGGCACTACGGGAGCCCGTACGACCTCGATCCGGTCGACCGGGCGCGCAAGATGCTCGAGCTGAGGGACCTGGGGGTGGGTGCCGTGGCCGAGCGCATGTTCAGCGGGGATTCCAACCTCTGGTGCCGGGAGTTCGAGTCCGGCTCTCTCGACGACCCCGAGTCCCATGCGGTGCCGGAGGAGCTCTACCGATGGACCGCCGAACGCGGCCGGCCTGGATCCGAGTACCTCGAGATCGCTTTCCAGGCCGGTGTGCCCGTGGGGGTCGACGGCGAGAAAATGCCGCTCACGTCCGTCGTCTCCACCCTGAACGAGCGGGTCGGCCGTCATGGCCTGGGGCGTCACACCGGACTGGAGCATCTGGCCGACGGGGTGAAAGTACTGGAGGTCCGGGAGGCGCCCGCGGCCTGGATCCTGATGCGTTCCCACCGCCATCTGGAAACCGCTGCTCTCGAGGCCGAGCTCATCCGCGAGAAGATGCACATCGAGCAACTGTGGGTGCGGGAGGCGCTGGAAGGGCGCTGGTACGGGGAGCTGCGCAGCGCCTGTCAGGCATTTCTCGCGTCGTGTTCCGCACCCGTCACCGGAACGGTGCGCTGGCTCCTTTCGGCAGGCCGTGCGGACACGACGTCGATCACGGCGGCGACCCCGCGGTACACGAGGAACCGCGAGGACTGGGAGAGGTCCTGTATCGAGGCGGAGCTGAGCCGCTTGTCCTAGAGCAGTTGTCATCCATCCCGTTCTCCCGGGATTCCCCTAAGACGCAGAGGTGAGGAAGAAATGGATATGCCTGGGATCCTGGGCGAGGTCCGGGCCCTCGTGACGCCCGCCATGGACGAGGCCCTCTCCCGGCTCTCGCCGGAGATCAGGAAGGTCATCGACTACCACATGGGCTGGCGGGACGCCGACGGCCGGCCCGTGCAGCGGCGCGGCAGCAAGTCCGTCCGGCCCGCACTCGCCTTCCTGTCGGCGCGGGCGGGCGGGGGCGAGTTCCAAGGCGCCGTGTCCGGTGCGCTGGCCGTGGAGTTCCTCAACAACTGGGCCTTCCTCATCGACGACGTGATGGACCGTGACCGCTTCCGGCGCCAACGCGAGACGGCGTGGGTGGTGTTCGGCGAGGGGCAGGCGATCTGTGCCGGCACCGCTCTGCTGACACTCGCCCAGCAGGTGCTGCTGGAGAGCGACTCGCCCACGCGGCTCAAGGCGCTGAGCCTGACCATGGACACATCGGCCCGGATGCTGGCGGGCCAGACCCTGGACATGACGTTCGAGCGACGCTTCGACTACACCGTCGAGGAGTCCATGACGATGACCCGGTCGAAGACCGCGTCGCTCATGCGGTGCGCCACCTCCATCGGCGCCGTCCTCGTCGGCGCCGAGGACAAGACGGTCGACGCGCTGGCCGAGTTCGGACAGTGCCTCGGTGTCGCGTTCCAGGCCCGTGACGACATGCTGGGTATCTGGGGTACCCCCGATCAGACGGGTGGCCGGCCTCGCGGGTTCGACGTCAAGGCCCGCAAGGGCACCCTGCCGATCGCCCTCGCGCTCAACGACGAGGCCCACGGCTCGGCGCTTCGGGAGATCTTCGCCCTGCCGGGCGAACTGTCGCAGGCGCACGTCGAGCGGGCGACCGAGCTGATCGTCGCCACGGGCGGCCGGGAGTGGACGGAGGACCTGGCCCGGCGCATGGTCGCGCAGGCCACGGCGGCCGTGGAGGGCCTGGCCCTGCCCGACGACATACGGGCCCACTTCGGGCAGCTGGCGGCCATGGGGCTGCCGGACGACGTCGCCCGGTGACCGCAGTGGCACACCACACACCGACGGAATCGAAGTTGACTCTCACTCGTGGACACAGGTGACTCTGTTGGCAGGGATATCTCTCGCATTGATGGGCATCGACGGCGCGGGCAAGACGACCCTCGCCCGGGCGTTCCGTGAAGAACTGAGCGCGCGCGGTGTGGAGGTCGTCGACGTCACGTGGGCCGGAGCGGTGGGCAGCCTGCCGGCCGGCTTTCCCCGGACGAGCATCGAGCAGCTCGGCGTGGAGGGCTGGCGGCTCTTCTACGCGGGTCGCACCATCGACGGCCGCCCCGTGGACGAACTGGTGCCCCAGCTCTTCTCGGACTTCGGCGCCTCGGACCTGCCGCGCCGGATCGGTGAGGCCCAGGGGCGGGCACGGCAGTCCGGTGTGATCACCTCGGCCCTGGTGGAGCTGGCCGGCCACTGTCTGCTCCAGTCGGCCGTGGCCGCGCCGGTCGTCGCCCGCGGCGGTGTGGCACTGAACGACGGATTCGGCCTCAAGAACGTCCTCAAGTGTCTGCGGCTCGCTCAGCGGATGCCGGACGGTGAGGTGGCCTCGGAGTCGCTGCACGCGCTGGCGGAACACGTCACGGGCATCTTCTCCGACGGCTTCCTCCAGCCCGACGTGGGCTTTCTGCTGGACGCCGATCCGCGTCTGTCGTTCGAGTGGCGCATGGCCCAGAACGGTCGCCTGGGTGCCGGTGAGGACCTGGAGTTCGCCGGTCGTCCCGGGCGGGAGTCCTATCTGTCCTTCCAGGGCGCGCTGGCGGCCGAATACCGTGCCGCGGCGAAGGACTGGGGCTGGCACGTGCTGGACGTCGACGGCCGGCCGCAGTCCGAGACGGTGGCGGAAGGGCTCCGCGTGCTGCTGGACCACGCGAAGGTCCGCCCGCTGCTGGCCGGCGCCGCCTCCCCCTCCGCGCCCCAGCCTCCCGTCGGGAACGTGTCGTGAACTCCGAGGTACTGACGGCGAAGCTGGCGCGCCGGGAGGGCCGGCAGGTCGAATCCGCCGAGGAGCTCCTGCACCGGGTGTCCGGTGCGCTCGGCGAGGTGGAGCGCCGGTACGGGGGCGATGAGGCGGCCGTGCGGCGCTGGACGGCGCGCTACCGGGCCCTGATGGAGGAGAACCGGTTCTGGCCGTCGGGCCGCATCCTGAACAACAGCGGTACCCGGCAGGGTCAGCTGGCCTCGTGCTTCGTCCTGCCGCTCAGCGACGACTTCGGAAGCGTCTTCGACACCCTCAAGAGCGCGGCCGGCTGCCACCGCAGCGGGGGCGGTACCGGATTCGATCTGACCCCTCTGCGGGAGCGGGGCGCGCCGATCAGCACCGCCGAGGCCGGCGGGGCGAGCGGTCCGGTGTCGTGGCTGCGGCTGTTCGACGCCGAGACCCACGTGGTGGCCCAGGGCGGCAAGATGAGGGGGGCCAACCTGGCCTCGCTGTCCGTGCGCCATCCGGACATCATGGAGTTCATCGACGCCAAGCGGGTCGTCGGCCGGCTGCACAACTTCAACATCTCCGTGGCCATGGACGACGCGTTCATGCGGGCGGTGGAGGCGCGGGAGGAGATCGAGCTCGTCGGCCCGGTCCCCGGACGGAAGGCCCGGCGGATCGCGGCCACCGAGATCTGGCAGCGCGTCTGCGAGAACGCCTGGCGCACCGGTGACCCCGGCGTGCTCTTCGTCGACGCCATCAACCGGGCCAATCCCCTGCTGGACCATCTCGGGCCGATCCGCACCACCAACCCGTGCGGCGAGCAGACGCTCTACCCGTACGAGGCGAGCAATCTGGGGTCGCTGAACCTGGCCGCGTTCCTGCTGCCGGACCGGAGCGGCATCGACTGGGAGCTGCTGCGGGAGACCGTCGGCGACGCCGTGCGCCTGCTCGACAGCGCCATCGACGCCTCCCGCTACCCGGAGCCGCGGATCACGGAGATGGCCCGGGCGAACCGCCGCCTCGGCCTCGGTGTCATGGGTTACGCGGATCTGCTGATCGCGCTGGGCGTCCGCTACGACTCCGAGGACGCCCTGGGGCTGATCGACCGCCTGGGCGGCGTGATCCGGGACAGCGCGTGGCAGGCCAGTGAGGCGCTGGCCCAGGAGCGTGGTGCCTACCCCAACTGGCCGCACAGCGGGCGCCCCACCCCGGCCCGCAACTGTGCCATCACGACCATCGCGCCGACCGGGACGATCTCGATGGTCGCCGGTTGCTCCAGCGGGATCGAGCCGCGGTTCGCCCCCGTGTGGAACAAGGACGTCCTCCGGTCCGACGGCGTCTCCTACGCCGACGAGGATCTCGTGGGCGAGCTCCAGCAGCACGCCGGGCTGGAACGCGGCGAGGCCCTGGAGCTGCTCCGGCACAAACCGGTCGACGAACTCCCGCTCCCGGCGCACGTCACGGCTCCGTACCGCTACGCCCACGAGATTCCCGCGACGTGGCATGTACGGACCGTGGCCCGCTGGCAGATGTACACGGACAACGCGGTGTCCAAGACCGTCAACCTGCCGCAGGCCTGCGGGGCCGACGACGTGTCCGACGCCTTCCTCGAAGCGTGGCGGCTGGGGTGCAAGGGCCTGTCCGTCTACCGCGAGGGCTCCCGTGACCGTGATCTGCTCACCGCCTCGCACGTCACGAGGGAGCCGGAACCACCCCGTCAGAGCAAGCGACTCACCGGAGAGCTGTGACATGACTCAGCTGGCCCTTCACGGCGGTGCTCCCGCCGTCAGCGCGCCGCTGCCCGCGCCGTGGCCCCATCTGTCCGGCCCGGCACGGAAGCGGATCGACGCCCTGCTCGACGCCGCCGACCTGTCGGACTACGCGCTGGGACCGTCGATCGCCGAGTTCGAGCGGACGGTGGCCGACTACCACGACGTGCCACACGTCCTGGGGGCCTCCAGCGGGACCGCCGCGCTCCACATGGCGTTCTACGCCGTCGGCATCGAGCCCGGTGACGAGGTCCTCGTGCCGAGCTACAGCTTCCACGCCACGGTCGCCCCGTTGTTCCTGCTCAGCGCCGTGCCCGTCCTGTGCGACGTGGACCCGGTCACCGGGAACATCGACCTGGCCGACGCGGAGAGCAGGATCACCGGGCGGACCAAGGCCGTCGTGGTCACCCACATGTGGGGGCATCCGGTCGACCTCGACGGGCTGACCGCGCTGGCTGCCCGCCATGGGCTGCGGGTCGTCGAGGACGGTTCCCACGCCCACGGCGCCCGCTACCGGGGCAGGCGCGTCGGCGCTTTCTCGGACGCGGCCGTCTTCAGCCTGGGCGCTCGCAAGATGGTCTCCGGGGGCACCGGAGGAGTGCTGCTGACCTCGCGGCGGGAGGTGTACGAACGCGCGCTCATGCCGGGCCACTGCCACGAACGGGCCCAGCTGGTCCTCCCTCCGGAGGACAGCGCGGTGGGCTACGGGGCCAATTACCACCTCAGTCCGCTGACCGCCGTCGTCTGCACCGAGCAGTACCGCGATCTCGACGCACGGATCGAGGTCAAGACACAGGTCCTTGAAGGGCTGAGCCGCCGGCTCGACGGCGTCCCGGGCCTGCGCCCGCCCACCACCGCGGACGACGTCACACGCGGTGGCTGGTACGGCTACAAGGCGCTGTACGAGCCGGACGAACTCGGTCTGTCCCTGGACCGGTTCATCGAGGCGCTCCGGGCGGAGGGGCTGTCGGTGGACCGGCCGTCGAACCGGCCGCTGCACCGGCTGAACATGTTCACCTCGCGCCGCCTGGAGCCCTCGTACTACCGGCCCGGCACCGAACGGCCCGTCTACCGGGCGGGCGAACTGCCCGGCGCCGAGGCGTACTACGAGGCGTGCCTGAGCTTCCCCGCCCCGTATCTGCACGAACCGTGCGACGACCTGCTCGACCAGTATGCCGAAGGAATCCTCAAGGTGGTGAAGCACCGTGACACCCTCCGCTGAGGCCCAGGGGGCACAGTCCCCGGACCGGGGGCCCGGGCGAACCTCGATCCCGCCCAACGCCTTCTACGTGCCGTCTCCCGTCGTCCTGCTGAGCACCGAGAGCGAGGACGGGGAGTGCGACGTGTCGGCGATGTCGGCGGTCGGTGTCGTCTGCCTCGACCCGCCCATCCTCGCCGTGGGCATCAAGCCGCGCCGCCAGACGTACAAGAACATCCGGCGCACGGGCTCGTTCGTGGTGAACCTTCCTCTTCAGGACGGTCTCGAGGCCGCCGACTACACGGGGACGCGCTCGTGGCGCCGGGAACCGGAGAAGCTCGAGAAGGCGGGTCTCACGGTCGACCGGCTTCCGGAGAGCGGCCTGCCGTACCTGCCGAGCTGTCCCATCTCCATGGCCTGCACCCTGGTGGGGAATCTCGGCCGGCACGAACTCGGTCTGGACGTACCGCCGTCCCACCAGGTCGTCGTCGGCCGGATGACCGAGTGTTCGGTGGACAACGCGTGGCTGGGTGAGGACGAGGTGCGGCTGGAGGACATGCCGGTCCTCGTCTACCTCAACCGTGTCTACGCGAGCCGCGGGGCCAATCTCGGGGTGCAGCGCTTCACCGACGACCCCGCCAAGCGCGAGGCGAAGATGCGCGAGTACCGGAGTCTGGGGGCACGGGACTGATGCGGCCCACCACGCAACGGACCCTGGTCGACCGTGTCCTGGAGCACATCGATAAGGGCACCACCGACACCGCGGAGACGGAACGGACGGTCCCGGCCGACGACTACCTCGGCACCGAGGCCCTGGAGCGGGAGCTGCGGTCGGTCTTCCTGCGAAGGCCTGTGCTGCTGGCCCACTCGTCCCAGCTGGCCAAGGCGGGTGACTTCCGTACGGACGAGGTCCTCGGCCGGCCGGTGTTCGCCGTACGGACCCGCAAGGGGGATGTACGGGCCTTCCTCAATGTGTGCCGGCACCGGGGTTCGCGCCTGGTCGAGGCGGAACACGGCACCGCGGTCAACGGGTTCAGCTGTCGCACCCACGCCTGGCGCTACGACGACGAGGGGAGCCTCGCTCATGTGCCGGACCGGGACCGCTGTTTCTCGCCGTCGGCGCTGAAGGGACGCGACCTGTTCACGGTGCCGGTGTGGGAGCGGCACGGGTTCGTCTGGGTGGGCCCGTCGGACGGTGACCCGGACGGGTTCGCCGGGCACCTGGACCCACTGGGCGAGGACTTCGACGGGTACGGCTTCGAGGACGACACGATCTGGGGCGAGGACCGCCTGACGGGCCGCTTCAACTGGAAGCTGGGTGTGGAGGGCTTCCTGGAGGTCTACCACTTCCGCAGTCTGCACCCCGACATGAAGAAGTACGTGTTCGTCCCGGAGGTGGCCCTCTTCGACAGACTCGGGGAACACACCCGGATCGTGGCACCGAAGCGGGAGATCCGCGAACTGCGGGAGGCTCCGCCGCGGGAACGGGTCCTGCGGCCGCATGCGACCGTGGTGTATTTCGTCTTCCCGGGCACCTTCGTCTTCGTGGAGAAGCGTCACGTCACGACGTTGCGGATCCACCCGCTCACCCCTGGGACGAGTGACATCCGGGTGCTCCACATCGCCCGGCCGGACGGTCTGCTCAGGCCGGACACGCTGCGGCAGAACATCGCCCTGTTCACCAAGGTCCTCTCCGAGGACGTGGCGGCGGCCGAGGCGATCCAGCGGGGTCTGACGTCGGCGCCGCAGGAACTCCTCTTCGGGCGCAACGAGGTGGGGCTGCACTACTTCCGCGACAGCATGAACCGGGCCTTGGCACGGGACGGCGGCTCCGTGTGACTCCGGTGCGGCGTACGGGTGTCCTGACGACGCCACGCCCCGAGGGGTCGTGAGCGCCGTCAGGACCGAGGGCCGTCAGCCTGCCTCGGTGGCCAACGCGTCGGCCGCGACGCCCTTGAGGAAGGACAGTTTGGACAGGTAGCCGAGGTCCGCCCGTACGCCCCACTCCCCCAGCAGGCGGCCGGCCTCCCGGCCGAGCCGGAACAGCTCGGGTTCCATGGTGTCCTCGGTGACCCCGTGGCAGGCGCGGGACTTGTGGTACTCGATCTCCAGCTGACGCAGCACCCGCCCGCCGGCCCGCACCTCGTCCACCTCCAGGCCGAAGAAGTGCCCCGTCAGGGCGGACTCGACATTGACGTCGAACCGGGTGCGGGTCAGGTGCGGAAGGGCACGGATCTCGGCGCCCTCGACCGCCGAACGGACGTAGTCCGCGAACTCCTCGGGCTGCAGGACGACACCCTCGTCGAAACGCTCGATCCTGCGCAGGGTGTCCTGCTCGAAGAACTTGTACTTCACGATGTACGTGCCGTCGTAGTAGCGCATGAAGGCCACGTAGCCGAGCTTGTCGGCGGGGCCGAGGATCTCGAAGGTGTCCTGCTCGTAGGTCCAGCGCTGCAGTTCCGTCCCCAGGTCCGGGATGAAGCCGTCGAGCTCCCTGCGCTGGACGGCGCGGGCGAGGTCGGTGGCGACGACCCACGGACTGGGGTCGTCGAGGAGCGTGAACTTCAGCTCGATCTCGACCCCCTTCTCGAACTGCTGGTACTGCGCGGACTCGTCGCTGAACCGCGTGTGCAGGGCGCCGCCCTCGTCGCAGGCCCGGGCCACCACCTCAGGGAGCGGCCGGCCCGCCGGGTGGGTGCCGGCCCATATCCGGGAGAACAGCATCCCGGACTCCCGGATCCGGGAGCAGGTGAACACCGCGTGCTCGACGGTGTCGCCGTCGTGCCGTTCCGCCACGAGCAGCGAGGGCACGAGTCCGCGCCCGGTCGCCCCGGGGAAGTCCCGGGCGAGGTCGCGTGCTCCCGGACGGAGGTCGAAGGGCAGCTGCGTGTGGAAGGCCTCGGCGGGCTCGTACACCTCTTCGCGTTCCAGGCCGGTGGCTCGGTCCCACACCGCCAGGCGGTCGCCGAGCACCTCGTCGTAGGTCAGCCATTCGGTCGTGCCGATCGGCCGATCGGCCCCCGCCAGCCGCACGGCCACCAACGGCCGTTCCGCGGGGACTTGCAGGCCCTTGAAGCCCGGGCCGACCTCGTCGAACAGCAACCAACGCTTCACGGAACTCACTGGTACAGCCTCTCTGCCGGATCCATGTCTGTGTCTTCCACCCGCGCCGGGGCCCCGTCACCGGGTCCGCTCGAGCCCCCAGGACGGCCGCATCTCGGCGATCCGCGAGAGCAGCAGGTCGACGCCGCGCCGGACGTTCACCTCCACGGGTGCGTCCTCGACGGTGAGAACGCTCCAGTCGTACTTCCGGGCGAACGCCTCGAAGCGGCGTGCCGAGGCGGACTGGAGGGCGACGAACCCCTCGTCGCCGTGACGGCCCGCCGTCCGCAGGTCTTCCAGGACGCCGACCGCGCCCGACTGCCGGAGCCTCCTCCGGAGGGCGAGCTCGATGGGGCCGTCGAGCAGGACACCCAGGTCCGGGCTGAGTGTGCCGCTGCCGAAGGACTCCTCGAGGGGACCGAACAGGAAGTCGATCTCGGTGGACTCGTAGGGAGTGGCCTCCGTGCCCTGGGCGAGTTCCCGGGCGAGCAGGTACTCCTTGAGTACGTGCTTGTAGGGGAACGTCTCCTGGATCACCACCTCACCGCGTCGCAGCGCGGGGCGGATGACCTCGGCGTGCAGGACGAGGTTGCCGGCGAACTCGACGAACGCTGCGGCGAGCGGACCGCTGGGCGAGGAGGCCGTGGCCCGGAGCTCGCCGAGCCGGTCCTCGGACCGCTCGGACTGCCAGTCCGCGTACCGCTCCGGCAGGGACACCGGCCGGCCCTGATGGACCGCGCCGCCGAAGAGCAGCCGGTAGGTGTCCATCCACAGGGTGCGCAGGGCCTCCTGCGGCCACGTGGGCAGCTCGGCGTCGAGTGTGCTCCGCCAGGAGACCGGGGTCACGGTCACGTTCCGTGCGCGGAGCTCCGCGGTCAGGTGCTCGGCCAGCGTGGTCTTGCCGATACCGTCGATGCCGAGGAAGGAGAGGTGGAGACCACGGCCCTCCGCCTCTGATGCACGGCCTTCGGTCTGCGGTGTGCTGTCCATGGTCACGGTGCCACGCCTTCGGTAGCGATCACGGTGTGGGTGCGCAAGGTCTGGACGCCCTGGCGGCAGGCCTCGGCGGACGGCGCGGACAGCACCGCCATGCCCAGTCGGTCGGCGGAACTGCGCAGCTCGCCCACCATGTCGCCGGGACTCGCGTCGATGTGCCAGTACTCGACCGTCACGCCCGGCAGGTCGGGCGGGGCGTCGAGCACCCGGCCGATGCGGCCGGGCGGAGCGGTGAAGAAGACGGTCGCGGCGGCGGCCGCGTGCGGCTTCGTCGCGGCCGGCCGTACGCCCAGCGGCCAGCCCAGGGCGGCGGCCCGCCAGTCGACGCCGGTGACGATGGTGACGAGGTCCGCGATGCTTCCCCCGCCGGGCCGGTTGTGGGTCTCGATGACCTTGACGGTGTCGCCGGACAGCTTGACCTCGGTGTGAGCCGGCCCGTTCTCCAGTCCGAGGGCGTCGAGCAGCTCCCGCACCGCCCGCTCGATCAGTTCGGCCCGGTGCGGCGGCAGCAGGGGCGGCATCAGGTGGCTGACCTCGACGAACCCGTCGGTCCCCTTCTCCGCGACGGCGATGATGTCGTGCCGGCCGTCCGTGGAGAAGGACTCCACGCTGTACTCGTCCCCGTCCGCGAACTCCTCGACGACGAAGGCTCCGTGACCGGGGGGCGACGGCAGTTCGTCCGGTGTGCGGATCACGGTGACGCCGGCGCTGCCGGTGCCGTCGGCCGGCTTGACGACCGCCTTGCCACGGTCCGCGAGCAGAGCGGTGACGCGCTCGACGTCGCGGGCGTCGGCGTGGGCGACGGTCAGGTGCGGTGCCTTGGCGCGCAGCACCTCCCGCATGAGCCGCTTGTCCCGGGTCGCACGCACCACGTCGGGAGGTGTGCCCGGGGTGCCGAGCCTCGCGGACAGCACGGCGGCCGGCAGCAGGCCGTGCTCGGTGACCGACACGACGGCACGGGGAGCGCGCGGTCGCAGGACGTCGTCCGCGAATGCGGCCAGCGCCGACTCGTCGTCGAGGTCGACGGTGAAGGACTCCGTGCGGGCGGCGGTGTCCGCGGTGCCACCGCCGCGCCGGGTTCCGTGCCGGTCCACGAAGACGACGTGCTCTTCGAGTTGTTGGGCGATCCGTGCGATGTTGTCGGATGCGCCGACTACGACCAGCACTCGGGATCCCTTCGTTCGGTGGACGGGAAGCCTCAGCGGGCGCTCTTGCCGTACTCGTGCTCGATGTCGTGGAGGCGGCGTCGGAGGGTGGTCTCGTCCGGCGCCCTGACGACGTAGGAGTCCAGGAAGTCCGTGGAGTGCCGGACTCCTCCGCGTCCGTCGCCGGCCGCGCCGTTGTGGAGGTGCTCGACGACGCCGAGCTCCTTGCGCAGTGCGGCGGAGATGCCGGGCGTCGGCCCGCTCTTCGGGTAGAACGCCACGAACCCGCAGACGCCGTCGGGGTGGTCGGGGCGGCTCGCGGGCAGGTCCGGGGCCAGGCCGGCCTGCTGCCGGAGGGATGCCTCGACCATGTTGATGCCGAACTGGGCCTCGATCACCGGCGGGATGATGCCGCCCGGCGGCCTGCCGGCGACCTCGCAGAAGACCAGGTCGTCGTCGGGCGTGTGGAACAGCTCCAGGTGGGTCACGCCGTCCTTCAGGCCGAGGGCGCGGAGCACCCGCACGTTGAGGGCCAGGATGCGCCGGTACAGATCGCCGTCGAGGACGGTCACCGTGCCGAAAGGGGTTCCGGGTGCGTAGTCGGCCGGGTTGTGCGTGTACTCGCCGACGTTGACGAAGACGACCTCGCCGTCCTGGACGACGGCGTCGCAGTGGTAGATGTCCCCTTCGACGAACCTTTCGATCTCGTACTGTGACGCGCCGAGGTCCATGCGGTCGCAGACCCGCCGTGCGGCGTCCAGCGAGTCCACGACGTGGACCTCGCTCGCCCCGAGGCCCCAGCGGCTCTTGATGACCCACTTTCCCGGGCTCTGGTCGAGGGCGGCGAGGTCCTCCGGGCCGTCGAGCGGTGCGAAGTCCGGTACCCGCGCGGCGTCCGCCGCGAGAACGGCCCGTTTCATCGCCACCTTGTCCCGGAACCGGTTCGCGGTCTCGAAGTCGATGCCGTCCAGACCGTAGCGGGTGCGCAGTTCGGCGGCGAAGAGCACCGCGCGCTCGTGGACAGCCATGACACGGGTGATGGGCCGGGTGTCGAGCGCCCACGCGCACGCCGCGCGCCACTGCTCCTCGTAGCGGGCGTCGACCACCGTGACCCGTGCGAAGTCCTTCGGCTCCACTCCCTGCACACCGCCGAAGGCGCGGTTGCGGGTGACCAGGTGGATGTCCACCTCCGCGGTCGGGAGCACGGACCTGCCGTGCCGGTGGAAGGCGGTGTAGGGGTGGAAGTTGATGAACAGTGCCTGTTCTTTCACTGCCGTACTTCCCCGAGCCGATCCGTCATTACCGGTACCCGTCCTTCCGTTTCACCTCTGGTGGCCCGCAGGCGGGCACGGTGCTCCGCGGCTGCGGCCGCGGGGATGCCGAGAATCCCGTTCACGGCGTCGGCCGAGTCCTCGCCGGCTCCGTCGAGCGCGACGGCGGCCGCCGGTGCCAGGGGGCGCAGGACCCGGTCGACGAAATCCGGGAAATCCTTGCCGTCGAGTTCCACGGGGTGAAGCAGTGCGTGGTCGTCGAGCAATTCCTGCACCGGTCCGCCGGGCGACTGCACGAAGATCGCGTGATAGCCGAGCGCGTATGCCGCCTCGGCGGTTTCGATGCTCGCCTCGATGATGACGAGCGACGGGCCCGGTTCCTCGGAATCACTGCCGTTGGCGGCCATGCGGACGACTCCCCCTTCACGTCGTTCGGACGGAACTCATTCGGTGACAGACGCGGCCGGCTGCGCCGCGGAGCGGAAGGTGTGCACACTCCAGGCGGCGACCGCGGCGCCGAGAATGGCCAGAGCGGGCAGCCAGAACACCACTCCGTCGAAATGGCTCGCCCCCGCGTAGAGGAATCCGGAGAGCGGCACCGTGCCGGTGATGATCATCCTGACGACCGAATTGACCCGTCCCGCGATGTCTATCGGTATCAGATTCTGCCGATAGGTGATCGAGACGACATTGTTGAACCCGGTCGCGAAGGAGAGAACGATGTAGCCCAGTGCCTTCAACGGAACCGGCGGGGCGGCGATGAGGCACATGGCGGCGAGCACCACGGACTGGCTCAGGAGAATGCGCTTCTCCGCGGTCCAGGAGGGCAGCAGAGCAGGCGTCAGGCGGCTCGCCAGCGCGCTCGTCGCCAGGCCGACCGCGAGCAGGCAGGACGCGATGATCGCGGTGAGACCCTCCTGGTCGAACACGGTCACCAGGACGGCCTCGAGCTGTCCTATGGACAGGTTGACGGCGGCCATGGTGACCACGAGCCACAGCAGATCCGGTTTGGCGAGCCATCGGAATCCGAGCCCCAGGCCGGCGAAAACGCCTTCACGGGACGCGGGAGTGACGGTTTTCGGCAATTGCAGGGAGAACACCCCTGCGACGACGTACAGCGCGACGACCGCCAGGAGGGAGAACATCGGGCCCCGCCACGACATGAGCGCCCCGCCGAGCAGCAGGCCGACGACCCTGGTCAGTTCCAGCGCCGACATCAGTTTGGCGACCGCCGTGTCTCTGCCCTCGGGCTTGATGAACTTCGGCACCAGGACGAATTGGCTGGTGATCGTGGTCGCCACGGCTCCCACGCCCGAGAACAGCAGGAGTGCGCCGCCCACCCAGCTGTTCTTCGTGAACGCCAGCAGCACAATGCAGGCGGCCTGCTGGAACTGCGCCAGCACGAATACGGCGCGCTGGTCGAACCGGTCGATCACGGCGCCCAGCAGAGGCGACACGGCGTACGCGGCTCCGCGCAGGGCGAAAGTGAGCAGCGCGATCATCGGGGAATTCGACTGGTCGAGCACGACGAGCGGGACGACGATCCCCAGCTGCCAGTTCGCGAGGGTGGCCATCATCGATGCCGTGACGATGACGCGGAGCGGGTCTCTCACAGACTTGAACTCCCTGGCGTCGTCCGGATCGTTGCGAGTCGAACCCTCAAGCGCCATGCCGCATGCATTTTCGTCGCGTGTGTGTGACGGACCGGCTGCTCGACGAGCCATCCTAGGGCACACCAGTTCGTTGATCAATGGGTCTATTTGCAAGGGGAATTGACCCGTACTCAGATATTCTCCCTCGGATGTCCGGTTCGTGACGTCCCGGGATGCCATGGAGTATGACGGCGATTTGTGACACACGTCGGTCCCGCCACCAAGTCGCTGATCTCGACGCAATTCCCACGCGGGTTCCTCCGGAACGGGGAGTCGACCCACCGACGACGACCTCGCGGACGGCGGCGACGAGACCGCCGCCTCGGCCCGACGCGCGGGGTGACGCATGCGGTACTGCCACACTCCGACGTGAACCATCGACCGAAAGGAAGGCCAGCCTGTGAGTTCCACGCCGCCGCGCATAGCGATCCTGGGAGCCGGCAGCATCGGCTGTTACCTCGGCGGGCGCCTCGCCGCCGTGGCCGACGTGACGCTGATCGGACGCCCCTCGGCAATGACCGTACTGCGGGACAAGGGACTGACCCTGACCAGAAGCGGGGCACCGGCCCACCGGGTGCCCCCGATCGCGCTGCGCACCGCGACAGGCGCGGACGCGGCCGCGGACGCCGACATCGTGCTGATCACCGTGAAATCCGCCGACACCCTCACCGCGGCCCGCGATCTCGCCCCGCACCTGGGCGAACGCACGGTGGTGTGCAGCTTCCAGAACGGAGTGCACAACACCGAACTGCTGCGCCGGGCACTGCCGGAGCACATCGTGCTGGCCGGGATGGTCCCCTACAACGTGGTGCAGACCGAGCCCGGGCACTTCCATCAGGGCAGCGGCGGCTCCCTGATGCTGGACGACACGCCCGCGGCCCGCGTCCTCGCCTCGGCGCTGGGCCGGGCCGGGCTGGCCGTGCGCGCGCACGCGGACATGCGGGGGGTGCAGTACGCCAAGCTGTTGATGAACCTGAACAACGCCCTCAACGCGCTGTCCGGACAACCGCTGCGCCGGCAGCTCGCGCAGCGCTCCTTCAGAAGGTGCCTGGCACTGTGTCAGGCCGAGGCCCTGGCCGCCTTCCGAGCCGAGGACATCACCCCGGCGCGCCTCACGCCGATCCCGCCCGCCCTCACTCCTCATCTGCTACGGCTCCCGGACGGCGTCTTCCGTCGCGTCGCCGGGCGCACCCTGGCCATCGACGCCCACGCCCGCTCCTCCATGTGGGAGGACCTCGAACGGGGGCGCGCCACGGAGATCGACCATTTGCAGGGCGAGATCGTCACCATGGCCGCGCGGCACGCCCTGCCCGCGCCCGTCTCGGCCCGCGTCGTGCACCTGGTGCGCGAGGCCGAGACAGCACCGCCAGGCCGCCGCCGCGCCTGGACGGGCCCGGATCTGCTCGCCGAGCTCACCTCCGCCCGCCGGGCTTCCTGACCGACCCGTGGGACGCAGGGCGGCCGCGACCGACTCATGCGAGTCATTGATCTTCACCGGTTTACGACTGGCCAGCCGCACGTCACGCGCGAATCGCAGAACAGCTCACCGTCAGGTCCTCACCGATCAGCCACCAGAGGCGAAGTACCCGACCCAGGTCGAGCAGAACCATGCCGTGGGCCAGTGGTCATGGAGCACGGCGCGGAGCACGGGCTGGACACCTCCCGCGTCGCCGTCACCGGCGAGTCGGTCGGCGGCTTCATGTCCGCGGTGTTCGCACCGATGAACAAGGACCGCGGCGGCATCGACCTCAAGGCGCAGGTTCTTATCCTCCCCGCTCCAGGCGGCCCCTCGACCAGCCCCGCGGGCTGCCCACCACCCTGGTCATCACCGACGAGGCCGACGTGCTGCGCGACGAGGGCGAGCAGTACGCCAACAAGCTCCGCGAGGCCGGCATGGACGTCACCTCGGTGCGGGTGGCCAGCATGGTCCACGACTTCCTTCTGCCGGACAGTCTGCGCGACTCGCGGGCCGCCGATGTCGCCCGCAAGCTCACCGTCGACGCGCTCAGGACTGCCCTCCACGACGACTGACCGAACCTCGCGCAAGGTTCACATCCGGTGATGACCTACGGACAGGGCGTCCGCGTCCACCCCGGGGAAGACGGACCGGACGATGCCGTGGACGTACTCCGAGATGGCGGCGGTGGCGGCGACCCGGTCCGCGTTGGCCGGATCGCACGGCTCGGCGAACATGGCCCGGACCAGCGCCGGGTGGTCCAGGGCGACCATCTCCGCTGTCGTCCACCACGGTGTGGGCCCTCGTCCACGGCCTGGCCTTCCTCCACCTCGACGGCAAGCTCGACACCTCCTCCCCCGAGGTCGTGGCCGCCCAGGTCCAGGCGGCCGTCCACGCGCTGTTCGACGCCTTCCCGGCGCTCGCGCAGAGCGCTCAGCGGTAGGTGAGCATGGCGCGTCCGTCACCGGCGAAGTGGGCGTGCTCGTTGAAGGTCAGCAGCGTGGTCCCGGAGGCGCCCGCGGCAAGGGTGGTGACGGAGGCGTTGACGGTCACGCGGTTCAGCGCGACGACACTCTCGTGGGGCAGGGAGAGCAGCGCGCCGCACAGGGCGGCGAGCAGGCCGCCCGAGGTGACGACGACGGCGTCGCGGCCCCGGCCGAGCGAGGCGGTCAGGCCGGCCAGTGCGGCGGCGGCGCGTGCGCGGAACGCGGTCCACGTCTCGACGTCGGTCGCCCCGAAGTCCCGCATCCATCCCAGCAGGGCGTGGTCGAGCAGGTCCTGCAGCGACCGGGACTGTGGGGACGCGGGGGCGTAGCGGGCCGTCAGGGCCAGGTGGTCGTACTCGTTCCAGCGGGGGTCCTGGTGCAGCGGCCGCGTGTACCCGGCCGCCTCCGCGAGGAGACGGCCGTGTCGCGCTGGCCGTTGAGCGTGCCCGAGACGAGGAGCGGGTCGCGCAGGCCCCGGCGCGCCAGTTCCCGGCCGACGACGGCCGCCTGGGTCCGGCCGAGGTCGGACAGGACGTCGTAGTCCTCGGCCGTGGCGGAGGCCTGGCCGTGACGTACGAGGCAGATGAGGGGCACGGTGGTACGTCCGTCCTTTCGTGGGGGGCCGGCCGCCGGCCGGATCGCGGTGCGGGGCCGCCGGGCGTCAGCGGCGCGCGCCGGCGAACCGGTCCATGACCTGCTCCAGGCCGGCCACGAGCAGGTCGACGAGCTCCGTCGTGGTGACGACCGGGTCGGTGGCGCCGACCGCCATCTCCTCCGCCATGGCCAGCCAGCCCCGGACGGCCAGCCGGTGCAGTGGCGTCGGGGCGTGGACCCCCGCCGCCTCCAGCACCCGGTCGGCCAGGACGCCGCGGGTCTCCTCGAAGACCTCCAGCACCCGTTCGTCGCCGCCGGCCGCGGCGCGCACCACGGCCACGTAGTTGTCCTTGCGCCGCTGCACGAACGACACGAAGCCGTCGGCGATGCCGCGCACCCGCTGCGCCGGCGTTCCCGCCTCCGGCGCCCTGGCGTGCAGGAGCAGCCGGTCCCCGCCGGCCCGGACCACCGCGACGTAGTAGTCGCGCTTGGTCGGGAAGTAGTGGAAGAGCAGGCCCCGGGAGATGCCCGCCTCGGCGGCCACCTCGTCGATGGACATCTCGTGGATGGGCCGGGTGGTGAGCAGGCGCAGACCGATGCCGATCAGCTGCGTCCGCCGTTCTTCCGGCCTCAGCCGCACGCGTGCCGGCTCGGTCTTCGCGGTCATGGTCGCCGACCCTAGCTTGTTGAGCATTGCTCGACAAGGCTTCGCCGAACCCGTCCGCTTCACCCGGCGCTGCGGGGATACCCGTTGGGGAGTGTCGTCCAGCTTGGGGGTTGCCGCCGTGGAGGAATCGTCGCTACGTGCTGTGGGTTGGGCGCGTTCACTGCCCCTGCGGAGCACTCCGAAGGCGGCGCGTGACTGGGCGCTCGGGCACCTGGAGACGCTCGACTGGAGCGACAGCGCGCCGCAGACGGTGGACGCCGTGCTGATCACCGTCTCCGAACTGGTCACGAACGCCCACGTCCACGCGCACTCCCAGGCGCAGTTGGTGATGACGTGGGACGGCCGGTGTCTGCACGTGGCCGTGCGGGACGGCTCCAGCGAGCTGCCGAGGACGCGTCCGCCGAGCGGTCAACGCCTGGGCGGACGGGGGATGTTCCTCGTCGACGCGCTGGCGGACGAGTGGGAGGCCCGGCCGTGCCAGGACGGCAAGACGGTCATCGCCTGCTTCCGCCCGCCCACCACACCCGAGGACGCAGATCCGCAGGGCGCTTCCTCGACAGGCTAGGAATCGGCGGCAGTTGTGATGCCCGTCACTGCCCGGGGGCTGCTGGCCGGGCGTGCGCGATCATGAGCCGATGGACGCTCGATACCTCGGCATCGCCGAACTGACCGACACCCCGTCCGTGGCGGTCGTGGTCGACGTCATGCGTGCCTACACGGTGGCCGCCTGGGCCTTCGCCCGAGGGGCGGAGAAGATCGTTCTCGCCGGGTCGCTCGATGAGGCCCTGACGCTCAAGGCCCGCCACCCGGACTGGGTCGCACTCAAGGACGGTGCGCCCGCTCCCGGCTTCGACGCCGTCAACTCACCGGGCCTGCTTCGGTCGGCCGACCTCGGCGGACGGACCGTCGTGCAGAAGACGACCGCGGGCACGGTCGGTGCCCTCGCGGTCAGGGAGGCGTCGCTCGTGCTGTGCGCCGGCTTCGTCGTGGCGGAGGCGACGGCCCGGGTCCTGCGGACGCGCGGGTGCGACCGTGTCACCTTCGTGGTCACCGGCGAGGACGGGCGGGCCGAGGAGGATCTGGCGTGCGCCCAGTACATCGCCCGCAGGGCCGACGGGGCCGCGACGGACGCCGGCGAGTTCCTCCGCCGCGCCGGCACGTCGCGGGCGGCCACCGAACTGGAGCAGGGGGTGCGCGAGGGAGCCCATCCGGACGACGTCGCCCTCTGCCTCGAGCTCGACAGCTTCCCCTTCGCCATGGTGGCGGCCCCGGAGGACTCGCTCATGGTCCTGCGCCCGCTCGCCGCCCTTGCACCCTGGCCGGGCGAGGGGGCCGCGGCCTGACCGCGCGGCCCGCCTGCCCAGGCGCGGCGGGCCGCTCACGCCTCAGCAGGCCGCAGCTTCCTCCACCGTCGCCCGTACCGTCAGGACGGCGTCGACTCCGGTGAGTTCCAGGAGCCGGATCAGCTGCTGTGCCGGGGCGGCCACCCGGAAGTCGGCGTTCTGGTGGGTGAGGATCAGTAGATTCAGCAGGGTCGAATCCCCGAAGGTGATGCCGGAGGCGTCCAGGACCACCTTCGGATGCTGCTTGACGGCGGTGTCCAGCGCGTCCGCCAGGGGTGTGATCGTGTTCATGTCGTATGCGCCTCGTGCGCAGACCACCCAGGCACCGCACCTCTCGTACTGCACCACCATGCCCTCGCTCATGACCTGCGGACCACTCCCGTCGGTGACGGTCGAGCGCCCCATGACCGCGTCATCCGTGAACACCCTCGGGCCCTCCTGTGTCTCCCCCGCCGAATCCTGCCATCCGTTGCGCGAAAAGTATGTCATGCATTAGACGTCCGGCAAAGCCGGTCTCTAAAATGCTGTGCATGGTTGAAGTGCCTGGATCTCACACCGGATGGACGTTCGTCACGAACCACGCGCGCGTGCTGGCGACCATCGCCGACAATCCGAATATCCGCATCCGTGACATGGCCGCCCACTGCCGGCTCACCGAGCGCGCCGTCCAGCGGATCATCTCCGATCTCGAGCAGGACGGCTATCTCTCCCACACCCGTGACGGACGCACCAACACGTACCGCATCGAGCCGGACAAGGTCCTGCGTCACCCGGCGGAGGCCGGGCTGACGGTGGCCGCACTGCTCTCCCTGCTCGTCCAGGACGAGACCGACCGCGGGCGGAAGCCCGACGTCCGGCCGTCCCGCCTGGTCGATGCCGGCGATGCGCGGTAGAAGCAACTCGGACCCCGTCGCGCGCCTGGGTTCAGCCTGTCCGCCGTCCATGCCACACCGGCCACGGTGGAAGGCGAAGGGGCGCTCCGACCTCACCAGATGTCGGAGCCCTTCTCCGTCTGCGAGTGCCCCCGGACCGGCCTTACTGCCGTCGCCTCCCGGCCTGATGAGCTCGGTCCGGGACCGGGCGGGAGTCTCCGGCCCTGATGGATCAGTGCCAAGCGGTCCGGCCGTCGGGCAGCAGAGGAAAGATCTGGTCCAGGCCGACTATGCGCAGCACGCGCAGGATGTGGTCGGGGACAGCGGCGAGCGCGACGTCGGCCTGGGCGGCTTGGGCGTGATTGCGGACGACGATCAGGGCGGTGATGCCGCTGGAGTCGCAGAACGTCAAGCCCGCCAGGTCCAGGACGAGGCACTGCCCCGGCCGTAGGGCGAGTCCGGGGAGCAGGTCGCGCAGGCGGCCCGCCGTCTCGTAGTCGAGGTCTCCGAGAATCTCCAGAACGGGACCTGCGGGGGCGTCTCGGGTAGTGATCTTCAACGGGCTCATGCGGTGGTTCTGGTCTCGGGTTCGGTGGCGGGAACGCCGAGGGCGAGCAAGGCGGTGTCGTCGTCGAGGCCGTCGCCGAAGTCGTCGAGGAGACCGGTCAGAGCCTTGATCACGGCCTGGGGGGAAGCGCCGGCGTGACGGGTGACGAATCCGAGCAGGGCATCGTCCCCGAAAAGCGCGGCGCGGTCGTCACCGGTGCGCGCTTCAGTGAGGCCGTCGGTGTACAGCAGCAGGGTGTCGCCACGGCCGAGGACGGTCGTGGCGGTGGTGAAGGCCGCCCCGGGCAGGATGCCGACGAGCAGGCCTCCGGGGGTGGGCAGGAAGTCGGCCGTGCCGTCCGCGCGCAGGACGACGGCCGGGGGATGCCCGCCCGAGGCGATGCGGACGCTCACCTGCCTGGTGGCGGGGTCGGGTTCGAGGACGCCGAAGATGACGGTGCAGTAGCGCGGATCGCCGCGCGTGTAGCGCTCGTGGAGCACGTTGTTCAGGGTCGTCAGGGCAGAGACGGGATCCGGGTCGTGCAGGGCTGCGGCACGCAGGGTGTAACGCGTCAGCGAGGTGACCGCGGCGGCCTGCGGGCCCTTGCCGCACACGTCACCGAGGAAGAAGGCGAAGCGCCTGCCGTCGATGGGGAAAAGATCGTAGAAGTCACCGCCCAACCGGTCGGGGGACGCGGCGCGGTAATGCACGGCCGCCTCCACCCCCGGCACGGGAGTCAGGGTGGCCGGAAGCAGGGACTGCTGGAGCACGGCCAGCGCGTCCTGGAGACGCGCCCGGTCGGCCTCCGCCTCTCTCCGCGCCGTCTCCGCTGCCTTCCGGGCCCCCAGGAGTTCCTCTTCATAGGCACGGCGGTCCCGCGCGTCGAAGACGCTGGTCCGGATCAGCAGAGGCTCGCCGGTGCTGCCACGCTTGACGACGGAGGAGACCAGGACCGGTAGGCGGCCGCCGTCCGTCTGTTTGATCTCGAGGGCGATGCCACTGATCTCGCCCTGCATCCGCAGCAGGGGCGCGAAGTGCGTCTCGTGGTAGAGCTTGCCGCCCACGGTCAGCAGGTCGGTGAACCGCATCCGGCCCACCACCGCCTCCCGCTCCAGTCCGAGCCAGCCCAGCAGGGTTGAGTTGATCTTGGCGATGGTGCCGTCCATCAGCGTGGACAGGTATCCACACGGAGCGCTCTCGTAGAGTTCCTCGGCGCTGTCCTCCAGCAGCGCGGCGAATGCGGCGTCGTGTGCCTTCTCGTGGTCCGGCTCTTGCGGGTCGGGCTGCTGCCCGGTGCGGCACATCACTTCAGGCGCGCCAGGAAGCCGGTGATCGCCTCGTTGGTGGCCTCCGGGGCGGACAGGTGCGGACAGTGCCCGGTGGCCTCGAGCGTGACCAGTTGTGAGCCGGGGACCGCTCGGTGGACGAAGGAGCCGACCTCCCTGGGGGCGATCACGTCCTGGGTGCACTCCAGCACCAGCGTCGGCACCGTGACACCCTTCAGGTCGTCCCGCGAGTCCGACAGGAACGTGGTCCGCGCGAAGACGTGCGCCATGTCCGGGGCCGTGGCGCAGAAGCTGTTCCTCAGTTCCTCACCGAGCTCGGGACGGTCCGCGTTGCCCATGATGACCGGTGCCATGGCTGCCGACCAGCCCAGGTAGTTGGCCTCCAGGGACGCCAGCAGCTCGTCGATGTCATCGGCACTGAACCCGCCCCGGTAACCGTCGTCGTCGATGTAGCGCGGGGACGGAGCGACCATGACCAGCGCGCCGATCCGCTCCGGCGCCATCCCGGCGGCCAGCACTCCGATCATCGCACTCACCGAGTGCCCCACGAACACGGCGTCGCGCAGGTCGAGGGCCTCGCAGACCTCGACGGCATCCTGGGCGTAGCCGCTCAGGGAGGCGTAACGCTCCGGCGAGAACGCGGCCGGGTCGGAGCGGCCGGAGCCGACGTAGTCGAACAGCACCACCCGGTAGTCGTCCACCAGGGCGGGCACCGTCAGCCGCCACATGTTCTGGTCGCACCCGAAGCCGTGCGCCAGCACTACGGTACGGCCCAAGGGATTGCCCGTGACCGTGACGTGGTTCCTACGCTCGATATCCATGCCATCACTCTCTCAGCCGCGCACGCTGTTCCCGTGCCGGCCCGGTCTGGGCCGGCACGGCCGGCATCGCGCTCGGGACAGCGGAAGGCGCGTGCTCACCGAGCGGGTGCTCCCGACTCGCGGAGGGAAACCATGACGTGGATCACGTGGGGCGCGATGGCCGGGAGCCCCGTGGCGGCAGCGTCCTGCCGTGGCGTTCGCCGCACATGCTCGCCCCGGACGAACCACCGGCGCGGCCGGATGCCGCCGGTACGGCAATGCCCGCGTGACACTGCTGTCCACCTGCGCGATACGGCGGTCGTGCAGTCCGCCAGAGTACGGCCCCCCTGCCCACCCCCGGGACGCGGCCCTGGACACGTCCAGGACGACCGAGGACGCCAGCTGGTCCACGGCGTAGCGGGTGAGCAGCGGCTCCCCGCCTCCCATCAGCCTGGCCAGCTCTTGAGCGGCCCCCGCCGCCGCGTGGGCGACCGGCACCGGGAGATGACGCTTCGAACACGTCGCGCAGTTCGCCGCCGTCGCCGTGGAAGTACGTGTGCTCGTCGCCGCGCGGATGGTGCGGGCCGCCGCCGAAGATGCCGCCGACGGACCAGTGCGCGGAGTGTGTTTCGGTGTCCACGTCGGGGGTGCCGCCCGCTCCACCTCCTCCGGGACGACTGCGGCTCCCGCGTCGCCGAAGGTGTAGCCCGCGAACCCGTCGCGCAGCTGCCCGGGTCCGGACGGGGCGTGCCGCACCGCGCGGCTCGGTGTCTCGCCGGTGACGACCAGGGCCCGGCGGGCACGGCCGGCGAGCATCATGGCCCGTGCCGTGTCGATGCCGTTGACTAACTGGCTCTAACAAGAGCTGCTGATCATGAGGTTGTCGGCCTCGCTGCTCGTATGTCTGGGCATGGGAAACCGTCAGTCGCGGCCGTGGATCGTGTCGGATGAACTGTGGTCGCTGGTCGAGCCGTTGCTGCCGAAGCCGGGTCCGAAGAAGGTCGAGGGCAGGCCGCGGGTGCCGGACCGGCAGGCCCTGTGCGGCCTCCTGTTCGTCCTGCATACCGGCATCCAGGGGGAGTACCTGCCGCAGGAACTCGGCTTCGGCTCGGGCATGACCTGCTGGCGACGCCTCGCGGCCTGGAACGAGGCCGGCGTCTGGGACCAGCTCCACCAGCTGCTGCTCGACGAGCTGGGGTCGAAGAACCAGCTGGACTGGGAACGGGCGTTGATCGACTCCTCGCACGTGCGGGCCGCCCGACGGGGCCCAAAAGCGGGCCCAGCCCGGTCGACCGCGCACGCCCGGGCAGCAAGCACCACCTCATCGTCGACGGACAGGGCATCCCGCTCGCGGTGTCCCTGACCGGCGGAAACCGCGGGCGACGTCACCCGACTCGAGCCGCTGCTCGACAAGATTCCCGCTGCCGCGGGCCAGGTCGGCAGACCCCGCCGTCGCCCCGACGCACTGCTGGCCGACCGCGGCTACGACCACGACAAGTACCGCCGCCTGCTCTGGCAGCGCGGGATCCGCCCCGTGATCGCGAGACGGGGCGAGCCACACGGCACCGGCCCGGGCATCTTCCGCTACGTCGTCGAGCGCACCATCGCCTGGCTGCACGGCTTCCGCCGCCTGCGCATCCGCTGGGAACGGCGCGACGACATCCACGAGGTCTTCCTCGGCCTCGCCGTCTGCCTGATCACCCACCGCCACGTTCGACGCCTTTGTTAGGACCTCTAAGCTGTTGCAGACGTGGGTGACGTCCAGCGCGTGGGCCCGGGAGCCGAGTTCGGCCCTGACGATGTGCGCGGTCGCCGGTTCGGCCACGTCCCGCGTCGCGGAGGCGAACAGCAGCAGGTCCACGTCGTACGGGGTGAGCCCGGCCCGGTCCAGGGCGGTGCGTGCCGCCCGTACCGCGAGCGTGGAGGCGTACTCGTCCCGTGCCGCCACACGGCGGGAGGTGATGCCGGTGGCCCGTTCGAGCATGCGCGGCGGCGGGGAGAGGCCGGCGGCCTCGCCGATCCGGTCCTGCAGCTCCCCGGACGTCACTTCCTGTTCCGGCAGGGCGCAGGCCACCGCGGTGATGCCGGCACGGTGTACCCGTCTGCGAGCAGCGTCGTCCGTGCATGTCCCGGACGCTACGGGCGGCTTCCGGCGGCCTGCCTGGGCACGCGCACTCGGTGGGCGTAGGCGCAGGGCCCCATGGGGGAACCCGCGGAAGGGCGGGTCCGGCCTGTGTCGGCCGAACCCGCCCTTCCCGGCGCGCCGTTGTGCCGGCGCGGGCGTGCCGCGGTCAGTCCGCGGCCGCCGTCACCATCGGTACCAGCGGCCCTTGCGGCCGCCTCCGCCCGCCGGGCGGAGGACGAAGCCCAGCAGCCACACCACCAGCACGATCACCGCGATCCACCAGAGGGCCTTGAGCGCGAAACCGGCACCGAAGAGGACCAGGGCCAACAGCAGAACCAGAAGCAGGGGAACCATCGTCATCAACCTCCTGGCCGTCGTGTGCTCCCATCCCGCTTTGGCAAACACGCAAGAGGCACGTTCCTTTCACGGAACCGGGGGCATACGCGCACACGCTCCCAGGTCACCGCGACGGCCCGGCAGTTGGCCGTCCGTTGCGGCGGGGGCGCCGCTCCTGCCCCGTGGAGCGGGCCGGCGCAACCGAACGGCTGCCCCGGTCGTCCTACACCGGGGTCCCACCGGGCCCCGGACATCGGACAGGAGCACAGTGGCGTCGAGAAGACGAGTGGGGATCGCGGTCGCCGTCGGCGTGACCGTGCTGACGGCCGGGGCGAGCGCGGTCGCCCTCGCGGCCGACGACGGCCGCCGGGTGCTCCCCCGCGCCGGCCACGACCCGATCCTCGGATCGGCCGCCGCACAGGAGTGGGTCGCCCACGGCGACCACGCCGCCGTCGTCCGGGTCACCCGGGAGTCGGCGGCCGAGGCCGGTCCGAAGGACGGCGACTACGTTCCCCGCACCGTCACCGCGACCGTCACCCGGGTCATCTGGTCCCGGCCCGGGGCGGCGCGTCTGCCCGAGGAGCTCACCCTGCGGGCGCACGGCTGGTACACCACCCTGTGGGGCGGCAGGGAGGAAGCCGCGCGGGAGGGCGCTCCCCGGCTCGAGCCCGGTCACACCTACGTCGTCGGTGTCGTCGCCACCGCGAGAGGGGCGGAGCTGATCGGGGACGACGCCGCCGTGCCCTACGACGACGAGACGCTCGGCCTGGGCGAGCTCGAGGGCCGCGCCGTCACCCCGAACGCGTACCGCAGGGCCGTCCGGGGCCTGCCCGACGACGCGGTCGCCGGGTTCGCCGCCGGTGAGACGTACGCCCCCCGGACCCTGCGCGACGTCCAGCGGCTGCTGGAGGTCACCTCGCCGCGGAACGTCTACCGGCGGACGGCGTTGCAGGGCCTGTCCACGGACCTGGACCTGGACCGGAAGGCGGACCGGCCCGTCGACGAAGGCTCCGGCGACCTGCCCGGCCGGATCCGCCGCAGTGTCCCCGCGCTGGAGCCCGGCTCCGACTACTTCCTCGCCGTCGCCTGCTCCGGCCGCGGCAAGGACGTCACGGTCGGCCTCACCGTCGGCGGCGAGCACACCACACACCGGCTGCCCTGCAACACGGGCGACGAGTTGGTGGCCGTCCGGCAGCCGCTCGGCGAGGTGACGTTCGAGATCGCCTCAAAGGGCCCGGACGTCGGGGCCGTCGCCTGGAACGTGTCCCGGGCGCCGGAGGTGGCCGGCCGCAACCGCTGAGCCCGGAGGGGGCGGAGGGCTCGTACGGCGGGCCGGGTTTGACCTTGACACCGTGGCAGGGTCTTCACTGCTCGCCGAGGAGGTGGTCTCGATGACGGTCACGGGACGGGACACGGAGACGGCACGGGTGCTCGAGGGGCTGGCGGACGACCGTTCGCCGGTGCGGCTGCGGGCGGCGCTGGCGGCCGGCACGACGCCCGGCCCGCACTTCGTCGGCACGCTCGTCGAGCGGTGCGCGGTCGAGCCGGAGTTCTTCGTCCGCGACATGCTGACGTGGGCGCTCACCCGCCACCCGGTGTCCCTGACGCTGCCCCGGCTGCTCGGCGAGATCCGCTCGGCACGCGCGCAGGCCCGCAGCCAGGCGCTGCACACCCTGTCCAAGATCGGAGACCCGCGGGCGTGGCCGGCGATCACACCGGCCCTCCTGTGCGACGCCGACGACGAGGTGGCCCGCAGCGCCTGGCGGACCGCGGTGGTGCTCGTGCCGGAGAGTGAGGAGCCCGCACTGGCCGCGGTGCTGGTGACGCAGCTCGGACGCGGCGGGCGGGAGACTCAGCTGAGTCTCAGCCGGGCGCTGGTCGCGCTGGGCGAGGTGACCGTGCCGGCTCTGCTCGCGGCCGAGACGGACCCCGAGCCGTCGGTGCGCGCTCACGTGCTCGCCACACGGCGGCTGCTGCGCGACCCGGACGCCTCCTTCGGGTTCCTGATCGAGGAGGCGAAGCGCATCGTGGCGCTCGGCGGGTCCGGACCTGCGGGAGGATAGGACGTGTTGATCGGTGAGGTGGCGCGGCACTCCGGGGTCAGCGCGCGCATGCTCAGGCACTACGAGTCGCTCGGGCTGGTGCGTCCCTCGGGGCGGACCGGCTCCGGATACCGGGAGTACTCCGAAGCGGACATCCACCGGATCTTCCAGATCGAGAGCCTCAGGTCGCTGGGTCTGTCGCTGCGCGAGATCGGCCGCGCGCTCGACGATCCCGGCTTCGCGCCCTCGGCGCTCGTCGACGACCTCATCCGCCGTACGCGTGAACGCATCGCGGCGGAGACCGAGTTGCTCACGCGGCTGAACCGGATCCATGCGGCGGACCCCGCCGGCTGGGAGGACGTGCTCCAGGTGGTCGCACTGCTGCAGGCGCTGGGTTCCCCGAGCGCCGGCGCACGCCAGCGGGCGGCCCTCTCCACGGCCGCCGAGGTGCCGGTGGAGGCCCTGGTCGAGGCGGCGCTGGACGAGACGGAGCCCCAGGTGGCCGGCGCCCTCCGGTGGGCGCTGGCGCGAGCGGGCGGCGACGGCCCGGCGTTGCTGGGCCGCGCCCTCGGCTCCCCCGCGGCCGCAGTGCGGGAGCGTGCCGTCCGCGCCCTCGCGGAGCTGCCCGGCGACGAGGCCGCCGAAGAGCTGCGGCGGGCCCTCGCGCATCCCGATCTCCTGGTCCGCGGACACGCGGCACTGGCGCTCGGGGCGCGCGGTGGGGCCGACGCGGTCCCGACGCTGGTCGACATGGTCGTGGAGGGCAGGAACGACACCGACGCGGCCGACGCGCTGAGCGTGCTGGCGGGCGACCCCGCCACGGCGGACCGGGTCGCGACGGCTCTCGTCGACCGCCTCGCCCACGGCACCACCCGGGCACCCGCGCGCGGACGGCTGACCCAGGCGCTGGCGGACATCCCGGGGACGCGGGCCTCACGCGCCCTCGTGGCGCTGTCGCACGACAGCGACCGTGCCGTGGCGCTGACCGCGACGTACCTTCTCCGGCTGCGCGACGCACGGTGACGTTCCCCCGTTCTCCCGGGACACGTCACCGTGCGTCTCCTGGGCGGAGCCGGGACACGCCCGCGGGCGTCAGTCTCGCGGGAGCAGGAAGCGGGCGGCGGCAGCGGTGGCCAGCAGGGCGGCGGCCACGGCCAGGAGGCCCAGGCGCATGCCCGGCAGGGAGAAGCCGCCGTGGGCGTCGGCGAGCAGGCTGCCGAACAGGGCGACGGCAAGCGCGCCACCGGTCTGGCGGGACGCGTTGAGCAGCCCCGACGCGATCCCCGCGCGCCGAGCGGGGACGGCCTCCATCAGCAGCGCGGTCAGCGCCGGCACCGCCAGTGCCCCGCCCACGCTCAACGGCACCAGCAGGAGCAGCACCAGCCACAGCGGGGTGTGCGCGGCCAGCGGCAGCATGGTGACCATGGCCACGCTGAACAGCACCTGCCCCGTGACGATCACCGCCCGCCGGCCGATCCGCTCCGCCAGCCGCGGCGACACCAGGTTCGTCGCCGTCACCAGCGCCGACATCGGGACGAACATCAGCCCGGCCGCGATGCCCGACATGCCGCGCAGCTGCTGGTAGTACAGCCCCAGGACGAAGATCCCGCCGTAGAAGGCGGCGTTGAGGGCGAAGCCGACCGCAAGAGCGGGCGCCACCCGGCGGTCGCGCAGCATGCTCAGCGGGACCATGGGGCGCTCGTGCCGGGCCTCCACCCGGTGGAACGCGTAGGCGGAGACGGCGGCGAGCACGACGGCGGCCAGGACCGGCGCACTGGTCCAGCCCAGGTGGCCGCCCTCGATGGCGGCGAAGACCAGGGCGGCGAGCGCCAGTACGGCGGTGAGCTGACCCGCGCCGTCCAGCGCGGCCGGCCGCCGCGGGGAGCGCTCCACCCGGACCAGCAGGCCGAGGATCACCGCGCCGACCGGCAGGTTGAGCAGGAACACCGAGCGCCAGCCGGCGCCGTCGGTGAGCAGTCCGCCCAGTACCGGCCCCGCGGCCATCGCCACCGAGCCGCCGACCGTCCACAGCGCGATGGCTCGGGCCCGCGCCCGGGCGTCGTCGTAGGCGTGGCGGATCAGCGCCAGCGAGGCCGGCATCACCACCGCGGCGGCGACGCCCTGGACCACACGCGCGCCGATCAGCACGCCGATGCCGGGCGCGAGGGCGCAGCCGAGGGAGGCGAGGGTGAACAGGGCGACGCCCCAGGCGTAGGCGCGGCGGGCACCGGCCCGGTCGGCGAAGGCACCGGCGGAGAGCATCAGCGCGGCGAACATCAGGGTGTAGGCGTCGACCACCCACTGGAGCCCGGCCATGCCGCCGCTGAGGGAGTGCTGGATGTCGGGCAGGGCGATGTTGACGGCCGAGACGTCGACGGTGATCACGGTGAAGCCGAGCAGCGCCGCGACGAGCGCCGTCGGGTTCCGCTTCGGTGGGCTCCCGCTCGGTGTCTTCCGGCTCGGTGTCTTCCGGCTCGGCGCGCGCAGACCGCCGGGTGCGGTGCGGCCGGACGGGACGGCGGACGGGGACGAGGTGGTGGTCACGGTGGACTCCCGAGGCTGGCGGCGGATCGGCTCCCCGGGAACGGGGAGGGGACGGGCGAGCGGTCCCGGGCGCCGGGCCGCGGTCCGGTGTCGTGCACCCCCTGGGCCCCGGCGGCCGGGCCGCCCGCTCCGGTACAGAGCCTGCCCGTGCGCAGCCCGCTCCGGCAGACCGGGCCGTACCCGGGGTGGGACGTTCCAGGTCCTGACACGGCCCCTCACATTCGTCCCCCACCTGCCACAATGGCGGGATGGCTGCACCAGGGGACGCGCGTGGCACCGAACTCGGCCGGTATCTCAAGGCCCGCAGGGCGCAGGTGCGTCCGGAGGACGTCGGACTGCCGGCCGGCGCGGGACTGCGCCGTACTCCCGGACTGCGTCGCGAGGAACTCGCCGCGCTCGCGGGGGTGAGCGTCGACTACTACATCCGCCTGGAGCGCGGCCGGGAGACCAACCCCTCCCCCGCGGTGGTGGACGCCCTCGGACGGGCGCTGCGGCTGCGCGGCGACGGCTACGAGCGGCTGCACGAGCTGGCGGAACTGGCCTCCGGCCGGCCGTCGGAGCTGCCCGCCTCCTCCGACCACGGTGTCCGTGACTCGGTGCTGCGCATGCTGGAGTCGGTGCGGCCGCTGCCGGCCTACGTGGTGAGCCGCTACAACCGTGTGCTCGCGGCCAATCCGCCCGGGCGGCGGCTGTTGCCGGGACTGTGGGACTGGTCGGACGAGCAGCGCAATCTGACGCGCTATCTCTTCCTCCATCCGGTCGGCCGGACCCTCTACGACCCGTGGGAGGACACGGTCGCCCGCTCGGTCGCCCATCTGCGGGCGGTGGCCGGCGCCGCTCCCGACGACCCGGAACTCACCGCCCTGGTCGGTGAACTGGCGGTGAAGTCGCCGGAGTTCGCGAAGCTCTGGGAGCGGTACGACGTCTGCGAACGCGGCGGCGGGCAGAAGTCCTTCCGGCATCCGACGGCGGGGGCGATGACCCTGACCTACGAGGTCATGCAGCTGGCCCGCACGGGCGGCCAGCGGATGGTGGTCTACCAGGCGGTCCCCGGGACACCGGACGAGGCGAACATGCTCCGCCTGGACCCGGCTCGGCACTCGAGCGAGCCGGAGCCCGCCCGGGGGCCGGCCGAGGAGCCGGCCTCTCCCGTCACCGCCGTCCTCACCGGCGCGGCCCCTAGCGGCCCTTCGGGGTCAGGCGCTTCTCGAACCAGTGGTGGGCGTACGGCTCGTCGTTGAAGGCGGGTACTTCGGTGTAGCCGCTGCCGCGGTAGAGGCGGGTGGCCGCTTCCAGGGCCTTGTTGGTGTCGAGCCGCACGAGTTCGCTGCCGTGCCGCACGGCCCGTTCCTCGAGTTCGCCCAGGAGCCGGCGCGCCAGCCCGAGTCCGCGGACGCGCGGGGAGACCCAGAGCCGTTTGATCTCCGCGGGGGCCCCGTCAGGCAGCTTGACGCCGCCGCAGCCGACCGGCTCGCCGTGCAGCCGGGCCACGAGGAACAGGCCCCGCGGCGGGCGCAGTTGCCCCGGGTCGGGCAGGAGGCTGTTCGCGGGGTCGAATCCGGTCTCGAGGAGTTCCTCCAGTTCGGCGGCGTAGGACCGCAGGCAGTGCGCGGCGTCGGGGTGGTCGGGGTCGAGCTCCGCCACGGTGACCACCGAGGCCGTCAGCAGTCGCTCGACCTCGGCCATGGCCGAGGTCAGCCGGTCCCGCTGCCGGGCGTCGAGCGGGGCGAGGAGCGACGCGGCGAGCGCGTCGCTGCGGTCGTCGAGCAGGGCGCGTTCGCGGCGGCCCGCCTCGGTCAGGCGGACGGTGCGCACCCGCCGGTCGCGGGGATGGGGCTCCACCGTGACGAGGCCGTCGTGCTCGAGGGCGCGCAGCAGGCGGCTCACGTAGCCGGAGTCGAGGTCGAGCCGGTCCCGTACGCGGCGGACGTCGTGCGTGTCCCCGTCACCGATCTCCCAGAGCAGCCGTGCCTGACCGTAGGGGCGGGCCCCGCCCAGGTAGTGGTCGTGCAGTACTCCCACGCGTTCGGCGACGGCCCGGTTGAAGCGCCGCACTTGTCGCACCTGCTCCTTCACCATTCTCTGACCTTAGTCAGGGAATTGCTGCGGAGGCAACCGGCGCCCGGGCGCCGGCGCGCGGCCTCACCGACCGACGACCGACGACCGACGGGCGACGGGCGACGGGCGACGGGCGACGGGCGACGGGCGACGGGGCCGTAAATGATCTCGCTCGGTCTCGCCCGTCCGGTACGGTCGCGGATGTTCCCTCCGCCGGGAGCCGTGAGTCCCGTGTGCGGCCCTTCCGGCAGTCGTCCGGCTGAAAGCAGGTTGTCTTCATGGCGTGTCGTATCAGTGAGCTCGTCCTCGGTTGCCGCGACCCGGAGCTGCTGGCGCGGTTCTGGTGCGAGGTCCTGGACTTCGTCGTGCTGGACCGCGAGGGCGACGAGATGTTCGAGATCGGGCCGCGCGAGGGCTTCGGCGGTCCGCAGCCGACGATCATCCTGAGCCGGCGCGACGAGCCGGAGAAGGGCAAGTCCCGGTTGCACATCGACGTCAACGCGACCGACCGGGACCAGGACGCCGAGCTCGAGCGCCTGCTGAAGCTGGGGGCGCGTCCGGCCGACATCGGTCAGACGGGCGAGGAGCAGTGGCACGTCCTGGCCGACCCCGAGGGCAATGAGTTCTGTCTGCTCAAGGCCCGCCTCGCGCCCCTCTAGCGGGCTTCAGTGCGAGGTGCGGGCCCCGATCGTCAGCTCGACCTCGTCCCCCGTGGGGACGAACTCCCGGACCAGCCACCGGTGCCCGGCGATGTGCGTGCCGGCGCCGGTGGTGTGGGCCGGGACGGTGAGGACCGGGCCCGCCGGGCCGTCGGCGCGGAGCTCCGCCTCGGTGACCACGTCGTCCGAGAAGCGCAGGAGCAGGTCGAGCGGGCCGGGGGCCGCGGCGAAGGCCAGCGGGTCGGGGAGTCCTCGGACGCGCAGGCGGGCTCCCGGGAACACGTGGGTGTGACCGCACAGGGCCAGGAACGAGTCCGGCTCGTCCCCCGGCTTCGGTGAGCTCGTCATCGCACCGTTCTACCGTGAAGGGCCGCCGGGTGCCTCCCGGGCCGGCCCGTCCCGCCTCCCCCACCCGTGTCGCGAGGACCGGGCGGGGGCGGGCGGTCGTCACGCGAACGACTGGTTCGCCGTACCGTCGCACTTCTGGATCCGCAGGGGCTCGCGCGGACCGGCGAGGGTGAGGCAGAGTCCCCGCGCGGCCGTGGGCCGGATCGTCTCCCCCTCGCGGACGAACTTCTGATGGGTGCCGCCGTGGCAGTTCCACAGGACCAGGGCCGTGCCCGCCGGGTACGCGGTGTCGGGGACGTCCAGACAGCGGTCCTGGGTCAGCTCGGTGTGGACCGTGCCCCGTGCCGGGTCGTACCACCAGCCCTGGTTTCGGCCGCCGTGGCACTCCCAGCCGAGGACACGGGTGCCGTCGGCGCTCGCGGCGGCCTCGGCGTCCAGGCAGGTGCCGGTCGCCCGGTTCGTCAGCGGCCGGTAGACCGAGTCCCATGCGTACGGGACGAGGACCGGCTTCCCGGACGAGTCGACGTCCGCGCAACTCGCCTCCCTGGCACCGGAGTCGTACAGCTGCGTGAGGCAGGAGGCGAAGGCGGCGTGGCCGCGCCGGTTGGGGTGGAAGGACTGGCGCAGGGAGTTCTCGTCCGGCAGGCCGGGCTTGGTGAGGTCGATGTATGCGCCCCTGGCCCAGGTGTCCTCCATGCAGACCTCGTGGCCGTGGAAGAGCCGGGAGTTGTCGAGGTAGACCGCGCCGGTGTCGGCGGCGGCCTTGCGCATGCCGCGTTCGAAGGCGGGGACGGCACTGTCGCGGCCCCAGGCGGTGTCGGAGTCGTATCCCAGGCCGCCACAGGCGAGCTTGCCGGCGAAGGCCGGGTTGTCGCGGAAGTCGGGGCCTATGGGGCTGGGGTAGCCCATGACGACGAGCTTGTAGTCGCCGTCCGCGTATCCCGCGTCCCGCATCACGGTCCTCAGGTCGCGCACGGTCTGCTCGACCTTGGGCACGAGGGCGTCGACGCGGGCCTGCCAGCCGGGGGCGTACTTGGCCGCGCAGGCGCCCTGGAGGAGCAGGTAGCGCGTGACGCAGTCGGTCATCACGGGGCCGAACTGGAGATCGTCGTTGGCTCCGGCGACCAGGACCACCATCTTGACGCGGGTGTTGCGCGCAGTGATCGCGAGGCTGTCGCTCTGCACCAGTTCGTCGGCGTACTGCTTCGCGCCGCCGATGCGGATGTTCCCGGTGTACGCGCCGGAGCACGACACGTTGACCGTGAGGTCGGCGGGGATGCCGGTGCGGTGGATGGCGGCGTCCGGCGAGCGGTGGCACCAGTTGTCGGGGCCGTTGGTGCCCGGTTCGTAGGTGCCGATGCCCTCGCCCGAGATCTCGCTGTCGCCGAGCGAGATCAGGCTGGTCCTGCGGTCGTCGAGGGGCCGTTCCGCCGGGCTTCCGTAGAGCTCGGCGGCCTCGGCGGCGCGAACGGCCTCCAGTTCGGGGGAGAGCGGTACGGAGGAGACGGACGCGGCGGTGCCGGACCCGGCGGCCTGGGCGGGGGTGGCGGCGGTGACGCTCCCGCACGCCACCGCCAGTGCCGCTGCGGCCGTCGTCAGCCAGTGGTGTCTGTGCCGTGTGCCCTTCACTGCACCTCCTGGTGGTGGGGTTACCAGCGGTTGTACCGGCCGGTAGCCACCATGGGAACGCAGGAAACAAGACAACTGTTCATCTTTCACGGGGAGTGACGACGACGGTGACGTGCGCGCCTGGTCGCGCCGTCACCCGCGCGGTCGCCGCACGGTCCCCCCGCGGCGAGGGGGCCGCGGTCCCGGTGGCCCCGGTCACCTGGACTCGCCAGCCGCCCGCCCGGGGCGGCAGGGAGATCTCGGTGACGCCGGGCCCGCCCCGGTACGAGAGCCGGAAGGTGCCGCTGTCCGGCGCGTACGCCTCGGCGGTGATCCGGCCGGCGACCGCCGGGGCGTACGGCGTCGCGGTCTGCTCCTTGTTGGCCTGGAAACGTCCATGGGCGTCCACGGCGCAGTACCCGCCGCCGTAGCACCAGACGTAGCCCGCCCAGCCGGAGCTGTAGCGGTTCAGCGACGACAGGGCGTCGCGGTAGAAACGCCCCATGTTCGGCAGGGAGTTGTTGAGCGGCCCCCACTCCCCCACCACGACGGGCACACGGTACCGACGCGGGTACTCGGTGACCGCCGCCTCGTACGCCTCGATCCAGCCGGCCGACGGATCGTAGTCGGCGCCCGCCTCCATCGCCGTGTTGTAGAAGTGGGGCGCGTAGACGGCCCGGGGATCGCGCACGCGGCCCAGGCCGGTGGGCACGCCCTCTCCCACGATGGGGGTCGGCTCGAAGAAGATCCAGGAGTCGTCGTCGACGGAACGGACCGCGGCCGAGAGGCGGTTGTACAGGGGCGTGAGCTGATCGCGCTCGATACGCCGGGCGGCCGTCGGCAGGTCCTCGCCCTGCGCGATCTCGCCCATGGGCTCGTTGATCAGGTCGTAGCCGAGGACGGCCGGATGGTCCCCGAGGCGGTCGGCCAGCACCCGCCACATGTCCGCCTGGGCGCGCCGCAGGTCCGGGTCCTCGTAGAGGTGGGTGAAGGCACGCTGCACGGCCGGTTCGAAGTACTCGGCGAACCAGTCGTCGGGGTGCGGGGTGAACGGCAGCCCGTCGGTCCTCGTCGCCCACTCGGGGATGCCGCGGTGGCCGAACGCGGGCCCGAAGACGTCCTGGTGAGCGTCGATCAGCACCTGGACACGGTGCTTGTGCGCCCAGTCCAGGATGCGTTCGATCTTCCGGAGGTACCTCTCGTCGTAGTGGCCTCGCCGGGGTTCGAGGTCGTCCCAGAAGACCAGCAGGCGCGCGAAGCCGAAGCCCTGGGCCCGCAGGTCGCGGAAGTGCCGCTCGCCGATCGCGGACAGGGCGGCCTCGCCGCGGTGGGCCTTGTCCTCGACGTTCCAGCCACGCAGGGTCAGGACGCGGCCCCGGTCGTCCGTGAGCCGGGGGATGCCGGCGAACGGATCGCGGTGGTGGTCCTCGACGGCGGCCTTCCCGTGGGCGGTTCCGGCGGACAGCAGGACGGTGCAGACGAGCGCGGCGAGCAGACGGCGGTACACGGGACCTCCGGCATGGTCGGTCGGCAGTGCGGCAGATCACACCAGGAAAGCTGAGCATTGTTCAAGAGTGCGGGGCCGGTCTTGTGCGCGCGCCTCTTGCCGAGGGGGCGTCAGGACCGTTACGTTCCCGGCGAGCCGGTTCATCTACGCGCGTCACTTCTCAGGGGGAGCTCCATGCGCCTGCGTCAGACCGTCCTGTCCACGATCGCTCTGCTGGGTGCGGGAGTCGCCGTCGCCGCCTCGACGGGCGTGACCGTGGCCGGGACCGGTGACGGGACGGCGCCTGCGGGTGCGACCGCGGTTCAGGCCCCGGCCTCGGCTTCGACTTCGGCCTCGGGCGGCGGGTGGGAGCAGGTCGGGGGCGACATCAGGAGCGGCGTCAGCGGACTCGCCGTCACCTCGCGCTCGGGCCGCACCTACCGCGCGCTGATCGCCCTCGACAACAAACGCCCAGGCGAGAGCCGCATCGCCCGGCTGACGTACCGGACCGGGAATCCCGGTGACGCGATACGGCCGCTGGAGTGGAGGGGCGGTGCCGAGCCGGTCGACCTCGAGGCGCTGGAGGCCGTGCCGGGCACCTCGGACGAGTATCTCGCCGTGGCGAGCCGGGGCCTCGTCTACCACCTGAGGACCACCGGCGACGGGAAGGCGGTCGAGGTCCGCGACCTCTCGCCGCTCCCCGCGATCGGCCAGGGGGACAACTTCGAGGGTCTCGCACTCGTCTCGCGGCACGGCAGGCTCGCGGCGGTCTGGGCCGACCGGGGCGAGGGCGCCGGCCGGCCGGCGACGCTGTACGCGGCGCCGCTGTCGTTCAACGAGTACGGGGAGTCGACGTTCGGCGCCGTGACGAAGGCCGTCTACCGCGCGCCGTATCCCACGGGCGGAGTCCGGCACGCCTCCGACCTCACCGTCACCGGCTCGGGCCGCCTGCTGATCGCTTCGGCCTCGGACCAGGGGGACGACGGGCCGTTCGACTCGGCGGTGAGTGACGCGGGGTCGGTCCGCCTCGACCGCTCGGGCCGGGTGCGGCTGACGGTGACGCAGCACCCGGAGGTGCTGCGGAAGTTCACCGGGCACAAGGTCGAGTCCGTGGACTGCGTGCCCGGCTCCGGTGTCGCGGTCCTCGGCACGGACGACGAGAACGCCGGCGGAGCGGTCACCGCCGTCACCCGCGTCTGCGGCTGACCGCCCGCCTATCGTTACGGTCATGCCCTTCAACCCCACGATGGAACAGACCACCTTCCACGCGGCACTCCGGGACCAGTTCGAGTCGTTCCTCGACGAGCACCGGAGCGCCCTGCACGACTGCCTGAACGGCCTGACGGAGGAACAGGCGCGCCGGTCGCTGGTCGCGTCCAGGACCACCTTGCTGGGCCTCGTGAAGCACGTCACCTTCGTCGAGAAGGTCTGGTTCGACGAGGCGATCACGTGCCGGTCGCGTCGCGAGATCGGGATTCCGGACACGCCCGACGAGTCGTTCGGCCTCGGCGACGACGACACCGTCGCCTCGGTCCAGCACGCCTACCGTGAGGCGTGCGCGGCGTCTCGGCGTGCCACGGCGGAGCTGACGCCGGACGACGTCGTCCGGGGCAACCGCCGGGGCCCGCTGCCGCTGCGCTGGGTCTATCTGCACACGCTGCGCGAACTGGCGCAGCACTGCGGGCACGCGGACATCCTGCGCGAGCAGATCCTCGGCGGCACGGCAGGTACCGCCTGACGGACGGCGGCGGCACGTGTGGCCCGATCATGTTGATCTTGTGCACCTTTGCAGCCGACGCCATGGAAGCCGGACAAGGCCCCCCATCTCTTCACGTGCTCTCCGGCGGCCCCGTGATAACACCAGGTGATCACTTCCGAGAGGGGCCTACGTTCTCATGGGTATCTTCAGCCGCCGCCCGTCGTCCACCCTGGCCGAACCCACGTCGACCGTCCGCTCCCCGGCGCACGCCGCGGAGGCCGGGGACGGCGGTGCCGCGCTCGACCCGGCGCTGCGGTCCCTGACCGGGCGATGGACCATCGACCGGCCGCACAGCCGCATCGGGTTCTCCGTGCGGCACGCGATGGTCACGACGGTGCGCGGGGCCTTCACCGACTTCGACAGCACCCTGTACTTCGACGGGGCCCGGCCCTCCGAGTCGCGGGCCGAGCTCGTCATCCGGGTGGCCAGCGTCGACACGGGCGTGGAGCAGCGCGACGCGCACCTCGTCGGCGCCGACTTCTTCGACGTGCGCCGCTTCCCCGAGATGGCGTTCCGCTCCACCTCCACGACGCACGAGGGCGGCGAGACCTTCCGGATGACGGGTGACCTGACGATCCGGGACGTCACCCGGCCCGTGGACCTCCAACTCGACTACCTCGGCTCGGTCATGGACCCGTTCGGCTTCGAACGGGCCGGGTTCGACGGCACCACGACCATCGACCGCACCGAGTGGGGCCTGGTCTACAACCAGCGCCTGAAGGCGGGCGGCACGATGGTGAGCGAGAAGGTCCGCCTGCAGTTCGACATCTCCGCGATCCGGGCGGCGCAGTAGAGGACGCCGTACGGCCGTCCGCGGGCAGCCCCGGCGTCGACGGCCGGAGGCTCCGCGCACGGGTCAGCCGGCCGGCGCGGTCCGGGTGGCAGGTGCGCTCAGGGCCGGGAGGTCGCGACCTTGATCCCGAAGCCGATCAGAACGACACCCGTGACGCGGTCCAGGGCACGTCTGACGGCGGACCTCTCGAAGAAGGCGCCGGCCTTGGCCAGGGCCAGCACGTAACCGCTGAGCCAGACGAGCGTGAGGGCGGCGTGGAGGAGGACCAGCAGGCCCATCCCGAGGCGCGGTGAGATTCCGGACGGTGCGAGCGTGGGCAGCAGGCCCGTGTAGAAGACGGCGATCTTCGGGTTGAGGACGTTGCTGACCAGGCCCGTGCGCCACGGGTTGCCGGACGGGGCCGGGGCGCTCCCCGCCGAGGGTGCCGCCGGGCCGCGCCGGCTCTGGAGCAGGGCCTGGACGCCCAGCAGCAGCAGGTAGGCGGCGCCGGCGAGCTTGACGACCGTGTAGGCCGTGGCGGACGCCGCGAGGACGGCGGCCAGGCCCACCACCGTGAGGACGCCCCAGACGAGCAGTCCCGCCGTGATGCCGCCTACCGTGCGCAGGCCGTCCCCCCGGCCGGAGGCGATGGCCCGCTTCGTCACCACGGCCATGTCCGGGCCGGGAACGACGGTCAGGACGGCGAGCACACCGGTGGCGGCGAGGAGCTGAACGAGCATGACCCCAGTCTCGCCCATGGCCGTCCCCGCCCGTGCCGGTGGGGGCGGCGCGGGGCGTGGCCGGAAATCAGGGTGGCCCCGGGACGGCGGGAGTTACAGTCGGCGGGCAGTGGTCGCCCGCCGGTCACCGTCGTGAACCGTGAGCCGTCGTAGAGGTGGTAGCCCATGAGCATCGTCGACCTGGCCGCACTCGGTGACTCCTTCACCCGCGATCCGTATCCGGTGTACGCCCGCTTACGGGCGCAGGGCCCCGTGCACCGCATCCGGATGCCGGAGGGCAACGCGGAGGCCTGGCTCGTCGTCGGCTACGAGGCCGGGCGCGCCGCGCTCGCGGACCCGAGGCTGTCGAAGGACTGGGGCAAGGCGTCCCCGTCGCTTCCGATCGGCGCCGTCTCCTCCGGCCCGCACATGCTCAGGGCCGACCCGCCCGACCACACACGGCTGCGCAAACTGGTCGCCCGGGAGTTCACCGCCCGCCGGGTGGAGGAGCTCGCCCCGCGCGTCCAGAGGACCACCGACGCCCTCCTGGACCGGATGCTCGCGGCGCCCGACGGGCGCGCCGACCTCGTCGAGGCACTGTCGTTCCCGTTGCCCATCTCCGTCATCTGCGAACTCCTCGGCGTCCCGGACCTGGACCGCGACTCCTTCCGCACGTGGTCGAACGACGCCCTGGACGCCGTCGACCCCGAGGTCCGCGGTGCGGCCGCGGCGTCCATGGCGCGGTATCTGGAGGAACTGCTCGCGAGCAAGCGGCGGCAGCCGGGTGACGACCTCATGAGCGCGCTGATCCACGGTCCGGACGGGGACGGCGACGGAGACCGGCTGTCTGCGGACGAACTCCTGGGCATGGCCTGGCTGTTGCTGGTGGCGGGCCACGAGACCACCGTGAACCTCATCTCCAACGGCGTACTCGCGCTGCTCACCCACCCCGAGCAACTGGCCGCGCTGCGCGCCGATCTCACCCTCATCGACTCCGCCGTGGAGGAGATGCTCCGCTACGACGGCCCCGTGGAGACCCCGACGTACCGGTTCACCACCGAGCCGTTGACCATCGGTGACACGGTCGTGCCCGGGGGCGGCGAGCTGGTCCTGGTGGCGCTGGCCGATGCCGACCGCGATCCGGCGCGCTTCCCCGCTCCCGAGCGCTTCGACATCACCCGCGACGCCCGCGGCCATGTGGCGTTCGGCCACGGCATCCACTACTGCCTCGGCGCACCGCTGGCCCGCCTGGAGGCACGCATCGCCATCAGGACGCTGCTGGAGCGGTGCCGGCACCTGTCCCTGGACATCCACCCGGCCGCCCTCGCCTGGCGCGCGGGACTGCTGATCCGCGGCCCGCGGCGTCTGCCGGTGCGGTTCGCTGCGTGAGCACGTCCTCCGGGGACGCCGCTACGGCTTGCGGGCCAGCCCGGCGGCGATGAGACGCTCCCAGACCGTGAGTTCCCGCTCGCCGTCGCCGCTCCACGGGCCGTCCACGGTGTCAGGACGCCAGGTGGACGCCGGCACGATCCCCGGTTCGAGGATCTCCAGGCCGTCCAGGAGGGACGCGATCTCCTCGTCGCTCCGCCAGCGGCCCCGGCCGAAGGTCCCCTGGAGCACTCGCTCGGCCTCCGCCGTCTCGGGGTTGTTCCCGGAACGGAAGTGGCTGACGAAGAAGTGGCTCCCGGACGGCACGCGGTCGCGCCAGTAGCGGACGATGTCGCCGGGACCCTCTTCGTCGTTGACGTGGTGGAGGATGGCGCTGAACATGACGGCGACGGGACGGTCGAAGTCGATCAGGGCCCGGGTGTCCGGGTGGCTGCGTATGCCCTCCGGGTCGCGCACGTCGACCGGCACCACGCGCGTCCGGTCGTTCTCCTCCAGCAGGGCCCGCCCGTGCACCAGCACCTGGGGATCCGTGTCGACGTACACCACACGGCACTCGGGGTCGTGCCGCTGCGCGACCTGGTGCACGTTGTCGGCCGTGGGCAGACCGCTGCCGAGGTCGATGAACTGCCGTATCCCGGTGGTCGTCACGATCTCCCGCACCGCCCGTGTCAGCGCCGCGCGGTTGGCGAAGGCGATCGCCACCGAACCGGGCAGGTCGCGCTTGAACACGTCGCCGATCTCCCGGTCCGCGGCGTAGTTGTCCTTGCCGCCGAGGAGATAGTCGTACACCCGGGCGATGCTGGGTCGAGTGCGGTCGATAGAGGAAGGCTCTCCCGTCATGGCCCCCATCCTCTCCTGCAACGACGCCTCCCCACCACCACTTCCGCGACCCCGGCCCGGGAGCACGTGTATCGGGTGGAGGGCCGGGTAGGCGCCCCAACCGGATCATCGGATTCCGTTTGGAGTCCGCCGTCGCGTGAAGCGGGAGGAACCATCATGAACAAGCCGATGCGGCACGCCGTGACCACGGGAATCGCGACCCTGGGGGTCGGAGGTGCGCTGCTGGCCGGCGCGGGTCCGGCCACGGCGGCGGCCCCGCAGCACGGCGGGCACTCCGCACGCCCCGCCGCGACTCCGGCCGGACACCGCCATCACGGCCGGACGCCGGTCTCCCGGCAGCGCATCGACCCGTGGGTGCTGGACCAGATCCGCCAGTTCGACCCCACGGCCGCCCGGCGTCTCGCCGTGTACGACCCCTGGGTGAAGGACCAGATCGCGCAGTTCGCCGGGCAGAGCGGCTGAGCCTCGGCCCGTCAGGCCCCGTCGAGAGCGGCGGCGACCCGGTCCATGACGCGCTGCCAGTGCGCCCGTCGCCGCTCGCGCTCCTCCTGGCTCGCGATGTGCTCCTGATGGAACCGGAGCATGGTGCGGGCCCCCTCGGCGGCGGGCGCCAGGGCGACTTGGACCGTGGTGGTGCCGTGGGTGACGCGGATCTTCGTCCCGGCGTGGTAGCCGCGCACCTCGCCCGTCACTCCCCCGGCCGTCCGGTAGCGGGCGCCGCGTTCGGGGGCGAGGCCGGCGCCGGGACCGAGCCAGAGGGCGAGTCCCCCGGGGCCGCTGATGAAGTCCCATACGACGGACGGAGGGTGGGGCAGGGTGCGGGACACCCCGATCTGCCAGCCGGCGTCCTGAGTGAGTCCTGTGGGCATGGCGGTCATCCTTCCTCGGTGTGGCGGGCGCGCAGGGCCCTGACCTTGTGACGGTTGCCGCAGTGCTCCATGGAGCACCAGCGGCGGCGTCCGGGCCGTGAGGTGTCGACGTAGACGAGGTGGCAGTCCTCGGCGGCGCAGGTGCGGATGCGGTGCGAGAAGGGGCCGGTCAGCAGCTCGACGGCGTCCCGGGCGACGGTCGATGCCAGGTGGGTGCCGGTGAGGGATCCGGCCCACCGCCGCTCACCTGCCGGGGTTATGGCGGGTGCCAGGGCCGGACGGGCGGCGGCCTCGTTGACCACCTCCAGATCGGCCGGCGGGTGAGGCTCGCCGCGCACCTGGGCGAGGACCACGCGGAACAGCGCGTCGCGCAGCCTTCGCACACCAGCCACCTCGTCCGCCGAGATCGCCAGCACGGGCGTCGGAGTCAGCCGCGACCGCTGCGCCCAGCCGGCCAGGTCGGCGGGCTCGTGCAGAACCTCGTACCGCCGATAGGCGCCGGGGCCTCCGGTGGTCAGCAGTTCCAGGCACAGTGCACCGGGATCGAATCGGTAGGCGACGCCGGTGTGCGAGTACAGCGTCAGCCCCTTGGCCGGGGTCGAGTCCATGTAACCAATATAAACGGTTACGCGCGAGGAGGGCAGAGGAGCGGCCCATTCCGGGGCCTCGATCCCCGTGCGGCGTGTCGCCGCACAGTCGGTCGCCCGTCTGGTCAGGCGGTCTCGGGGGCGTCCACGATGGCGCCGTTCTCGTCGATCATGTGGGTGCGCCAGTAGACGTCCCACTTGTCGTCGACCTGCCGCGGCACCTTGCCCTCCGGAAAGCGCGTGTAGCCCTGGGGAGGCTGCTCGTCGTCCGCGACGCACGCGGAGCCGGTGCCACCGACCGACGTGACCGGGTATTCGCCGTCTCTGCAGATGTCGTCCCGGTACTCCACCGAGCACCCGCCGAGCATCAGCGCGGCGGTGAGGCACCCGAGAGCGGCGGCAGCCGTGGCGCGGACGGCAGGTCGACAGGTCTTGCCGGCCATGCTGGTCATGCTGGTCATGCTGGTCATGTGCACCGGACTCCTGGTGTCGGCGGGTGGTTCCCCCACCCTTGCCGACGCCGGGCGGTGCGTCCTGAGTACAGGTACTCAGGACACGCACTCGTCCCTGCTCCGGTGCGGGTGGACCGAGAATCACGCCTGGGGTGCCGTCAGCCGGTGGGTGCTTCCGGGGCGGGCCGGTCGGCGCCGCCCTGGCCGAAGACGCGGATGCCGGCGATCGCCGCATCGACGAAGCGGGGCGAGCGCCCCGGCGTCGCGGGGCGTCGTGACGCTGCCGTCCCGGCGGGCCTTCTCCGAACACCGCGCGCAGCCGCTCGGCCGCAGCCCTTCTCCCGGAACGCACCGTTGCCGTACTGTCCGCGCCCCGGTTCGGGGTAACGGCCGCTCCGCCGCCAGCGTGGCGCACGAGGTGCCGGGCCCCCGCACCGGGAAGATGAGCAGGGTCTCGGTACCGACGTCGGAAGGGATACGAGGTGACGCTGCTCGCCTGGCGGAGTCGTCGCCGACCGGTCGTCCGGCGAGCGTGGCACTCGGGAGGCCGGTGATGAGTCCCGCGCGGCACCTCGACCCGGGGCTGTTCGACGAGACGGTCGCGGCGGTCGCGGTGTTCTCGGGACCCGAGCACCGGCTGGTCTACCAGAACGCGGCCTGTTCCCGGCTGCTCGGTGCGCGGCCCCTGGGACTGCCCGCGCGGGAGGCGTTCCCGGAGCCGGACGCCGACGAGTTCCTGAGGGTCCTGGACGACGTGGTGGCCACCGGACGGCCGCGCCGGCTGCCCGACGCGCGGGAACCCGACCCCGGCGCCCCGGAACAGGCCCGCCACTTCGTCTACTCCTGTACGCCCGTCACCATGCCGGACGGCGGGGGCGCGATGGTCGTCGCCCTGGACACCACGGCCGAGACGCTCGCGCTGCAGCGCTACGAGGCGCTGGTGTCGGCCGTGTCCCAGATGGTGTGGGTACTGCGCGCGGACGGCTCGGCGCACGAGATCGTCCCCGGCTGGCAGCGGGTCACCGGGGTCCCCTGGCACGGATGGATGGACGAGATCTGGGCCGCCCGTATCCACCCCCGTGACCTGGAACGGCTCAGGCGCTCCTGGCACACCGCCACCGCCGAGGAGCCTCCGGACGTCTTCGAGAACACCTACCGGGTGCGGACCGCGGACGGCTCGTACCGGCACATGTCGACCCGCTGCGTGCCCATCCTGCGCGGCGGCCGCGCCGAGGAGTGGGTCGCCGCGACCGTGGACGTCGAGGACACCTGGCGTGCCACGCTGGGGGAACGTCTTCTCGCGCAGGTCGCCGAGGTGTCCGGGGAGAGCCTCGAGGACACCTTCGCCGCGGTGGTCCGCATGATCGTGCCCGAACTCGCCGACTCCTGTGTGGTCCTGCTGCTGTCGCACGAGGAATGGCCGCTGCCCGAGAACGAGACCGTCACGGTGCGGCGGGTCGCCTCCGCCACCCGGCCGGGTCTGCCGGCCCGGCCCGCGCTCCGGGGCCAGAGCCTCACCGTGACCGATACCGTGCGGGAGGTGCTGGAGGGCGGTACTCCGCGGACCTTCCTGCTCCCCGCGGACGGCCGGATCCCCGAGGGTCTGGTCCCGGCGGTCACCGAACGGTGGCTGACCGCCGCCGACGCCACCAGCCTCACCCTCATTCCGCTCGTCGTCGACAACACCGTCCTCGGCTATGCCGCCACCAGCACCAACGGGGACACCCCCGCTCCGGCTCCCGCCGACATCGAGCTGCTGCGCAGGGCCCTGCATCTCGCACATCAGCCCATCCGCCGGGTTCTCGACCTCCAGCAGGCCCGCAGCACCGCGCTGCGCCTCCAGCACGCCCACCTCACCGAGCCGCCTGCCGTGCCCGGTGCCCTCCTGGCCGCCTGCTACCGGCCCGCCAGCCCGGCGCACGAGATCGGCGGGGACTGGTACGACGCCCTCACCCATCCCGACGGCACCCTCGTCCTCGACATCGGGGACGTGGCCGGCCACGACCTCGTCGCGGCCACCGCCATGGGTCAACTGCGCAGCATGCTCCGCGGCCTCGCCTGGAACAGGGGTCCCGACTGCACGCCCGCGGCCCTCCTGTCCATGCTCGACGACGCCGCCGACGGGTTGAACATCGCCTCCTTCACCACCGCCGTCCACACCCACCTGCGGCGCCGGCCCGACGGCACCTGGCGGATGGCCTGGTCCAACGCCGGCCACCCGCCCCCGCTCCTCGTCCCGGCCCGGGGGGAGCCGCGCTTCCTCACCGGCCCGGACCAGGACCCCCCGCTGGGCGTGGCCCCCGGCATCCCGCGCGCCACCCACACCCACACCCTCGAGCCGGGCGACACGCTGCTCCATTACACGGACGGCCTCGTCGAGACCCCCACCGACTCCTTCGACGCCGGCCAGCGGCGTCTCCTGGACGCCGCCGCGTCCCACCGTGACAAGCCGCTCCCGGACCTGTTGCGGGTACTGCAGGACCTCTCCGACGACCGTGACGACACCGCCCTGATCGCCTTCCGCGCGCACCCGGCGGACTGAGCGCCCGGCACTTTCTACACGCCGGGGCCGTTGTAGGCGCCCCGATGGGGCTTGGTGGTGGCGGAGACGGGGTTGCCCCAGTAGTCGCGGCCGCCGTTGTCCGTCACCACCGCGCCGTTGCCGAGCGCGGGCGAGGCGGCCTTCAGCCGGTATCCGTCCACGGAGTGGATGGTGTCGCCGCCCGTGCCGGGGTTCACGAAGAGGGGGTCGCCGACGATGCCGTTCCCGGTCGGCCGGGGCACGCCCTGGAAGACGTTCCACTTCCAGGAGATCCCGGTACCGGTGGGCAGCCGGGAGTCGCTCGTGCCCACCCAGATGTTGTTCTCGAGCACGCTCTCGTCGGGAAGGGTGATGTCGAACTTCTTGTCCGTGCAGTACATGACGTTGTTGTACATGTGCAGCGCGGACCGGCCGCTGCTGCCGCCGCTGCTCATACGGCAGTCGTTCTCGGAGATGTTGTAGCGGATGATCTCCTTCGCCCCGCCGACGGTGCCGCAGCCGTCGCAGTCGAGGAAGAAGCCGCCGATGTTGTCCCGGCTGAAGTTGTACTGGATCGTGCAGTAACCGGTGTTGCCCCAGTCGCAGTCGAACGCCTGGCTGTCGGCGACCGACATCTTCGTGATGCCGTGGACGGCGTTCTTCTGGATCGTCGGGTTGTGGTCGCCCAGCACCCAGATGCCGGCGAAGTTCCCGCCGGAGAAGGGGTACACGCCGTTGCCGGTGCCGGAGGCCACGTTGTACTGGATGAGCGGCGCGTCGGCGTAGCTGCCGATGATGGCGTCGCCGCCGACGTCCCGCACGGTGTTGTGCTCGATCAGGACGCCGGTTCCCTTGGTGGCCATGGAGCCCACGCGGATCTTGAGCCCGCCGCCGCCGGTGTTGCTCACCTGGTTGTGGTGGACGTGGACGTCGTCGAGGGTCGAGCCGGCTCCGGTGGCCCCGGTGACGATGCCCGCGGACTGGACGTAGTCCTCGGTGGTCGAACCGGTCTTGTTCGTCTGCCCCGCCACCCGGTCGACGACCAGGTTGTTGATGTCGAACCCGCGGTGCGCTCTGCCGTCGGTCGCGGAGATGCGTACGCCCGTCCTGCGGGCGAGGGACGACGCCGGGTTGGTCACCTTGAGGTCGCGGATCGTCCAGTGGTCCTGGTCGGTCAGCCGCACCACGTCGGCAGCGCCGTCCCCGTCGAGGGTGGGCAGGGCGCCGGTGCCGTAGCGGGTCACGGTGATGGGGGCGGCGGCCGTGCCGCTGCCCGTGGGGGCGAGCGTGCCGGTGCAGGTGGTCCCGGCCGCGAAGGCCAGGGTGTCGCCCGGCCCGTAGGTCCTGGCGTTCGCCTGGTCGATGCTGTCGAAGGGGCTGGCAAGGGTGCCGGTGCCGGCCTCCGGCGCCGAACAGTCGACGTAGGTCGTCGTTCCGGCGGCCGACGCGGGTGCGGCCGGCAGGGCGACCACGCTTGCGCCGGCGAGCGTGGCGGCGAGGAGGGCGCCGTGCCACGCCCGTCGTCCGCCACCGGTGAGTTGGGCCCTCATGGGGTGCACCTCTCTGCTGGAGTGGGCCAGAAACTAGAGCGGTCCATGGATCGAGTCAATGCTTTCGTATCGTTCGATCAAATTCCGATCGATCAGATCAATGTGCGCGATCGGATAGGCTCTCCAGCGGATCCGATCACAAGGAGGAGTGCCGATGGCTGCTTCGGCCGAACGACGTCGCTCTCGCATCCTCGACGCCGTGCGCGAGACCGGTTCCATCCGGATCGTGGAGCTCGCCGAGCGACTCGGGATCCCGGCGGTCACCGTCCGGCGCGATGTCGCCGCGCTGGCCGACGAGGGCAAGGTGGAGCGGACCCACGGGTCGGTGGCCCTCTCCGTCGGCCCGTCCGGCGGGCACGCCGCGGGCCAGGGGCGGGTGATCGGCATGCTGGTGCCGACCGTCGGCCAGTACTTCGACGAAGTGATCGCGGGAGCCAGTGCGGCGGCGACCGCCGCGGGGGCCCGGCTGGTGCTGGGCATCGCTCCGTACGGGGCCGGCAGCGACCGCGCCCAGGTGGAGCGGCTGCTGGAGTCGGACGTCGACGGGCTGCTGCTCACGCCGGGCTGGACCCCCGGCGGAGGGCTGGAGGGCGGCGACTGGCTGGGCGAGCTGCCCGTGCCGGCCGTCCTGGTCGAACGCCGGGCGGCGCCCCTGAGCCCGGCGGCGCAGTGGGACGCGGTCTGCTCGAACCACCGCCACGGCGTGCTGCTGGCGCTGCGTCACCTCGTCGCGCTCGGCCACGACTCGGTGCTGCTCGCGGCCCGCGCCGACACCCGTACCGCCTGCGAGGTGCGGGCCGGGTACGCGGAGGCGGTGGCGCGGCTCGGCCTGCCGGCGCTGCCTGTGATCGACGTGTCCAGCCCCGACAGCTCCCGTTCCCCGGGGGACGACGCGGAGCTGGCCGCCCGGATCGCCGAGGCCGCCCGCTCCGGCGTGCGGGCCGTGGTCGTGCACAACGACCAGGACGCCCTGCAACTGCCGTCGCTGCTGCGCACGCACGGCCTTTCGGTGCCGGAGGACGTGGCGATGATCGCGTACGACGACGTGTACGCGTCACTGTCGGAGCCGCCGCTGACCGCGGTCGCTCCGCCCAAGAGGGCGGTCGGCTCGGCCGCGCTGGATCTGCTGCTGCGGCGGCTCGACGAGGGCGACGCGCTGCCCGTGCACCAGATCGAACTGCTGCCCACGCTCAAGCTCCGCACCTCGTGCGGCGGACCGGCGTAGCCGGCGCGGACAGCCGACACGGACAGCCGGTACGGACAGCCGGTACGGACTGCTGTCGTTTCAGAATTGATCATTCAGATCATTTGATCGAAAGGTATTGACTTCGATCGAACGGCATCTCAGGATGGCGCACGTCTCAGCGTGACCTCGCAGCGCCCGGCCGGACGCCGGTGCTCGTGACCTCTCCAAGGAGCCGCGCCATGTCTTCCTCTTCGCCTGCCCGCCGCAGAACGTACGGTCCGGGTCTCGTCGCCGCCGCGACCGCGCTGTGCCTCGCCGGCCTCTCCGCCTGCGGTTCGGGCGACGACACCGACACCGCCGCCGGGAAGGGGCCCGTCACCCTCACCTTCTGGGGCTGGGCCAAGGGGACACAGGAGGTCGTGGACGCCTTCAACGCCTCCCAGCAGGACATCCGTGTCGACTTCCAGGAGATACCGTCCGGCAACGCGGGCGGCTACGCCAAGATCTCCAACGCCGTGAAGGCCGGCAACGCCCCCGACGTCTTCAACGTCGAGTACCCGCAGCTGCCGGACTTCGTCAGCCGCGGCGCGGTCCAGGACATCGGCGAGCACGTCTCCGACGGCCTCAAGTCCAAGTATCTTCCGCAGGCGATGCAGATGACCACCCTGGGCGGCACCACCTGGGCCCTCCCGCTGGACGTGGCACCGCAGACCTTCTACTACCGCAAGGACGTCTTCGAGAAGGCGGCGATCACCACCCCGCCGAAGACCTGGGACGAGTTCCGGGCGGACGCGGAGAAGATCAAGAAGGCGGTTCCCGACGCGCGTATCGCCACGTTCTTCCCCGACGACCCGAGCACCTTCGAGGCCATGGCCTGGCAGGCCGGCGCGCAGTGGTTCAAGGCCGGGGCGGAGTCCTGGAAGGTCGGCTTCCAGGACGCGGCCACGAACAAGACCGCCGCCTACTGGCAGAAGATGATCGACGACGACCTGGTGCAGGTCGCCCCGTCCTTCTCCCAGCAGTGGACGGCCTCCCTGCAGAAGAACCGGACCGTCGGCTATCTGGGCGCCAGCTGGGGCGCGGGCGTGCTGGGCGGCACCCTGCCCGACCAGGGCGGCAAGTGGGCCGCCGCGCCGATGCCGACGTTCGACGGGGCGCCGGCGAGCGGCATGCTCGGCGGGACCACGTTCGCCGTGTCCAAGGACAGCGAGAAGGCCGAGGCGGCGGTGAAGTTCGCGGAGTGGGCGACCACCACCGAGGACGGCATCAAGGCGCGCATCGCCACCGGCACGTCCTCCGCGTACCCGGCCGCCCCCGCCCTGGTGCCGGTCGCCAAGGGCGCCTTCAAGAGCACCCTCTTCGGCGACCAGGACCTGTACGGCCTGTTCGCGGACGGCGCGAAGTCCATCCGGGCCGACTGGGCGTGGGGGCCGGTCATGGGCACCACCAACAACTCCCTCAAGGACTCCTTCGCCGAGGTCCACGACGGCGGCGACATCATGACCGCCGTGCGCGGCGCCGAGACGGCCACGAAGAAGGAGCTGGACAACCGCGGGATCAAGGTGACGGGCTGATGGTCGCCCCCGCGCCGCACAGAGCCGGCTCCCCCGCCGCCCGCCCCGCCGCCCGGCGGTGGGGGCGGCCGGGGGCCCCGGCCCTCCTCCTGCTCCCGTTCTTCGTGCTGTTCACCGCCTGCACCCTCATCCCGATGGGCAACGCCCTCTATCTCAGCCTCTACAGCGAGAAGCGCTCCGGGCTCGGATTCGGTGGTGTGGAGCGCGTCTTCAGCGGCCTCGGCAACTACACCAGTGCCCTGCACGACCCGGCGTTCCGCGACGGTTTCGTCAATCTCGCGCTGTACTGCCTGCTCTACATCCCGCTGATGACCGGCCTGTCGCTGCTGCTGGCCCTGCTGCTGGACTCGGCGCTCGCCCGTGCGAAGCGGTTCTTCCAGCTGGCCCTGTTCCTGCCGCACGCCGTGCCCGGCATCATCGCGGCCCTGATCTGGATGTACCTCTACACGCCGGGCGTGAGCCCCGTGATCGGCGCCCTCGACTCCGCCGGCCTGGGGATCGACATCCTGGGCAGTCCCGTGCCGGCCGTGGTCAACATCGCCCTGTGGGAGTGGACCGGGTACAACCTGATCATCTTCTTCGCGGCGCTGCAGGCCATCCCCCGCGAGGTGCTGGAGGCGTCCGTCGTCGACGGCGCCGGCCCGCTGCGTACGGCGCTGAGCATCAAACTGCCGCTGATCCGGCCGTCGTTGGTCATGGTCGGGCTCTTCACGGTGATCGGCTCGCTTCAGCTGTTCACCGAACCGATGATCCTCCACGGCGCGGCCCCCGGCGTCGTCACCACCTGGACTCCCAACATGTACGCCTACACCGCGGCCTTCGAGCGCAACGACTACGGTCTGGCCGCCGCTTCCTCCGTGCTGCTCGCGCTGGCGGCCGCCGCCCTCTCCTTCCTGGTCACCCGGTTCTCCGGGGGCCGTTCCCCCGAGGCGAAGGGAGCCGAGGCGTGAGCACCGCAGCCCCCGTGCGGCCCCGGCAGCGCCGAGGCCCCGCCGCTCCCCCGCCACTGGACACCACCAGGCGTCACTGGTCGATGTCGAAGGCCGCCGTGAACGGCGTCCTCGTCCTGGCCGCGCTCTACATGTTCCTCCCCCTGCTGTGGCTGCTGACGGCCGCGGCGAAGGACACCGGCGACCTGCTCGGCGGTCGCACCCTGACGCCCGAGCGCTGGCACCTGGGCCAGAACCTCGCCGACCTGGCCTCCGCCGGCGACGGGGTCTACTTCCGCTGGTACCTCAACTCACTGCTCTACGCCGGGGTCGGCGCCGTCCTGTGCGCCCTCGTCTGCGTGGCCGCCGGCTACGCCTTCCACGTCTACCGCTTCCCGGCCAAGGAGAAGCTGTTCGGCCTGGTTCTGCTGGGTGTGCTGGTGCCGACGACGGCGCTCGCGCTGCCGATGTACCTGCTCGCCTCCAAAGTGGGCATCGTCAACAGCTTCTGGGCGGTCTTCCTGCCCTCGCTGGTCAACCCGTTCGGCGTGTACCTGGCCCGGGTGTTCTGCGCCGGCTACGTGCCGGGGGAGGTGCTGGAGGCGTCCCGGATGGACGGCGCCGGTGAGCTGCGCACCTTCTGGTCGATCGGGCTGCGGATGGTCATGCCCGGATTCGTGACGATCTTCCTGTTCCAGTTCACCGCGATCTGGAACAACTTCTTCCTGCCGCTGGTGATGCTCTCGGACACCAAGCTGTTCCTGGTGAGCCTCGGGCTCTACTCCTGGAACACCCAGACGCGCTCGTTCCCCGAGTACTACCCCCTCGTGGTGACCGGCTCGCTGCTCGCGGTCGTCCCGCTGGTCGTCGCCTTCGTCGGGCTGCAGCGGTTCTGGAAGGCGGGCATGACGGCCGGAGCCGTCAAGTAGGCCCCCGTCCCGACCGTCGTCCGCCCGCAGCCCCACCTCACCCGGGAGATTCCGTGCCCCACCCCGCTTCCGTCACCGACGCCGCACCGGCCACCGACCCGGTGCCCGGCCGCCGGCCGCGGGCCCTGCTCGCCATGCACACCGATCTGGCGCCCAAGCTGATCGACGCCCCGACGATGCGCCGGCTGACCACGCTCTCCGTGCTCGACCCGGCGCTGGTCGCCGACGACTTCGGCTCGCCGGCGGCCTCGGCGGCCCTGAACGAGACCGAAGTCCTCATCAGCTGCTGGGGCTGCCCGCCCCTGACGGAGGAGGTCCTGGACCGGGCACCGCGGTTGCGGGCGGTCATCCACGCCGCCGGGTCCGTCAAGCACCACATCACGGACGCCTGCTGGCGCCGGGGGATCGCGGTCACCTCGGCGGCGTCGGCCAACGCCCTGCCGGTCGCGGAGTACACCGTGGCCTTCGTGCTCCTGGCGGGCAAGGACCTGCTGCGCATCCGGGACGACTACCGGCGTCGCCGGGCCGGCCACGACTGGCAGACGGCCTACCGGACGGCCGGCAACTACCGCCGCACGGTGGGCGTCGTGGGGGCTTCCCGGATCGGCCGCCGGGTCCTGGAGCTCCTGCGGCCCCACGACCTGGAGCTGCTGGTGCACGACCCCTATCTGCCGCCGGGCGAGGCGGAACGGCTGGGCGCGACGGCCGTCGGGCTCGACGACCTGTGCGTCCGCAGCGACGTGGTGAGCGTGCACGCGCCCGAACTCCCCGTGACGCGCCATCTCATCAGCCGCGAGCGGCTGGCGTCGATGCGTACCGGGGCGACGCTGATCAACACTTCCCGGGGCTCGCTGGTCGACCAGCGGGCGCTCACCGAGGAGCTGGTCTCCGGCCGGCTGGACGCCGTGCTCGACGTCACCGTCCCGGAGGTCCTGCCGGCCGGCTCCCCGCTCTACGACCTGCCGAACGTGGTCCTGACCCCGCATGTCGCCGGTTCGCTGGGCACCGAGCTGCACCGGATGGCGGCGGCCGCCGCCGACGAGCTGGAGCGGTACGTGACCGGCCGGCCGTTCGCGCATCCGGTGTCCGCCGAGGAGTGGGCACACTCGGCGTGAACCTACCGCTCCCGCACGGCCGGCCGGCAGCTCAGCCCGCCAGGCGGGCCATCCACGCCTCGATGTCGTCCGCCGCGCGGGGCAGGCCCGCCGACAGGTTCTCGTGGCCGTCGTCGGTGACGACCAGGTCGTCCTCGATCCGGACGCCGATGCCCCGCCACTCCTCGGGCACGGTCAGGTCGTCCGCCTGGAAGTACAGGCCCGGTTCCACGGTCAGGCACATGCCCCGCTCCAGCACGCCGTCGACGTACTCCTCCGTGCGGGCCCGCGCGCAGTCGTGGACGTCCAGGCCGAGCATGTGACCGGTGCCGGCCATCGTGAAGCGGCGCTGGAGGCCCAGCTCGTACGCCCGGTCGACGGGGCCCTCGATGAAACCCCACTCGACGAGCCGCGCGGCCAGGTGGCGCTGGGCCGCCTCGTGGAAGGCACGGTAGGGGGCACCCGGCTTGACCGTCGCCATTCCGGCCTCCTGGGCCTCGTACACCGCGTCGTAGATCTCGCGCTGCAGGGGCGTGAAGGTGCCGCTGACCGGCAGGGTGCGGGTGACGTCGGCGGTGTAGAGGGAGTGCGTCTCCACGCCGGCGTCGAGCAGGAGGAGGTCGCCCGGGCGCACCGGGCCGTCGTTGTCGGTCCAGTGCATGATCGTGGCGTGCTCGCCGGCGGCGCAGATCGAGCCGTAGCCGACCGAGTTGCCCTCCAGGCGCGCCCGGCGGAAGAAGGTGCCCTCGATCCAGCGCTCCGAGGAGGCGATCGCCCGGGAGAGCTCCGCGACGACGTCGGTGAAGCCGCGCACGGTGGAGTCCACCGCCTTGCGCAGTTCGCCTGTCTCCCAGGCGTCCTTGACGAGACGGAGCTCGCTCAGCGCGTCCTCGAGTTCGGCGTCCCGCTCGGCGTCGGTGCTGACGGCGGCCTCGAGGGCGGGGTCGATCCCGCGGACGATCCGGGTACGCGGTCCTGAGGCGGCGGTCAGGTCGGCGACGGCGGCGCGGACGTCGCGGCAGGGCAGGCCGAGCACGCGCTCCGACTCGGCGAGCGAGCGGCGTCGGCCCGTCCACAGTTCGGCGTGGGCGCCGGTCCAGAACTCGTCGTCGTTCCTGCTGTCGCGCGGCAGCTGGTAGCAGTAGGCGTCGTGGCCCCCGTCGGCGCGGGGTTCGAGGACGAGCGCGCCGTCCCGGGCCTGGTCGCCGGTCATGTGGACATAGCCGGTGTAGGGCCGGAAGGGGTAGGTGTCGTCGTTCGAGCGGACCTTGAGGTTGCCCGAGGGGACCACGAGGCGTTCGCCGGGGAACCGGGCGGAGAGCGCGGCGCGTCGGCGGGCCGCGTGCGGGGCCTGCTCGGCGGGCTCGAGGTCGTGCCGTTCCGTGTCCGCCCAGCCGGTCCGCATCAGGGCGGAGAGCTCGGCGGAGATCTCCGGGTAGAGGCTGTTCTTGCGACGGTTCGCCACGTCGTCCACCTTCCGTGGGGTTTCTGCGCTGCCGGACCTGCGGGACGGTACCGCCCGGCGGCGGGCCACGGAGCTCGGGCGTGCCAGTGGCACTGATCGGACAGAGGACCCGCCGGAGCAGGGATAATCGCCGCATGGAGAACGGGAGACTCGGTGCCGCCCTGCGGATGCTGGGGCTCGGCGACACGACGTGCCGGGTCTATCTGGCGCTGCTGGAGCTGGCCCCCGCCCCGCTGACGGCGGTCGGCGCGGCGGCCGGGGTGGGCGGGGACGACCTCGCCGCGGCGTACGGCGAGCTGGCCGACGCCGGTCTGGCGAGTGCCGCGGGCGGGGACGGCGACCTGGTGGCCCCGGTGCCGCCGGCGGCGGGCCTGGAGATCCTGGCCCGGCACCGGGCGGCCGAGCTGGAGGAGTCGCGCCTCGCCGTCGGGGGCGCCTTCGAGTCGTTCCGGCGCAGGCGGCTGGCCGCCTACAACGACGGTCTCGTCGAGGTCGTCACCGGCGAGGCCATCGGGCCGAGGATGCGGCACGCGTGGGCCAGCGCGCGCGAGCAGATCCGGCAGTTCGAGTCCCCTCCGTACGCGCCGCTGGCCACGGCGACCGACGACGCCCTGGCGACGCTCGCCCGCGGGGTGCGCCAGCGCGTCGTCTACTCGCGGGAGTCGCTGGAGCACCCCGGCCATCTGAAGGACGTCATCGAACCGTGCATCGAGGCGGGCGAGCAGGCCAGGGTGCTCCCGTCGGTGCCGGTGAAGCTCCTGATCATCGACGAGGCGTACGCGCTGGTGTCGTTGTCGATCAAGGAGGCGGACGTGCACAACACCATGCTGGTGGTGCAGCCCTGCGGCCTGCTGTCGGCGCTGACGGCCCTGTTCGAGCAGGCCTGGCGCAGCGCCCTGCCCATCCACGGGCTCAGCGCCCGCCCCGCCGGGCTCGCGCCCGCCGACCGCCGGTTGCTGCGGCTGCTGGCCGGCGGGGCGACGGACGAGGTGATCGCGCGTGAACTGGGCGTCAGCCGCCGTACGTTGTTCCGGCGCCTGCAGATCCTGATGACCCGGCTCGGGGCCGCGAACCGCTTCCAGATGGCTCTCCAGGCGCAGCGCTCGGGCTGGCTGTGACCGGGGCCGGCGCGCCGCGGGTCCCGGCCACGACGAGCCATCCGGCCGCGGCGCCGACCGCGTACCAGAGCAGGTCGGGTGCGTTGAAGGTGGAGCCGAGGACCAGGCGGGCGGCCGTGCTCTGCCGGGAGAGCGTCGCCGGCAGGCCGGTGAGCTGGAGGAACTCGACGCCCCAGCTCACGGCCAGGGCCACCGCGGCGGCCTTCCACGGGGTCGCCCGCGGTGCCACGAGGACGACGAGGGCGAGGATCAGCAGGGTGTAGAGGGCGTCGCCGCCGTACTTGGCCACGTCTCCCCCGGACACCGCTCTGAGTCCCGCCCCCGCGGCGACGGTCAGCAGGGCGGCCGCTCCCGCCGTGAGCCGGACGCGTACGGGATCGCGCTCGACTCGGGTGCGGGTGCGGGGAGTTCGGATCATGCGCTCATTGTGCGGGACGTGCGACGCCCTCTGGCGTACGCGCGTAGACCTCGGGCACCATCGTCGTGCACCGCATGCTCAACCACCCCACACGTAGCATGACGCACTGCATGGAGGTTCTTCGATGAAGTCTCCGAGAGGCCCCCGCTTCCGGTCGCTCGTCACCGCTCTCGCCCTGGTCGTCGCGCCCGGCGCCGTCGTCATCGGCACCGCCGGTGACGCTTTCGCGGTGACCAAGATCAGCCACGCCACCGCGACGTCGATGTTCCGCGACGTCGGCATCACCTGGTCGTCCTCGGGCAACTGCTCCGACCGCAACAACGCGACCTGCACGTCCTTCGACCAGCTCAACCTGGCCACCGCGCAGGGCGCCCAGACCCTCAAGCGGGCCAGCGGGTGCGCGCTGAACATCACGGGCGGCACCGAGACCGGGCACGCCTCCGGCACCTACTCGCACTGGAACGGCTACAAGCTGGACTTCGGCAAGAGCACCTGCGTCACCAGCTACGTCAAGAACAGCTTCACCTACATCGGCCTGCGCGGGGACGGCGCCGCGCAGTGGCGGTCCGGTTCCGGCAACGTCTACGCCGACGAGGGCAACCACTGGGACGTCACGTACTACAACTGCGGCGGCTGCTGAGGCGCTGCCGGGGCGGCCGGGGCACGTGCGGTCCGCGCGTGCCCCGGCCCGTTCATGCCGTGGCCGCGTCGAGGAGTTCCAGGACGTGCCGGTAGGGGCGGCCGGTGGCGCGGGTCATGCCCATCTCGCAGGTGCGGTTGCAGGAGGCGTAGGCGTCGTGGGTGCGCTCGGTCATCTCGGCGGCCTGGGCCGCGGTGGCACCGGCGGTGATCTCCGGGTGCAGCAGCCCCCGGTCGCCGGCGAACGCGCAGCAGCCCCAGGAGTCGGGCACGGTGACCTCGTCGCTGACGGCGGCGGCCACCGTGCGCAGGGCGTCGTCGATGCCCAGGTGCGCGGTGGAGCAGGTGGGATGCAGGGCGAGGCTGCCGAGCCGGCGCGGGGCGGGGAGCGCGGGAAGCAGGTGCTCGGCGGTGAAGACGACGCTGTCGGCGAAACGCAGGGCGGCGTAGCGGGCGCGGTCCGACTCGTCGAGCGCGGCGGAGAGTTGTTCCAGGCCGTGGGTGCAGGAGGAGGCGTCGCAGACCACGGGCAGCCGGCCCTGGTCGCTGGCCCGCCACAGTGCCTCCAGGGTGCGGGCGGCCATCGTGCGGTGCCCGGCGGTGAAGCCCTTGGACTGCCAGGGGGTGCCGCAGCACAGCCCGGCGAGCCCCTCGGGCACGGTGACGGGGACGCCGGCGCGCTCGCACAGGCGCAGGAAGGCCGCCGCGGAGCCGCCTCCGCCGCCGGAGGCCGTCCCGGGGCCCGCGTCGGGGTCCGCCTCGGAAGTGGTCTCGGGCGCGAAGACGCTGCCGATGCAGGCGGCGAAGAACACCGCCCGCGCGTCGGCGGGGCGTCGGGGTGCGGGCCGGGCCGGGCCGCCGCGCGGGATGTCGTCGGCCCAGGCGGGCACCAGTTCCGCCGCGCCGAGCCGCCGGACGGCGTCCGTGGCGGCGCGGACGGCGGGCGCGGGCGCGGCGTGGGCGGTGTTCAGCGCGAGCCGCACTCCCTTGACGGCACTCCCCCACCGCCGTGCGACGGCGCTGCCGGTGCGCTGGGACAGGGCGCCGTGGCGTTCGGCGCGCAGGCGTTTCATGACGGCTCCGGTGTCGATGACGACCGGGCAGGCGGTGACGCAGAGGCTGTCGGCGGCGCAGCTGTCGACGGCGGCGTAGGCGTAGTCGTCCTCCAGGGCGCGCCGGCGCTCCTCGTCCCCGGCCGTGGCGGCCAGCGCGATCTCGCGCTGGAGCACGATGCGCTGGCGGGGTGTGGTCGTCGTGTCGGCCGTGGGGCAGACCGGCTCGCAGTAACCGCACTCGACGCAGGCGTCGACGGCCGGGTCGACCTCGGGGACGCTCTTGAGGCGGCGCAGGTGGGCGGTGGGGTCGTCCTCGATGAGCACGCCGGGGTTGAGGACCCCGTGCGGGTCGCACAGGCGCTTCACCTCCCGCATGACGTCGTACAGTTCGTCGCCGTACTGGCGGCGGACGAAGGGCGCCATGGCCCGCCCGGTGCCGTGCTCGGCCTTCAGGGTGCCGCCGGCGTCGAGGACGAGGTCGACCATGGCGTCGGTGAAGCGGGCGTAGCGCTCGGTCTCCGCGGGGGTGTCGAAGGCCTGGGTGAGCATGAAGTGGAGGTTGCCGTCGCGGGCGTGGCCGAAGATGACCGCGTCCTGGTAGCCGTGCCGCTCGAAGAGGCCGGTCAGTCCGTCGCAGGTGCGGGTGAGCCGTTCCATGGGGACCGCGATGTCCTCGAGGAGGGCGGTGGTGCCGGGGCGGCGTGCTCCGGCGACGGCGGTGTAGAGGCCCTTGCGGAGGTGCCAGAGCCCGGCCCGTACGGCGGGGTCGCGCACCAGGGTGGTGGGGCCGGCGGCTGGCAGGCGGTCCAGCACCGGCCGCGCGGCCCTGGTCCGCTCGTCCAGCAGTTCGGCGCTGTCCTCGGCGAACTCCACGAGGAGCGCCGCGTGCCGCTCGACCCGCAGCCCGCGCAGCACGTCCACGGGGTCCGGGGAGCGCTGCGCCACGCGCAGGGAGGCGGCGTCGAGGAGTTCGGCGGTGCGGGCGCCGGCGGCCAGCAGGGCGGGCAGGGCGTCGGTGGCCTCGGCGAGACCGGGCAGGATCAGCAGGCCGGTCGCGGTGTGCGGGAGCAGCGGTACGGTGCGGAAGACGGCCTCGCCGACGAAGCCGAGGGTGCCTTCGCTGCCGATCATCAGGTGGGCGAGGATGTCGGCCGGCGCGGTGTGGTCGAGGAACGCGTTGAGGCCGTAGCCCATGGTGTTCTTCAGGGAGAAGAGCCGCTCGACGGTGGCCCGTGAGGCGGGGGTGTCCCGGACGCGGTCGCGCAGGTGCAGCAGTCCGGCGTGCAGTGCGGGTTCGCGGGCGCGCAGGGCTTGGTCCGCGTCGGGGGCCGCGGTGTCGACGACGGTGCCGGAGGGCAGGACGAACTGCAGGGACTCCATGGTGCGGTAGGCGTTGTCGCGGGTGCCGCAGTTCATGCCGCTGGAGTTGTTGGCGACCAGACCGCCGATCGTGCAGGCCGACTCGCTCGCCGGGTCCGGGCCGAGCCGGCGTCCGTGGCGGGTGAGCCGGGCGTTGGCCTGACGTACCGTCAGTCCGGGTTGGAGGCGGATGCGCAGGCCGTCGTCGAGGACCTCGGCGGAGCGCCAGTGGCTGCGTACGTCCACGAGGACGCCGTCGCCGCCCGCCTGCCCCGACAGGCTGGTGCCTCCGGAGCGCAGGGTCAGCGGCAGACCCGCCGCGCGTGCCCCGGCCATCAGCGCGCCCACCTCGGCGGCGGACGCGGCGCGCACGACGGCCTGCGGCGTGAACAGGTAGGGCGAGGCGTCGTGGGCGGCGGCGACGCGGCGGGGCAGGTCGACGGTCACCCGGGCGGGGTCGCCGACGCAGCCGGCGAGCAGTGCGGCCAGTCCGGCGGGGTGTCCGGCGGCGGGAGGTGCGGCGGGGGTGGTGGGCATGGCTCCTCGCTACGGCTGGTCGGCGGACGGACGGGCCGGATCGGTGATGCGCAGCAGGCGGGGCGCGCGGGCCGCCGGTTCGGGCAGCCGCAGCGGGGACCGTCCGGGGGTGATGCTGCCCAGGAGGGTGGCCCGGCGTGCCCCGGTGCCCGAGGGGAGGGTGCCGGGCAGGCCGTGGACGGTGAGGAAGCCGAGGACCGCGAAGGCCAGGGCCTCCTTGGCATCGGAGGGCATCCCGAGGGCGTCGCTGGGGCGCAGCGGCACGCCGGGCAGTTCCTCGGCGAGCATGCGCATCAGGACGGGGTTGCGCAGGCCGCCGCCGGAGACGACGAGTTCGGTGACTCCGTGGTCGCGGCAGGCGTCGGCGACGGTGACGGCGGTGAGCCGGGTCAGGGTGGCGAGGACGTCGTCGGTGCCGGGCGTGGGCGCCTTCTCCAGTGCCCGCAGCAGGTAGGGCAGGTGGAAGTGTTCCTTGCCGGTGCTCTTCGGGGCGGGCCTGCGGTAGTACGGGTCGTCGAGCAGGGCCGCCAGGAGCGCGGGGCTGGTGCGGCCGGCGGCTGCCCGGCGGCCGTCCTCGTCGTAGGCGGCGGCGCCGTGCGTGAAGTGCCGTACGGCGGCGTCCAGCAGGGCGTTGGCGGGTCCGGTGTCGAAGGCGAGCGGCTCGGCGCCGGGCGCGACGACGGTGACGTTGGCGATGCCGCCCAGGTTGAGGGCCGCCGGGGTGCCGGGCAGGGCGCGCAGCAGCATGGTGTCGGTCATGCCGACCAGCGGGGCGCCCTGGCCGCCCGCGGCGACGTCCCTGCTGCGCAGGTCGGAGACGACCGGGAGGCCGGTGGCCTCGGCGATCCAGGCGGGCCGGCCGAGTTGGAGGGTGCCGCGGACGGTGCCGTCCTCGACCCAGTGGTGCATGGTCTGGCCGTGCGAGACCACCAGGTCGGCGGCGCCGTCGCACAGGTCGCCGAGGGCGCGCGCGGCGGCTGCCGCGAAGGCCTGCCCGACGCCGGTGTCCAGGGCGCACACCGCCTGCGTGGTCGTGGCGGCCGGCGGCAGGGTGGCGGAGATCAGGTCGCGCAGCTCGTCCGGGTAGGGGGCGGAGAGGTGGCCCAGCGGCCGCATGCGCAGGGTGTCGCCGTCCAGGGCGAGGTCAGCGGCGGCGGCCTCGATGGCGTCGTAGGAGGTGCCCGACATCAGGCCGATCACGCGCACGACGCCTCCCGGCGCGGGGTGCGGCACGTGGCCGGGGTCGGCTGTGGCTGCGGCATGGGTGCTCCAGGGGTGTTCTCGGCGGGGTACGGCGCCGGGGCCTCGTGGAGGGCCCCGGCGCGGCGGCGCGGACGCACCGTCACTTGCCGGCCGCGGCCGTCTCGAGGCCGTCGGCGTCGGTGCCGGCGACGTCCTCCGGGGCCTTCGGGGCGGCGTGGAACAGGCTCATCAGCCCGCCGACGGCGAGGGTGACCAGGACGCCGATCGGCACCAGCCACTGCGCGGCGATGCCCGTCGGCACGGTGGCGCCCGCGACGGTGACGTCGATCTTCACACCGCGCACGAGGTAGGTCATCAGGACGACCGTCACGAGGAACGCCACGATGGAGTCGGTCTCGTTGGCGCGCCGGACGAGACGGCCGAGCAGGAAGGCGCCGAGCAGGGCGCCGTAGGTGTAGCCGGCGATGGTGAGGCCGGTGAGGTAGACGTTGCCGGTGCTGGTGCTGAAGGCGCAGGCGAAGACGGCCATCAGCACCGCCCACACCAGGGTCATCACCCGGGCGATCCTGAGCAGGAACTCCTCGGACGGTGTGCTGCGGAAGAAGCTGTGGATGATGTCGGCGACCGTCGAGTTGGACATGGAGTTGAGCGCGGAGGACAGGGAGCCCATCGCGGCGCCGAGGATGCCGGCCACGAGCAGTCCGGAGACGACCACGGGCAGCCCGTGCAGGATGAACTCCGGGTAGAGGTTGTCGGTGCTGCTCAGGCCGAGCTCCTCGAAGCTGCGGCCCTTGTTGTAGGACCACAGGAGCGCGCCGACGAGGGAGAACGCGGCGAACTGGACGGTGACGAAGACACCGGAGGCGATCATGGCCTTCTGGCCGTCGCGCAGCGAGCGGGTGGACAGGACGCGCTGGACCATCAGCTGGTCGGAGCCGTGGCTGGCCATGGCGAAGATGGCGCCGCCGATGATGGCGGTGGGCAGGGCGAACGGGCTGGTGAGGATGTGCGCCGGGTCGAGGTTCGTGTCGAACATCTGGAACTTGCCGGCGTCCAAGGCCTGGGAGAAGCCGTCGCCGCCGACGTGGGCGGACAGGACGCCGATGGCGAGGAGGGCGCCGCCCAGGTACAGCACCATCTGGATGGTGTCGGTCCAGATGACCGCCTTGATACCGCCGAGGTAGGTGTAGAGGACGGTGACCGCGGTGACGGCGATGATGATGACGCGGTAGCTCGTGTGGACGCCGAACTCGTCGAGCAGCAGTTTGATCGGGATGGCGGAGGCGAACAGCCGTACGCCCTCGGCGAGGAGCCGGGTGAAGACGAAGGTCACCGAGGCGAGCCCCTGCAGACGCAGCCCGAAGCGGCTGCCCAGGTACTGGTAGGCGCTGACGAAGCCGCCGCGCTTGTACAGGGGGATCAGCACGGCGGCCACGACGACGCGGCCGATGACGTAGCCGAGGGCGAGTTCGACGTTGCCGAAGGCCTGGCCGCTGTAGGCGCCGCCGGGGACGCTGATGACGGTGAGCACGCTGGTCTCGGTGGCCACCACGGAGAAGGCCACGGTCCACCACGGCATGTGGCCTTCGCCGACGAAGTAGTCCTTGGACGTCTTCTGCCGGCCGGCCATCCGCAGGCCGATCCAGGCGATCGCCACGAGGTAGACGACGATCACCACGAGGTCGAGTTGACGCACACTCACTCCTAGGCAACGGCCGGCGGGGTCGCCGGCCGGGTGGGGACGGTGGGGGAGGACGTCGGCCGCCCGGCACGGACGACGTGGGGTTCGTGGGGAAGGGACGGGTTCAGCGCCAGCAGGCGTGCGCCGTCCAGCGGGTCGCCGAGCGGGTCCCGGAACACGAGGGGTTCCGGGGCGTCGGCGAGGGCGGCCCGCAGCGGGCCGAGGAGGAGGTCGCCGAGGCCGGTGAGTCCGCCGGTCACGGCGACGGGCAGGGCGTGCGCTCCGCCGGTGCGGCGGGCCGCGGCGAGGGCGGTCTCGCCGAGCGCGGCGGCGGCCCGGCGCACGATGCCGGCGGCGGCGGCGTCCCCCGCGGCGGCGGCGCGGGCCACGTCCGGGGCGAAGGATGCGGCGGTGCGGGCCGGGTTGCCGTCCCGGTCGACGGCGGCGGGCAGCCGGTCGGGGGCGCCGAAGCGTTCCACGGCGGCGTCGAGCAGTGCGGTGGCCGGTCCGCGCCCGTCGTGGGCGCGCAGCGCGGCCCGCAGTCCGGCGACGCCGATCCAGGCGCCGCTGCCCTCGTCACCGAGCCAGGGGCCCCAGCCGTCCACCCGGGCGAACGCGCCGTCCGCCCCGATGCCGACGGCGACGGAGCCCGTGCCGATCGCGAGCACCACGCCGGGCTCCCCGCCGAGCGCGCCGGCGTGGCCGGTGACGGCGTCGCTGGTGACGGCCGCCCGGGGCACGGGCAGGTCCGTCAGGAGCTGTTCGGCGAGGGCGCGGGCGGCCTCCGGCGCGGACGCGGCTCCGGCGGCGCCCACGCAGAGGGCCGTGGGCCGCAGCTCGCGCCGCCGTTCCAGCAGCGGCAGGACGGCGGCGCACACGGCGGCGCGGGCCGCCGCCACTCCGTCACGGGTGGCGAGCCCTGGGGCGCCGGGTACGTCGTGGGTCTCCTGGTCGGAGCCGGTGTCGTCCCACAGCACGGCCCGGCAGCCGGTCTTGCCCAGGTCCACCGCCACTGCTGATGTCATGCGGCACGCCTTCGTGTCGAGGGATCCGTCGCGTCGGTCGGTCACGGTACGGCCCGGGAGGCCGGTGACGGGGTGCGGATCGCGGTCCAGCGAGTATCGGAACGCCGACATCCGCATGTCAATAAGTAACGTGGATCGATTCTCCGCGTAACTTTTTGACGTCCTGCGGGGGCGTGGTTACTGTGTCGGCCACCAGCCCAGGAGGGAACGGCCCATGCCCCACCAGGAACGACACCGCGCGACGGACCGGCCCGCCGAGGACCCGCCCCCGGCCGGGACCCTGGCCGGCATCCGCGCGGCCCTGCCGTCCCTGGCGCCCTCGGAGCGGCGCGTCGCCCAGGCCGTGCTGGCCGATCCGGCGCAGGCGTCGGAGCTGTCCATCAGCGCGCTCGGCAAGCGGGCCGACACCTCGGTGGCGACGGTGATGCGCTTCTGCCGGGCGATAGGCATGGCCAACTATCCGCAGCTGCGTCTCGCGCTGGCCGCTGCGGCGGCCCGGGAGGACGCGCGCGGCGGCGACCGCCCGGCACCGGGCACCGACATCAGCGCCACCGACACCCTGGACGAGATCGTCCGGAAGATCGTCTACAACGAGATGCACGCCCTGGAGGACACCGCGGCCGGGCTGGACGTCGAGGTGCTGGGCCGCGCCGTGGACGCCGTGGCGGGTGCCCGGCGGATCGACATCTTCGGCGTCGGCGCCAGCGCCTTCGTCGGCCAGGACCTGCACCAGAAGCTGCACCGCATCGGCCACACCGCCTTCGTGTGGACCGACCGCCACGCCGCCCTCACCGCCACCGCCCTGCTCGGACCGGGCGACGTGGCGCTCGCCATCTCCCACTCCGGGGAGACCGAGGACACCGTGGAGCCCCTCCAGGTGGCCGCCGAGCGCGGTGCGACGACGATCGCGCTCACCAACGCGCCGCGCTCCGCGCTCGCCGCGAGCGCGGACCTCGTCCTGGCCACCTGCGCCCGCGAGACCCCGTTCCGCTCCGGCGCGACCGCCAGCCGCATCGCCCAACTGGCCCTCATCGACTGCCTGTTCGTCGGTGTGGCGCAGCGGTCCTTCGACGCCACGACGGCGGCGCTGGAGAAGACCTACGGAGCCGTCCAGCGGCGCAGGCGCCCCCAGCCGCAGCGCCGCGCCCCGGACGACTGACCCGCCGCCCACGACCCGACCGCACGCCCCCGCACCGAAAGGACGACCGCGCCGTGGACCTCAGCACGCTCGGCACCGAGACCCGCAACGAGCGGACCACCGACCTGGACCGCATGCCGGTCACGGAACTGCTCTCCGTCATGAACGCCGAGGACCAGGGCGTCGCCCTGGCGGTGCGCGACGCCCTCCCCCAGATCGCCGCGGCCGTCGAGGCGGTCACCCGGTCGCTGCGCGGGGGCGGGCGGCTGGTCTACCTCGGCGCCGGCACCAGCGGGCGCATCGGCCTGCTCGACGCCGTGGAGTGCCCTCCGACCTTCGGCACCTCCCCGGAGCAGGTCGTGGGCCTGCTCTCCGGCGGACCGGGCGCCTTCGCCGTCGCGGTCGAGGGGGCCGAGGACGAGCCCGCGCGGGCCGTCGCCGACCTGGACGGCATCGGCGTGGACGAACGGGACACGGTGGTCGGCCTGGCCGCCAGCGGCCGTACGCCCTACGTCGTCGGCGGGCTGAAGCACGCCGCCGCCAGGGGCGCCGTCACCGTGTCGGTCGCCTGCAACGCGGACGCGGTGGTGAGCCGTTACGCCGACTTCCCCATCGAGGTGCCCACGGGACCGGAGGTGGTCACGGGGTCGACGCGGCTCAAGGCCGGTACGGCGGAGAAGATGGTCTGCAACATGCTCTCGACGGCGTCGATGGTGCGCCTCGGCAAGGTCTACGGCAACCTCATGGTCGACGTGCGGGCCAGCAACGACAAGCTCGTCGACCGGGCCCGCCGCATGGTCGTCCAGGCGACCGGCGCCGGCCCGGACGCCGCCGCCGACGCGCTGCGGGCGGCGCGGGGACACGCCAAGACCGCCGTCGTCATGCTGCTCGCCGGGTGCACCGCCGAGGAGGCAGCCGGTCGCCTCTCGGAGGCCGGCGGTGACACGCGCGCGGCCGTCGCGGCGGCCTGACGCCGCTTCGGAGCGGCCCGGCCCCCGCCGCTGACGGGGCCGGGCCGCCCGGCGTGTCAGGAGGCGACGAAGCGGGCGATCTGTCCGAGGACCACCGTGTCCGCCAGGTAGCCGATGTGGGTCTGGCAGGCCACGTTGTTGTTCATCGCACCGCTCAGCCGGGTGCTGGTGTACGGGATGATGATGCCGTCGCACGCCGAGTACCACGTGGCGTACCTGGTGGAGCCCGGCGTCTCGTCACCCGCGGTGATCTGCGAGATGAACGAGGAACCCGGGTACATCTGCTGACAGGTGGTGTAGATCAGGCAGGCACCGGCGTAGGTGGTGCCGTGGTTCGCGCCGGCGATCGAGGCGAGGTGACTGACGCTGGCGTCGCCGCCGAGCACCTTCAGGTAGTACTGGCTGACGAGGCCGCCCATGGAGTGGTTGACGACGGCCACCTTGCTCGCGCCGGTGCGCGCCTTGACGTTCTCGACGAACGAGGCGAGGCCGCGGGCGTTGGTGACGTTGTCGCCGTACGAGTCGTACTCGTAGGCGAACAGGTCCGAGGAGTCCCAGCCGTTCAGCCGGAAGACGCTCATGGCGGTGACCCAGTTGGACGCGCTGCCGGTGTATCCGTGGACGAAGACGACCGGGGTGCCGGTCGACAGCGGCTGAGCGGCGGTCTGCGGGGCGGAGACGGCCGAGGCGGACGCGGAGTCCGCCGCACCGGCCGCCGGGGCCGACGAGAACAGGCCGAAGGCGACGGTGGCGGCGGCGAGTACACCGAGGAGCCGGCGTGGGGAACGGCGACGCATGGAGCCCTCCTGGAAGCGGGGTCGGGGGTGCGTTGACCCGACCCAGAGTCCTGGGAGGTACAGCTGTTGCCATCGGTGGAATCACCAGTGCTCGCGGCGCCGGCCGGGACGGTCCCGGCCGGCGCGAGGCGGCGGGTCAGGCGTCGGAGTAGCTGAAGTCGCCCACCGTCCAGGCGCTGACGTCCTCGATCGCGACGCGGTACATGCCGCCGGTCTCCGGGATCCCCACCGTGCCCTGGAGGATCCGGGCGACGTGGAAGTGCAGATGGGTGGGCGGTCCGTCCTTCTTCGCGGGGGCGTCGAAAACGGCGGAGAACTGGCTCAGCTGGGCGGAGTCCGTCAGCACCTCGGACACCCGCTGCCGCCACACGGCTTCGGGGGCCAGGCGCCCGGTGACGACGGCACCACCGGTGACCACGGTCAGGGACATCTGACTGCTCTGCCCGGACTCCACTAGGGCGGCGATGTCAACGATCAGCTCGTCAGGCTTCGGCATGAGACGGGATTCTATGCGCCGCAGGCCACCGCCATGAGCGCCGGTGGCCGAAGGACGCCCTCGGACCTCGCGGTCACCGTGCCGTCCGGGGGGAGGACCCGCCCCTACCGCCGCCGGCCCCGGAGCCGGCGGCCTACGTCACGGGCTGTCAGGTCCGTGCCTGACCGGCACCGTCCGGGTACCGGGCGCGGACGGCGTCGGCGAGGGCGTGGCCGACGGCCCGGGAGCCCGCAGCGTTGGGATGCAGGGGCGCGGCCGGCCGGGCGGGGACCACGCCTTCGATGTAGCGGTCGGCGCGTGCGGCGCAGGCGTCGTGTCCGATGCCCAGTGTGTAGGTGTCCACGAAGACGGCGCCGTGCTCCTTGGCCGTCCGCTCCAGTACGGCGCTGAGGTGGTTGATGGCGCCCTGGAGGTGGTTGGCGTCCTGCTTCCAGTAGGGTTGGTCGGGGTGACAGCCGTCGGGGCGGAGGTAGTTGCCGTAGCCGACGACGAAGACGCCGGCGTGCGGGGCCCGCCGGGCGATCTCGTCCAGGACGCCGGCGAAGGCCGGTGCCCAGGCGTCGATGCGGGCCCTGAGCCGGTCGGTGCCGCCGGCCGTGTCCTTCTCCGCGCAGCTGGTGCCGTGCGGCGGCGGCAGGACGTTGACGCAGTCGAGCGCCGCCTGGAACAGCTCGCTGTCGTTGCCGCCGATGGTGATGCTGACGACGTCGGTGTCCGGGGTGAGCGCGTCGTACTGGGGCGCCGTTCCCCGGTGCTGGGCGGTACTCAGATGGCCGACGGCGGCACCCGAGCAGCTGACGTCGGTGAGGGTCGCGTGCAGGGCCTCGGCCGCGACCCGCGGGTAGTCGGCGAGGGAGCGCAGGCACGCGGGGTCGGCCGGGTCGGCCGGCCGTACCAGCGGGGCGGACGCGTAGGAGTCGCCCAGCGCGACGTACCGCAGGGGATCATCGGCCGACGCGGCCGGTGCCAGGGCCGATACGACCCCGCCGGACAGAACCATGGCCAGGGCCATACGCAGCGTTCTCTTCACAGGATGCCTCCGTTCGGCACGCGCGCGTGCATGATCCTTTCCTACTACGCGCACGTCCGGGCGGGCACGACGCCGCACGGGGACGTCATGCCTTCGCACCGGCCGCCGCGTCGCGGTCCGCCGGCGGGGCGGTGTGCGCGGCCGTCCGCCTGCCGGTGGAATTCGCCCTCGCCCGTTCAGGCATTCGGCCGCACCGACGGGCTGTTCGATCATCCTGCGTGTCTGATGCAGACATGTTCAGACCTTCTCGGCGTACCCTGCTCCGCGCCCCGGTCGCCGCTGCCGGCGCGGGCTTCCTGGCTGCCTGCACGGGCAGCGGCCCCGGACCGAGTTCCGGACCCCAAGGCGCGGGAGGCGGGGCGCCGTTCGTCCCGGCCGGGCCGCCGGGCTACGTCAATCCCTCCGACCCGGAGGTCCTCGAGGCCGAGCGCAGACGCGGAACCGGCCCGGTGCGCGCCTACCGGCTCACCGCCGCCCCGGCGACGCTGGACCTCGGCGGGCGGACCGTCCCGAGCTGGGCCTACGGCGAGGCGCTGCCGGGGCCCCTGGTGCGGGCCACCGCCGGTGACGTGCTCGACATGACGCTCGCCAACCGGCTGCCCACCGGCACCACGCTGCACTGCCACGGGGTGCGGCTGCGCTGCGACATGGACGGCGTTCCGGGTCTCACCCAGGCGGCCGTCCGTCCGGGGGCCGACTTCCGCTACCGCTTCACCGCCGAGCAGCCGGGGACGTATCTGATCCACTCCCACGTCGGGATGCAGGCCGACCGGGCCCTGTACGCACCGCTCGTCGTCGACGATCCGCGCGAGCCTCTGTCGTACGACAAGGAATGGATCGTGGTCCTGGACGACTGGCTCGACGGCGTGGAGGGTTCCACGCCCGAGGAGGTCCTGGACCAGCTCAGACCCGGTGGCTCCTCGGACGACGGCCACATGGCCATGGGCCCCGGCCCCGCCGGCAGCCCCCGCCGTGGGGCGGCCGCGCTGCTCGCGCCGCCCGGGAGACACGGCGGCCCCTCACGGGTGCTGCACACGTCCCGCAGCCGCATGCTGCACGGCGCGGGCGGCAGCGTCGCCCACCCCTGGCACCTGGCCAACGGGCGCCTGCCGGGACATCCCGAGGTGTTCCGCTGCCGCCCCGGGGACCGCGTCCGGCTGCGCATCATCAACGCGGGCGCCGAGACGGCGTACCGGATCGCGCTGGGCGGCCACGCGCTGACGGTGACGCACACGGACGGCTATCCGGTGCGGCACACGCGGACCGACGCCCTCCTCGTCGGCATGGCGGAACGGTACGACGTCCTGGTCACCGCCGGGGACGGAGTCTTCCCCCTGGTGGCGCTGCCCGAGGGCAAGGAGGGCGGCGCCCTGGCCGTCCTGCGCACCGACAAGGGGAGCAAGGGGCTTCCGCCCGTCGGCGTCCGCCCTGACGAGCTCGACGGCAGGACCGTCCCCGCACGCCGTCTCGTGCCCGACGACTCCGTGGCCCTGGACGACCGTGAACCCGACCGCGAGATGCGTATCCGGATCACCGGCGGCATGGAGAGGTTCGACTGGGGGTTCGACCACAAGCCCTACTCCGTGGAGCAGCGGCATGCGGTGAGCGCGGGCGAGCGGGTGCGGCTGACACTGATCAACGCCACCGACATGTGGCATCCGATGCATCTGCACGGGCACACCTTCGCCGTCCGCGGACTGGACGGGCTGGGCGCGCGCAAGGACACCGCGGTGGTCCTCCCGCACCGGAAACTGGTGCTCGACTTCGACGCCGACAACCCGGGGCTGTGGATGCTGCACTGCCACAACCAGTACCACTCGGAGAGCGGCATGATGACGGTGCTGGGGTACCGGCGCTGAGGCACGCGTGGGGCCGGCGGCCACCGACGTGGCCGCCGGCCCTGTGCGAATCAGTGCCGGGAGGCGGTCAGTTCGCGTTCACCAGGTCGTGCGCCGGCACGGTCACCGTCCGCTTGCCCGGCTTGCCGCCGAGCACGATCTTCCGCAGGGCGCTGTTGTTGTCGAGGCTGGTCTCCTTCAGGCGCTTCTCCGGGTTGGCCAGCACCTGGATGTAGTACGTGCCGTTGGGCACCTGGGTGATGTCGAAGGACTGGCCCGGCAGGTCCTGGGTGTAGGTGTCGCCGGAGCCGACGTCCAGCACCTCACGGACGGAGATCGAGTTCTCCTGGCCGCAGGCGGTGGCCAGGTCGGTGTTGAACGGGTGCCAGTTGGCGTTCTTCACCGTGTAGTCGATCGCGTCGGTGTTGGCGAGGCAGAAGGCCTCCTTGCCGCTGCGCACGGCCTCCTTCTTGTCCGCCTTCAGCAGCCGGTAGCTGGCGAAGTCGGTGAAGTGCCAGTGCACATGGCCCGGACGCGGGTCCCACTCCATCGTGCCGGTCGGGGTGTAGCCGACCTGCTTGCCATGGGCGTCGTAGAAGTACTGGTAGGCGTCCATCTTCGCCTTGCCGGGCGTACGGAAGCCGTCCACCACCAGCTGTGCCGGGCCGGCGTTCCACACGTTGGCGCTGAAGGCCAGGTAGTCCTTGCCGGGGATGTCCTGCTCGCCGTCGCTGATGACGATGCCGTAGGCCGGCAGGGAGCGCAGGTCGGGCTTGGGGACGTCCGGGACGGTGGCCTTGCCGGCGGGCCGCTTCGACAGCGGCTTCAGCGCCGGCGCCTTGCGCGAGCCGTCGGTCTGCCCGCCCGTGTCGCCGACCCGCGTCGAGCGCGCGGCCTGCTCCTTCTTCAGCGCCCAGGGCAGCGCCGGCGGCGCCGCCTTCAGCGGGCCGTGGCCCACGTTGTACGAAGGACCCGCGCCGCTCGTCACCGGTGCTGCGGCCTGGGCGGGGGCCGGGGCGTGCCCGGGGCCGTGGCCCGCGTGCGCGGACGGAGCGTCATGGCCGGCTCCGTGTCCGGCGTGCTCGCCGGCGGCGGACCGCGCGGAGCGGGAGGACGGCTCGGCGGCGCCCTGCTCGTCCTCGTAGCTGCGCTCCTCGACGGTCACCTTCACGGAGGCCGGCTTGTCGGCGATGCCGAACAGGTCGCGGTACTTCTTGGCGATCCCGATCCTGGCGGTGTAGGTGCCGGCGGGCAGCTGGACCGCGTCGGTGTAGGAGCCCGCGTAGGTGTTGGCGGCCCAGCCCTTCTCGACGCCCCACACCGAGCCGAGGGTGAACGGGTTGGTGGGGCAGCTCTCCGGATACTTGGAGGTGGCGGGCGCGTCGGGGCGCACCCGGCCGCTGGCGTTGTTCGGGCAGAAGTCCTCGGTGCGGGTGAGGACCTTCTTGCCCGCCTTGTCGGTGACGGTGATCTCCGCGAAGCCGGGCAGGCCGGAGAAGTCCTTCACGGTGCCCTTGGGCAGCGCCTTGGTCTTGGCCTTACCGCCCTCGTACACGGTCTGGGTGACGGTCACCGGGTCCTTGTAGGACTTGCGGGTCACCTTGAGCTCCAGCGGTGTCCCCTCGGCGGTGAGGTAGGTGCCGAGGTCGAGATAGACGCCCGGGTCCTCCTTCCACGAGGTGAGCGTGATGGAGCCGGTCGCGGCGATGAGGCTCAGCTTCGGCCCGGTCGCGGCCTTCGCCGGCTCGGACGTGGCGGCCACGAGTCCGGCGGTCACGGCCAAGGCGGCGACGGCCGTGGTGCCGGCGAGCAGCGGACGCCGCAGCCGGGTGGTGCGCGTTCTGGTCATCGTTCCCTCGTCCTCCGGGTGCTGTGAGAAGGAGACAGCGGCGGGCAGCGCCGGCCCTGTGGGGGGCGCTTGCTGTGCCCGCGCTGTGAGAGGAACGGGCCCGTGGGCCGGTTGTCCGCGCGAGGAAAAAGACGGGATGTTGGCCGGATTGCTCCGTTGCGGAGGGAAACAGGTCGTTCTCACCGGAACGGACCATCCGGTGACGGGCCGTCTGGTATCGGCCGGGCGGGCGCCGGCCCGGGGTTCAGGTGCGCGTCACACGGTCCGCGGGGGGAGCGCAGGCAGGACCTTCTCGGCGATGCCGAGGAGGGCGCTGTCGTCCGGGAGGGTTCCGGACTCGCTCCACACCGTGATGTCGTAGTAGCCGCCCCGGTCCTTGCCGTCGAAGGCCACGGTCAGCGTCCGGGCCAGGGGGCCCTGCTCGACGGGTCCGCCCGAGGAGCCGCCTCCGAGATTGATCTCGATCTTCATGGTGTGGTCCGAGGAGAGGACCGCGGGCCGGCCGAGGACCGTGAGCGTCCTGACGTCCGTCTCCTCGCCGAACTTCATCAGCTTCACGTACTGGGCGACCGACAGCTCGTTGTACGTGGCCGAGACGTTGACGGTGTACGTGTCGAACTGGACCTCGGCCTCCGGCTGGGCGACCTTCCCGTCGGTCAGCGGAGCCGTGTTGCTGGTACCGGACGCCACCGTCGCGGTCTCCGCCGGCGTTCCGAGGAGCTGGGCCAGGTCGGACCGGTTGAGCGCCTTGCACAGCTCGCCGCCGGTCACGGGCTGCGGGGTCTTCGCGTAGACGCCCGGCAGTTCCTCGGACTCCCCGCTCGCACACGAGGCGGGCTGCGCCGCGCTGTCGCCGTCGGAGGGCATCAGCTCCGGGCCCAGCCACGCCGCGGCCGCGATCGCCGCGAAGACGGCGACGGCCGCGAAGGCCTGGCCCCACGCGTTCGGTTCCTTCTCCTGAGCGGCCGGGACGGGACGCGGCTCGGGAGCGGCCTGGGGCTGGGGCCGGGCCGCGGGCTGCGTCTGTGCGGCCGCCTGGGCCGCCGTCCCGTCCTCGGCGGCCGGCGGGCTCGGGTTCCGGCGTTCCCTCAGGGCCTTGACCACCGTGTGGACGCGCACCGCGGTGAACACCAGGAACACCGTGCCGATCCCGGCCGGCACCCACTCGCCGTCGCGGACGGCGAGGTACATGATGCGCGCGCCGAAGACGGATCCGACCACGATGAGCAGGGGCTCCCGGACCCAGAAGGGCAGGAGACGGATGAGGAAACCGAGCATCCGGTGATCTCAGCAGGGCAAGATCGTCCTGGCTGTGGCGGAGGCCACACTTCCGGGTCACAACTCGAGCAGACTGCCGTGTGTCACCGACGGCTGCCTACGCGACCAGCCAACAGCGAACCGAGCTGGCGGCCGATCGCACCGGTCGGCAGCACAGCTACCTGAACTGCCTCGCCGGACCGCGATGGATGGACCCAGCGTCATCGGAACCGCCGCTGCACGATTCCAGACGGCGGTGGGATCGGGCTCGACCAGTACCAGTCACGGCTACGCACCTCGATCCGGCCCTCTTTGAGGTCGGAGAGCATCGGATGACGTGCGATCGGTACGTGCCGAACCTGCACTGCGGCCAACAGCACCGCGCTCACCGCAAAGATCCCGCCATCCATCACAACAGGATTCCCGTGTCGAGCAGCCCGCTGACGGTCTGCCGCTTCCAGCTCGACACCGTCCACTGTGGGCTCGATGGGAATTCACTGGCATGAACCCGTTGTGCGATCTTCGACGAATGAACTTGAGCATTGCACGCTCTCCCACAAGGGGGGTCCCTGGAGTCACAGCGGCACGACCGAACAGCCGGGCCGATTGCTGCATCGGATTTGCATGCAATGTAGGCGACGAAGCCCTGTGACTCTCTTTTTCCGCTTCCCTTCGAGCAAGGGTTTTCGAGGCCCACCCGGCACCCCACTCCCTTGCAGCCAATTTAGGGAATAAATCAACTCATAGCGCGTTTGCCGGCTAATTTACCCAATTAGCCAAGATCGTCGCACGTAAGGCGTGACCATGGAGGGCGCAGGCGGCAGCAGCCGTAAGGGCGTCGCGGGCATATCTCGCCACATCGACACCGCGGCGCAATAGGATGAGTGATCGACGGTGGCCCGCATAGCGGGAATCCGGCATGTTGCCCAATTTAGGACACAGAGACGGCCAAATGGACAACAATTCTGGGACGAGACTCTCACCATCACACTGAAAAGCCTACTACCGGAGAAAGAGGGCACTATTGCACCTGATACCGACCTCGTAGCAGCTGGGGTTTCCGGCCCTTCGGCATGTACGGGATCGTGTACCTCGGTGCCGCGGATGCGGCGGAGCGTTGGCGCGACGACATACTGAACGAGGCGGCGAGTTGGCTGGACGGCTTGGGGCTGGACGTCACCCCCGGTACTGGCCAACGACCCGTTCTTCTTCGGTCGTCTCAGCCGGGTCATGCCATTCGCGACAGCGTGCGGAGGAACCCAGATGGAAGGTGGTCGCCGACGTGGGCGACGGCGTCCGGCAGGCCATGGCGTCCGGCAACTGCCATCGGAGGCCTTTCGGCAAGGCGTTCGACTTCTCGCTCGGCACCGTGGAACCGGCGCACAGCGCACCTTCGTGCCCAAACGGAGCGTGCTGGCGTTGCACCACCGGCACGGCGCGGTTGCACAGTGGCCGGCCGGCGTCCGTGACTCGCCGTCGCCGTGAAGGCAGAGGACTGTGCCCTACCCAGGCCCACCGAAAGGCAGGCAGCTCTTTCCCCCTCCTCGATTCCGCCGCGGGGAGGTTCCCACAGCACGGCGCCGTCCGCGATGTCGCGCCGGCACACCCACCGACGTCCGGTCCCGCAACGGGAACCGGGGTTAGGAGAGACCATGTCGACCGAGACCGACGGCGAGTGGTCCGTCCGGGAACAGTTCTGGACGGGCCTGCACGATTTCATGTTCGACGAGGACCGCATCCACCGCGGTCAGCGCGAGGCGGCACAGATCGCCGCACTGCTCTCCCTCTCGACTCCGGCCCGGATCGTGGACCTGTGCTGCGGCCCTGGGCGCCACGCGGTTCCGCTGGCGCGCCTCGGCCACCGGGTGACGGGAGTGGACAGTACCGGGAGCTACCTCGACAGCGCCCGGGCGCGAGCGCTGGCCGAGGGGGTCACGGCCGAGTTCGTCCAGGCCGACGCACGTGAGTACCGGGCCGACCCGGCCGCAGACGTGGTACTCAACCTCTGGTCGTCCTTCGGGTATTTCACGGAGCAGGCGGACAACGTCCGCCTGCTCGGGCAGGCATACTCCTCGCTGCGCGAGGGTGGCGCCTTCCTCCTGCATGTCAGGTCCCGGGAAACATTTCCGGCCCGCACGAACGACGGACGTGTCTGGCTGGAGCGGGACGGCATGCTCTTCCTGGAGGAGCGTGCCGTCGTCGACGACTGGCGCCGGATCCGCGGCCGATGGATCGTGGTGAGCGACGGCCGACGCCAGGACTACCCCTACACGTCGTGGCTCTACTCCGGGCAGGAGATCACCGACATGCTGCGATCGGTGGGCTTCTCGCATGTCTCGCTGCACGGGGACTTCTCAGGCGCACCGTACGACCAGCATGCCAAGCACCTGGTGGCAGTGGCCCGCCGATGACCACGTGGTCGCCTCAACGACGGCTTGCCCGTGCCTCGTTCCCATGCGAGTGGGTGGTGGCGGGAACCAGTTGCAGCGGCCCGTTCACCCTCAGCCTGGCTCACATGTCGCCGTTCCAGGCCAGGAGCATGCCGTCGGTGGCGGCTACGCCGTGGAGCCAGTGCTCGTCGCACAACATGCGTGCCCCGCGGTGGCAGCCGACCCCGGTGCGTCACCGCCGAGCGGACCGGGCGGGAGCGGGGGCGGGGACCACTGCGGTGCAGTCGGGGTTGCGGCACTGACCCGGGTACCAGCGGGGGACGTAGATCCCGAGGCTCTTGTGCCGTCTGATCTCAGGCGGAACGGAGTGGTGGCACACCGGACAGATCTGCTCGGCCGGCGGCTTGGTCGCGCCTGTCTGACTGTCTGTGTGGCTGCTCATACCTCCACGGTAAAGCGAAAGCAAAGCCCTGAATAGGCTTTTGTTCCACTCTTCTCCGGTATGTTCGGTTGTGCACTACACCTATGGCTCTCGTGGTCCGTCGCCCTCCTGGCCGGTCTTCTCGGCCGGGCGGCGCAGACTCAGGAAGACGGAGGCCGCCAGCACCACGACGATCACGGCCAGGCTCACGGGAGAGGGGATCTCCGGCACGGAGGTGCTGAAGATCTTGTGGGACGCCTGGAGGACGAGCTTGACCCCGATGAAGGCGAGGATGACGGCCAGGCCCGTGCTCAGGTAGTGGAAACGGTCCAGCAGCCCCGACAGCATGAAGTACAGGGCGCGCAGCCCCAGGATGGCGAAGGCGTTGCTCGTGTAGACGATGAAGGCGTCGTCGCTGACCGCCAGCACCGCCGGGACGCTGTCCACGGCGAAGATCAGGTCGGCCGCCTCGATCGCGGCGACCACGGCCAGCAGAGGCGTGGCCACGCGCTTGCCGGCCTCCCTGACGAAGAACTTGGCGCCCGCGTACTCGTCCCGCACCGGCACGATCTTGCGCAGCAGCCGGACGGCGAAACTCCTGCCCGGGTCGAAGCTCTCGTCCTCACCCTTGAGGATCTTGTACGTGCTGTAGAAGAGAACGGCGGCGAAGGCGAACAGGACGGCCGTGAAGCGGTTGACCACCGCCACGCCGGCGGCCAGGAAGACGCCGCGGAACACCAGGGCGCCGATGACGCCGAAGAACAGGACGCGGTGCTGGTAGGCGCGGGGCACCTTGAAGTAGGCGAAGATCAGGGCGAACACGAAGAGGTTGTCGACCGACAGGCTCTTCTCCAGCAGCCACGCAGTGGTGTACTCGGTGCCGGCCGTCCCGCCGAGGACGAGGAGGACGACCGCGCCGAAGACGAGTGCGAGCCCCACCCACAGTCCGCTCCACGCCGCCGCCTCCCTGAAGCCGATGACGTGGGCCCGGCGGTGGGCCAGCAGGTCGACCGTGAGCGACACGACCACCGTGGCGGCGAACGCCGCCCAGAGCCAGAACGGCACATCGAGCATGCGGACCTCGTGACGCTCCGTGCGGACAGATCCCTTTCACCGAGTGTGCGCCACCGGGCCGTCACCGGCATCGCAGGAGGAGGTCAGGAGTACGTGCCGGGGGCCGAGATCGCCCTGTGCGCGGTCAGGATCCCGACGACCTCGTCGTCGCCCACCTGCTCGAAGTCGTCGTACCAGAGGCCGACGGCGTGGAAGTCGCGCGGCTGTCGCAGGCAGACGACGTCGTCTGCCTCCGCGCGCATCCCGGCCGCGGTCTCGGGGGCGCCCACGGGCACGGCGAGGATCAGCCGGGCCGGGTTCAGCCGCCGCAGGTGGCGCAGGGCGGCGCGGGCGGTGGCTCCGGTGGCCAGACCGTCGTCGACGAGGACCACGGTGCGGTCCGCGACGTCAGGTGCGGGCCGGTCGCCCCGGTAGCGCAGGGTGCGGCGTCGCAGTTCCGCTCGCTCCCGGGCGACGTCCTGGTCGAGGCGGTCCTCGGTGAGGCCGAACACGGTCAGGGCCCGCTGGTCGAACAGGGGCGGGTCGTCTCCCACGACCGCGCCGATGCCGGTCTCCGGGCTGCCTGGGAGGCCGATCTTCCGGACCACGAGCACGTCCAGGGGCGCCTCGAGGGCCCGGGCGACCTCGGCCGCCACCGGCACGCCGCCGCGGGGCAGCGCGAGGACGACGGGACGGGGCAGCTCGCCCTCGGACGCCCACTCCACGAGCCGCAGCGCGAGTTCCTGGCCGGCCACCCGGCGGTCGGGGAATCGCATGATCTGTCGCCTGCCTCTCTCTCCTCCGGTGGAAGGGAACGGCCGGCGCGCTCCGGCCGGACGCGGTGTCAGCCGGAGCGGTCGCCGTCCGATCCTGCGTTCAGGTGGTCGCGGAACCAGGCGGCGGCGACCTCGGTGACCTCTTCCAGGGCGCCGGGCTCGGGGAAGAGATGGGTGGCCCCGGGGACGACGTGGATCCGGTGGGACGGAGCGAGCCGCCGGGCGGCCTCACGGTTGAGCCCGAGGACCGTCTCGTCACCGCCTCCGACCACGAGCAGGACCGGCGCGGCGACCAGGGGGAGGGCATCGCCCGCCAGGTCCGGCCTGCCGCCCCGGGACACCACCGCGTACACCGACCGGGGCCGCTCCGCGGCCGCGATCAGGGCGGCCGCCGCTCCCGTGCTGGCCCCGAACAGTCCCACGGGCGAAGCGGCCGTGTCCGGCCGTCGCCCCAGCCAGTCCACGGCGTCCACCAGGCGCCGGGCCAGCAGCGGGATGTCGAAGCGGAGCCAGGCCGTGACCTCGTCCTCGCGCTCCTCGTCCTCGGTCAGCAGGTCCAGCAGCAGCGTCCCGAACCCCGCCGCGCGCAGACCGGCGGCGACCGCGCGATTACGGGGACTGTGCCGTGAGCTGCCGCTGCCGTGCGCGAACAGGACCACGCCCCGCGCACCGGCGGGGACGCTGAGATCGCCGTGCAGGGTGGCGTGGTGCGAGGGCACCTTCGCGGTTTCGGACGCCATGGCTGTCATCTCCCGTGCGGCTGTCCGACGGCCCGGACGTACCGGGTACCCGGGCCGCCCGTTCCGTACCCCGGTGGCGGCCGGTCCGGTCCCTCCTCAGGCGGTCCCGTCCGCAGGCGGTCCCGTCCGCAGGCGGTCCCGTCCGCAGGCGGTCCCGTCCGCAGGCGGTCCCGTCCGCGGGCGGCTTCCCTCCGCGGTCGGCTTCCCTTGCTGTCGAGTGCACTTCAAGTCCTACAGTGACGCCCTCCAACCCGCCCCACCCATCACACGGAGCACCGGTATGCGCTATCGCACCCTCGGCAGGACCGGCATCGAGGTCAGCACCCACTGCCTCGGCACGATGATGTTCGGCGCCGTCGGCAACCCCGACCACGAGGACGCCGCGCGCATCATCCACGCCGCGCTCGACGCGGGCGTCAACTTCGTGGACACCGCCGACATGTACTCGGCCGGTGAGTGCGAGGAGATCGTCGGCAAGGCGCTCAAGGGCCGGCGTGACGACGTCGTGCTCGCCACCAAGGTCCACTTTCCGCTGACGGAGGGACGCAACCGCGGCGGCAACTCGAGGCGCTGGATCCTCAAGGCCGTCGAGGACAGTCTGCGGCGCCTGGACACGGACTGGATCGACCTGTACCAGGTGCACCGCCCCGACCACACCACCGACATCGAGGAGACGCTGTCCGTCCTCGGTGACCTGGTGAGGGCGGGCAAGATCCGGACGTTCGGCTGCTCCACGTTCCCCGCGGAGGACCTCGTGGAAGCGCACCACGTGGCGGAACGGCGCGGACTGATGCGGATGCGCACGGAACAGCCGCCGTACTCGCTGCTGGCGCGCGGCGTCGAACGGTCCGTGCTGCCCACCGCGCAGCGCCTGGGCATGGGCGTGCTGACCTGGTCACCGCTGGCCTCGGGATTCCTGTCCGGCGCCTACCGCGAGGGCCGGCCCGTCGACCTCACCACCGGCCGGCCGGGGCTCACCCCGCACCGCTTCGACCCCGCCGTGCCGGGCAACGCGGCGAAGCTGGCGGCCGTCGAGCAGTTCGTCGCCCTGGCCGAGGAGGCGGGCTGCACGCTGCCTGAGCTGGCCGTCGCCTTCGTACTGGTCCACCCCGCCGTCACCTCGGTGATCACCGGGCCGCGCACCATGGGGCAGCTCACCGCGCTGCTCAGGGGGGCCGACCTGGTGCTCGACGACGCGGTGCTCGACCGGATCGACGAGATCGTGGCGCCCGGCACCGATCTCTACCGGGCCGACGGCGCCTGGGAGCCGCCGTCGCTCACCACGTCCGCGGGGCGCAGGCGCCCGGCCGGTGAACGGGCGGCCGCGGACTCCCCTCTCCTCCCGTAGATCACCTCGGACGTCGTCACCCCGTGGCCGCGCCGCCGGGTGACGACGGCGCTCCCACGTCGGCGCCCGTCAGGTGGTGGTCCGAGTACGGGGTGGGGTGCACGTGGTGGCCGGCCGGGGTGAGGCCGCGCAGGAAGACGTAGTCGAACTTGCTCTCCCAGTCGGTGGTCGGCTCGCAGGTGCCGCCGGAGGACGGCCGGCACCCGGGGTCCGCGTCCTCGGCCAGCTTCCAGAGCGGGCCGAGTTCGGGGGCGTCGGGCACGGCGTTGAAGTCGCCGAGCACGAGGGCGTGGTCGTAGCGGGCGACGGCCGCGGCGAGTACGCGGGTCTGGTCCGCCCGGACCTCCTCCTGACGCCGTTGGGCGAGATGCGTGTCGAAGACCCGGACGGACCGGCCGCCCACCGTGGTGGTGACGGCCAGGTACCCGCGGTCCTCGGATCCTCCGTCGGGATACTCCACGCTGACGCGGTCCGTCATCGGTGCCGCCGACAGGAGCGCCTGGCCGAAGGCCCCCGGGTTCCACGGCCACCCTCCGCAGCGTCCCCGGTTGCGCAGCACCGACCCGTACTCGACGTGGTAGACCAGCCCGTGGACGGCCTCCAGATGGTCCCGGATGCTCTCGACGTCCCGTACGCACGCCTCCTGCAGCCCGATGACCTGCGGCGCGTACGCGGCGATCTCCGCCGCCCGGCCGGCGTTGCTCTCGTCGCAGGGGTTGCAGATGTTCCAGGTCATCACCCGGTTCGGGACGACGTCCTTGACGGCGCCCGCACGCTGTGCCCCGGCGACGGGGCCGTCGTCCGGTTCGCCGCGGCCGACGATCAGCAGGCAGGCCACCGCCAACGCGCCCGCGAACAACCAGGTGTTCCTTCCGAGCACGATCCCCTCCTCGCTGCGCCCGCACGGGCCGTGCGGCGCGCCCACGCACGAGGTTAGGCGACGGACCCGGCCGCCGGTACGGGCACGGGGGCGGCGTCCGGGGCCGCACACCGCTCGGGTAGGGTCCGCGTGCGCCGGCACGGCCGTCGGCTACGGCTGCCCGGCGGACGCGACGTCCGACGACGAGTACGGGGGTACCCAGCGCCATGACCGGCCTGTTCCACATCACCATGGTGGCTCTGCTGACCTGTCTCGTCTGGGGGTCGGTCGCGCTGGTCCGCCGGACCCGGCAGCGGCGCGAGGCCTGGGAGAGCGGACTGAGCGCGCAGGCGCGGGTGGTGCGCGCCTGGACCACGGTCCAGATGGTCAACAACGTGGCCCGGCGCGTGCAGTGGCACGAGTACGACTACACCACCCGGGACGGCCGGGCGGTCCGCTTCAAGGAGACCCAGGGACCACGTGACCGCGTCGCGGGCGACACGGTCCTCGTGTACTACTCCGCGCAGCAGCCGGAGAAGGCCACCGCCTCCGCACCGCAGCCCGGCAAGGACACGACGGTCATGGTGGTCTGGCTGCTGATCATGGCGGCGTGCGCGATCTTCCTGCTGTACGAGTGGGTGAACCTGTCCACGGCGCTGAGCTGATGCCGCGGGCCCCGCGGGGCCGGGGCGTGTCCGCCCTAACCCAGCCAACTCCGCAGCAGCCGCTCCCGCTCCGCGCCCCGCGGGGTCTCGCCCTCCGAGGCACGGCCCCACTCGGACATCGCCGTCAGGGTGGTCGTCATCGTCGCGGCGCCCTCGGTGAGGCGGGCCAGCAGGGCGCGGGAGAGCTCGACCTCCGTCGGCGAGTAGCCCACGGCCGCGGCCGCGTAGACCGACAGCTCGTGCTCGGTGCCGGGCGAGGTGACGCGCAGCGTCATCAGCGGCGGGGCCTCGTCCGCCCGTTCCATGGGCATGGCCAGGTTCACCACCATCGTCACGGCGAGGTCCTTGAGGACGCCGGCCTGCCGCACGAGGGACTTCACGGGGACGTCGGTCATCGTCAGGGCATGCACGTCCTCCCACAGGTGGACGCCGGACTGCCGGTCGCCGAGCGCCACCACGCCCTCGGGGGTCAGACGGACCCCGGGGGCCAGGCCCGACGGCTTCGCGCCCACGTACACGTCGCCCTCGGCGATCCAGAACAGGCCCACCATGGCCATGCGTTGCTCACTTCTCCCCGTGGCGGCACCGCCGCCGGATCTCACATCGGAATGATCAGGTCCCCACGGTATCGCGCGAGGGAACGGGCGAGTTCCCGCGGTCCCGCCGTGAGGGCCCGGGCGACAGGGCCTAGCAGCCGCTCGGCGTGCCCTGGTGGAAGTACAGTCGCCAGCCCGACTCCGTCAGCCGCCACAGCGAGCTGCGCCGGACCCGGCGGCCCTGGTTGTCGGCGACGTACGTCAGGTGGACGACGCCCGGCGCGAGGACGGTCCCGGACATCTCGCTGACCTCGACCGGGGAGTCCGGGGACACCGAACCGCCGCTCGTCACGGTGAGGATCGACCGCGCGTCCCACCGGCGCCCGGAGGCCCCGATCTCGGTGAACTCCGGGTCGAGCAGCTCCAGGACCCGTTCCGGACAGGCCCGCACCTCGGGATCGAGCAGCCGAGTCTCCCGCTCGACGGCCGCCCGTACCGCCGCGGCGTTCCCCTCGCTCTCCCCGTTCCCTTCCGCCATGCGGGAACCCTACGGCCGAGGCCACCCGGGGGCACAGCGCTTTCCGTACCCTTGCGGCATGCGCATGCGTCCCACCCTGAGCTGGACCCCGGCCGAGGACCTGCCGCCGGGCACCCTGGACCCGGAGCCGGTCGCCGAGGCGCTGAGAGCCGGCGGCGTGCTGGTGCTCAGCGGGGCGGGCATCTCCACGGAGTCGGGCATCCCGGACTACCGGGGCGAGGGCGGGAGTCTGAGCCGGCACACGCCGATGACCTACCAGGACTTCACCGGCTCCGCCCGGGCCCGGCGCCGGTACTGGGCGCGCAGCCACCTCGGCTGGCGCACCTTCGGCCGGGCGCTGCCGAACGCCGGGCACCGGGCCGTGGCCGCGTTCGAACGGCACGGGCTGCTCTCCGGGGTGATCACGCAGAACGTCGACGGCCTGCACCAGGCCGCCGGGAGCGAGGACGTCGTGGAACTCCACGGCAGCCTGGCCCGGGTCGTCTGTCTCTCCTGCGGGGCCTTCAGCCCGCGCCGGGAGCTCGCCCGGCGGCTGGCCGAGGCCAACGCGGGCTTCGCGCCGGTGGCCGCCGGCATCAATCCGGACGGCGACGCCGACCTCACCGACGACCAGGTCGGGGACTTCCGCGTGGTGCCCTGCGCGGTCTGCGGCGGCATCCTCAAACCGGACGTGGTCTTCTTCGGCGAGGCGGTCCCGCCGCAGCGCGTCGAGCACTGCCGCCGGCTGGTCCGCGAGGCGGCCTCGCTGCTGGTCCTCGGCTCCTCGCTGACGGTGATGTCCGGGCTCCGCTTCGTCCGTCAGGCGGCGGAGGCCGGCAAGCCGGTGCTGATCGTCAACCGGGACCCGACCCGCGGCGACCGGCACGCCCTCACTCGCGTCGCCCTCCCCCTGGGCACGGCCCTCACCACCGTGGCCGGCCGCCTGGACGTCCCCGTCGACGGCGGGGCGGACGGGACGGGGCGCTGACAGGGCACTCCCGGGGCCACTCCCCCGTCAGCCCGGAGCGCCCGTCCCGGCGATGCGGTGCCCGCCCTCGGCGAGGCCCTCCGAGACCGCCTCGGTGAAGGCGGCGATCGCCCGGTTGTGACGGCTCGGCACCCACACCACCGAGGTCTGCCAGGCCAGCGCCGCCCCTTCCAGGGGCCGCCACACCAGTCCGTCGGTGAGGGGGGTGGCCGGGGCCTCGTTGAGGTGGATGCCGCGGCCGGCGAGCACCAGCCCGTGGACGAAGTTCGGGTTGCGCGCGTGCCGGATGGAGCCGGGCAGGAAGCCCTCGTCGCGGCAGATGGTCAGCATGTGGTCGTACCGCCGCCGAAGGGACCCCCGACGTGTCCGTGGTGCGGCGCAAGGTCGCCACGGCGACGGCCGTCGGCAACTTCGTCGAGTGGTTCGACTCCGGCGCCTACGCCATCATGTCCGCCACGATCGCCGGACTGTTCTTCCCGCAGTACGACAAGACGGCGGCGCTGCTCGCCACCTGGGCCGACTCGCGTCCGTCGCCGGTGCGCTGACCGGCCTGGTGATCACCTCGTCGCTGGACGAGGCGGCGCTGAACAGCTGGGGCTGGCGCATCCCGTTCCTGCTGGCCGGTCCGCTCGGGCTGATCGGTCTGTATCTGCGCAGCCGGATCGACGACACCCCGGTCTTCCGGGCGATGGAGAAGCGGGACGCGGTGCAGGAGGCGCCGCTGCGCGAGGCGTGGAAGCGGTGCCGCAGGCAGGTGCTGACGCTGTTCGGCTACAGCATCACCAACGCCGTCGGGTACTACCTCATGAGCAGCTATCTGATCGCGTACATGTCGGAGGAGGTCGGCTACACCAAGGCGCAGGCCATGCTGACCAGTGTGCTGGCCATGCTCGCCTACAGCGCGGCCTGTCCGCTGATGGCGGCGGCCGCCGACCGGTACGGCCGCAAACCGATGCTGCTGGTGGCGTGCGGCGGTTTCGCCGTGGCGACGCTGCCCGCATTCTGGCTGATCGGCACGGGCCTGGCGGGGGCGATGGCGGGCGCTATGGTCCTCGCCGTGCTGGTGTCGGTGATCGGTACGGCCAATGTGCCGGCGATGGTCGAGATGTTCCCGGGCCAGCTGCGGGCGAGCGGTTCCGCCATCGGTTACACCGCCGCGTACGTGCTGTTCGGGGGGACGGCGCCGTTCGTCGCGACCGGGCTGGTCTCCCTGGCGGGCACGCCGCTCGCACCCGGTTTCTATCTGATGGGACTGGCGGCCGTGTCGGCCCTGGTGGTGCTGTTCTCCTTCCGGGAGACGGTGCACCTGCCGCTGACGCGGACGACCGTGCTGGAGAGGTAACGCCCCGCGGACCTCGGTGGCCGGCCCGGCTCCGCCCGGACCGGCCACCTCCGCACGGGCCCCTCGTCCCTTGCCCCTCATGCCCCGTCACCGCCGGGTCCCGGGCGGCGGGGCCGTGCTGGCGCGGACGATCAGCGCCGGCTCGACGGACGCCGGTTCGGGTGCGGCGTACGGGTCGGTGATGTGGCGCAGCAGGTGGGCGACAGCCAGCGCGCCCATCTCCGTGAACGGCTGGGCGACCGTGGTCAGCGAGGGTGAGCAGTACTCGGCGAGCGCGATGTCGTCCACGCCGACGACGGAGATGTCCTCGGGGACCCTCCTGCCGAGCTCGTGCAGGGCCCGGATGACGCCGAAGGCCATCTCGTCGCTGGCCACGAACACGGCGGTGACGTCGGGGATCTTGCCGAGGATCAGCCCGTTGCGGTAGCCGGACTCGGGCGTCCAGTCCCCCTCCAGCACCGGGGGCGCGGTCAGGCCGGCGGACTCCAGGGTGTCGCGCCAGCCGGCCGAGCGGCTGGCGGCGTCGAGCCACTCCTTCGGCCCGGCCACGTGCCACACGCTGCGGTGTCCCAGCTCGATCAGGTGCCGGGTGGCCAGGCGGGCCGCGAGGGTCTGGTCGACGGCGACGACCTCGGTCGCCGGGGTCCGTGAACCGTCGACGGTGACGGTCGGCACGGCGCCGGTGAGCTGCTCGATGCGCGGACTGACGTGGACCAGCGGCACGGAGAGGATGACCCCTTCGACACCCTGTTCCGCCAGCCGGGACAGGGCTTCCTCGATGGCGGCCGTGTCCAGGGACGCGGTGGTGGCGGTGCTGACCGCGTAGCCGGCCCCGCGCGCTGCGGTCTCGATGCCGAACGTCAGGTTCGTGCGCGAGTAGAAGTTGGTCTGCAGGGTCACGACGCCGATGGTCCGGCTGCGCCCCGAGGACAGCACGCGGGCCGCGTTGTTCTTGCGGTAGCCGAGCTGCTCGACGGCCGCGAGCACCTTGGCGCGGGTCCTCTCCTTGACGTTGGGGTGCCCGGCCAGCGTCCGGGACACCGTCTGCGCGGAGACGCCGGCGAGCCGGGCCACATCGGTCATGCCGGGCTGCCGGGCGGCGCCGTCGCCCGCCGCACGTCTGCGTGCCGGTGCCTCACCGGCTTCCGGTGTTTCCGATGCCATCGTCCGCTTCTCCAGGAGAACCGCGGCTCGAGGCCGCGTCGCCGCAGGTACCGCTGTCGGGCGCAGTCTATCCACACCCGCTCTATTGGCATCGATAACAACGTCTGTCATAGTTCCCGCCAGCGCGCCTGTCGAGGCCGAGAGGGAGAGCAAGGTGTCATCGATAACATCGGGTCCCGTCGAGGGCCGGGCCGCGGACGACGGGGCAGGCGGCAGGCCCGCCGGGGGTTCCTCGTCCGTGCCGGGGCCCGTCCTGACCCATCCGCGCGGGACGCTCCTGCGCGCCGGGCGCCCGCACCGTGTGCTCTCCGGCTCGCTGCACTACTTCCGCGTCCACCCCGCCCAGTGGGCGGACCGGCTGGAGCGGCTCGCGGCCATGGGGCTCAACACCGTGGACACCTACGTCCCCTGGAACTTCCACGAGCCCCGGCCGGGCCGGTACCGCTTCACCGGCGGTCACGACGTCGAGCGCTTCGTGCGGACCGCCCAGGAGACCGGCCTGGACGTGATCGTGCGGCCGGGCCCGTACATCTGCGCCGAGTGGGACAACGGCGGGCTGCCGGTGTGGCTGACCGGACGGCCGGGCATGCGGCTGCGCTGTTCCCACCCGCCCTATCTGGCGGAGGTGGGACGCTGGTTCGACGAGCTGATCCCGCGCCTCGCCGCGTTGCAGGCGGGCCGGGGCGGTCCGGTGGTCGCCGTCCAGATCGAGAACGAGTACGGCAGTTACGGCGACGACCGGGACTACGTCCGGTGGGTGCGGGACGCCCTCGTGGAGCGCGGCGTCACGGAACTGCTCTACACGGCGGACGGTCCCACCGAGTTGATGCAGGACGGCGGTGCCCTGCCGGGGCACCTGGCGGCCGCGACGTTCGGCTCGCACGCCCGTGACGCGGCCGCTCTGTTGCGCGCACGCCGCCGCGACGAGCCGTTCGTGTGCGCCGAGTTCTGGAACGGCTGGTTCGACCACTGGGGCGAGAAGCACCACGTGCGGTCCGTCGAGAGCGCGGCGCGGACGCTCGACGACATCCTGGACGCAGCCGGCTCCGTCAGCCTCTACATGGCGCACGGTGGCACGAACTTCGGCCTGTGGGCCGGCGCCAACCACGACGACGGCGTGATCCAGCCGACGGTGACCAGCTACGACTCCGACGCTCCGATCGCCGAACACGGCGCCACGACGCCGAAGTTCCACGCGTTCCGCGAGCGGCTGCTCGCCGTCACCGGGGCTCCTGCCCGCCCGCTGCCGCCCGAGCCGGCACTGCTGGCCGCCCGTACGGTCCCGGTACGAGCCGAGGCCCCGCTGCTGGAGGCGTTGCGCGCAGTGTCCGAGCCGGTGGCCTCGCCGCACCCTCTGAGCTTCGAGGAGCTGGAGCAGGCGTCCGGTCTCGTCCTCTACCGCGCCGAACCGCTCCTGCCGCGCGGCAGCCACAGCCTCACGGTCACGGGCCTCCACGACCGCGCCCAGGTCTTCCTGGACGGCGCGCCGCTCGGCGTCCTCGACCGCGAGACCTCCTCGCTGGAGGTCCACGGCCGGGGCGAGCGTGTGCTCCTCGAGCTGCTGGTGGAGAACCAGGGGCGCGTGAACTACGGTCCGCTGCTCGGCGGGCACAAGGGCATCCTCGGCGGCGTCTCGGTCGGCCGGCGGCTCGTGCACGGCTGGACCATGCACCGCCTGCCGCTCGACACCTGGACGCCGCAAGACCTCGCGCGCGCCGTGTCGGCCGCAGGACCCGACGGCTCCGCCGGGTTCGCCACGGCACGGTTCCGGGTCGCCGAACCCGCCGACACGTTCCTCGCGTTCCCCGGTTCCGTCAAGGGCTTCGCATGGGTCAACGGCACCCTGCTGGGCCGCTACTGGGAGGTCGGCCCCCAGCACACGCTCTACGTGCCCGCGCCCCTGCTCGTACCGGGCGACAACACCGTCACCCTGCTGGAGCTGGAGCGGCTGGGCGAGCGCGTGGAGCTGTGCGAGGGGCCCGAGCTGGGGCCCGCCGAGGAGTACGTCGAGACCTTCTGAGCCACGTCCGGCCTTCCGGCCACGTCCGGCCGGCCCACCCCCGGCCTTCTGGCCCACCCCCGGGCGGCCGTCGTCCCTCGACGGCCACCGTCACGATCTCACCGCCGTCTCCCGTCCCTCACCCGATCCGAGGAGGAAGTACCAGGTGGAAAACATGACGTCCCCGTCGCCCCGCTCGCCCGGGGGCAGACGCGGCCCCCGCCCCGCCGCCGTGGCCGCGGCCCTGGGTCTGTGCCTGGGCATGCTGTCGGCCGCGGCCGTACCCGCCGGCGCCGCGCTGCCCCGGGCCCTGTCCGTCCCCTCGCCCACGGCCGCCACGCCGGTGCAGCTGAGCCGGGGCGGGCTGACCGTCACGGTGGCCGAGGAGTTCCCGCAGGTCGTCTCCTACCGGCTGGGCACCCGCACTCTCGACGGCCGGGCATCGGTCCTGGACACCTTCACCGTCAACGGCACCCCGCACCGGGCGACGACCACCATGAAGGCGGAGGAGGCCAAGGCCACCTACACCTCCACCTTCGCGGACCTGCCCGGCCTCACCATCACCTCCACCATCACGGTGACCGCGGACACCACGGTCGTCTTCGCCGTGGAGCGGATCTCCGGCGAAGCCGCCTCCGCCGTGCGGACCCTCTCGATCCCCGGCCAGTCCCTCGTCTCCGTCGACTCCTCCGACCCGGGGGCCAACCTCGCCCGGACGAAGATCTCCACCGACTCGACGACGACCGCCGACCGGTTCCTCCCGATCACCGCCGGCACGGCTCCGGACAAGGAGCCCGTCGGCACCCCGTACGCGTTCGTCGGCAACGATCAGCTGTCGGCCGGCATCGTCACCAACGCCACCGAGGACTCGCCGCAGAACGACAACACCAACTGGAACACCCGTCTCCAGTCCCGCATCGTCGACACCGGTGACGGCGGGCGACGGGCGGAACTGTCCGTCGGCACCTACACCCACCACCCACAGGGCGCCACCGACCCGCGGGTCGCCACCTACGAGTTGCCCCGGGCGACCGTGGTCCTCGCCGCCGACGCCAACGGCGACGGCACGGTCGACTGGCAGGACGGCGCCATCGCCCACCGCGCGCACATGAGCCGTCCGCCGGGCGCGGACCGGGTGCCCGAGCGCGTCGTCCAGCGCATCCCGTTCAACTTCGCGAGCCAGGCCACCAATCCGTTCCTGAAGACGCTGGACAACACCAAGCGCATCTCCATGGCCACCGACGACCTCGGGCAGTGGGTGCTGGAGAAGGGCTACGCGAGCGAGGGCCACGACTCGGCGCACCCCGACTACGGCGGCAACGAGAACGTGCGCGCGGGCGGCCTGAAGGACCTGAACCGGCTCACCCGGACCGGCGCGGACTACAACGCGGACTTCGCCGTGCACGTCAACGCGACCGAGGCCTACGCCCAGGCGAGGAACTTCAGCGAGGAGCTGGTCGCGGGGCAGCCGAACGGCTGGGACTGGCTCAACCAGGCCTACCACATCGACCAGCGCAAGGACCTCGGCACCGGCGCCGTCCTGGACCGGTTCGCGCGACTGCGCAAGGAGGCCCCGCAGATCAAGACCGTCTACATCGACGCCTACTACTCCAGCGGCTGGCTGGCCGACGGACTGGCCGACGGGCTGCGGAAGATGGGCTTCGAGGTCGCCTCCGAGTGGTCGTACAAGTTCGAGGGCTCGTCGGTGTGGTCGCACTGGGCGGCCGACAAGAACTACGGCGGCGCCACCAACAAGGGCATCAACTCCGACATCGTCCGCTTCATCGCCAACTCCGACCGGGACGTGTGGAACGTCGACCCGCTGCTCGGCGGTGCCAGCGTCGTCGAGTTCGAGGGCTGGACCGGCCACGACGACTGGAACGCCTTCTACCGCAACATCTGGACGGACAACCTGCCCACCAAGTTCCTCCAGCACTACCAGGTGACGGACTGGGACCGCGGCAGGTCGGCGACGCTCACCGGCGGCGTGCGCGTGCGGGCCGAGGACGGCCGGCGCGTGATCTCCATGGGTGACGCGGTCGTCCTCGACGGCGACACCTATCTGCTGCCGTGGGGCGACGCGCGGAAGGGCGACGGCACGTCCTCGCCGAGCGACGCCGACAAGATGTACTTCTTCAGCGCCGGCGGCGGCACCCACACCTTCGAGCTGACCGCGCAGTTCGCGAGGAACAAGAACTTCACCCTGTACGCGCTCACCGACCAGGGCCGGGTGAAGGAGGCGCAGGTGAAGGCCGTGGACGGCAAGGTGACGCTGACCGGGGACAAGGGCCGGCCGTACGTCCTGGTGCCGAACGGCGGCAAGGCACCGCACAAGGACGCGGACTACGGCGAGTTCACCGGGCTGACCGACCCCGGGTTCAACGGCGGGAACCTGGATGCCTGGAACCCTCGGGGCGACGCCACGGTCACGCGGGCCGGCAACGGCGACAACGTCGTCCGCCTCGGCGGCGGCACCGCCGGCATCTCCCAGCGGGTCTCCGGTCTGGAACCGGGCGGGCGGTACACGCTCAGCGCCGACGTCGAGATCGGCCCCGGCGCACGCCGGGACACCGCGCTCCGGGTGCTCGGTGCCGCAGGGCCTGCCGTGAACTCCTTCGACATCACCCCGGCCCGCAATCTGATGGCCTCCGACGAGAAACGTGACACCTACTCCCAGCGGGCCTCCGTCGCGTTCACGGCCCCGCGCGGCGGCAAGGTCACCGTGGAGCTCGGCGCCGGTGCCGGCACGGCGCCGGTCGTGCTGGACGACGTGCGGGTGATGGCGGACACCACCGCACCGCTCCCCCGCGCCGGGGACGGCACCGTCGTCGCCCACGACGACTTCGAGGGCAACCAGCCGGGCTGGGGCCCGTTCGTGAAGGGCGACGCCGGCGGCGTCACCGACCCGCGCACGAGCATCAGCGACCTGCACGAGCCGTACAGCCAGAAGGCCTGGAAGAACACCTACTCCCCGTACGACACCGGCACGCTGAAGGGCAAGGCGGTCGACGACGTGCTCGCCGGGCGGCACTCGCTCAAGTCCCACGCGGAGAACACGGGGCTGGTGTACCGCACGACGCCCGCGACGGTCCCGTTCCGGGAGGGCCACAAGTACCGGGTGTCCTTCTCCTACCAGACCAACATCGAGGGCCAGTGGGCCTGGGTGACCGGCGCGGACCGGGTCGCGGACGGAAAGACCTCGTCCCGTGACATCACCCGTGACGTCCTGGAGCCCGCCCTGGACACGGCGGCGTACTCCCGCGAGATCGTCGCGGGCTGCGGGGACACCTGGGCCGGACTGCGCAAGCTCGGCGGCGCCGGCGGCACGGACCTCGTCGTCGACGACTTCACCGTGACCGACCTGGGCGAGGCGGAGACCGGGGCCGCGTGCGCGAACGTGAGTGTGCCGGCCGGTACCGAGCTGAGCCCCGGGGTGCCGGGCGAGTTCGTCACCACCTTCACCAACAACGAGTCCACCGACGCCGTGAACGTCGGCCTGGCGCTGCGGGGGCTGCCGGAGGGCTGGAAGGCCGAGGTCGCGGAGAAGGACGGCAACCTCTTCGGGGCCGTGGAGCCGGGCGCGAGCGTGAGCACCACCTGGCTCCTGACGCCGCCCGCCGGCGCGGCCGGCACCACCGTCCCCTGGCAGGTGACCGCCACCTACGCGCACGGCGGGGCCACGAAGACCGTCTCGGCGGACGCCCGGGCCGCGGTGACCACCGAGCCCCTGCTCTCCCCCGGCTCGATGACGGCCACCGCCGACTCGGAGAACGGCTCCTCCGGCGACGGGGAGGGACCCGTGGCCAACGTCCTCGACGGCGACCCGGGCACCATCTGGCACACCGACTACTCGGGCACGCCCGCGCCCTACCCGCACCGGGTGACGCTGAAGCTGGGCGGTGCGGCCGACGTCGACGGCTTCGGCTATCTGAACCGGCAGAGCGGCGGGCAGAACGGCCGCGTCGGCGGCTACGAGGTCGCCGTGTCGGACGACGGCACCGACTGGCGGACGGTGGCGACGGGCACGTTGAAGGACGTGCCGCAGATGCAGCGCGTCTCCTTCGACCGGGTCCGGGCCTCGTACGTACGGTTCACGGCGCTGAACGCGCTCAACGGGCAGCCGTTCGCGGCCGCCGCGGAGATGCGGGTGTACGGCACGCCGGTGGACCTGCCGACGGGGTATCCGCCGGGTGAGCGGCCCGGCGGCCGGGCCTGAACCGGCCCGCCCCCGGCGTCGCACGCCGGGGGCGGGCACGGGTCAGAGACGGCCGCCCGGGACCACCGTGAACGTCGCCGGACCGGCCGGCAGGTTCACCGTGTACTGGCGCAGATACGTGTCCAGGAACGGCGAGCGGTCGCCGGCGGTGGCGACGTCGTCGGCCGGGTCGTCCAGGGCCAGCCGAAGCTTCGCGCCCTTGACCTGGATGGTCTCGCCCGACGGGGTGTCACGCCACGAGCCGGTGCGGACCGTACCGATCTCCACGGCCAGGACGTGTCCGGCCGCCAGGGTCCAGTCGGTCGCCTTCAGGTCGACGGTCAGCCGGCCCGAGTCCACCAGGGAGACCTGTTCGTCGAACATGACGGCGGTGCCGTCGGGGGCGACGTCGTACAGCTTGAGCATGACGTTGCCCTCGCCCCTGGCGGTCAGCGAGACCTGCGGGGTGCCGGTGACCCGCACCGACTTGCGCAGCGGTTCCGACCAGACGAAGAAGCCGGACGCGACGGCACCGGCCTGCTGACGCTTCGCCAGTTCCCTCGTGAGTCCGCGCGGCGCGGCCTGTTCGGTCGCGGGCGCGTTCTCCATGTCCCACTGTCCGGCCGGCTGCGCGGACGGCTGTGGTGCCGGGGTGCCGGAGGCCGTCAGCGCCGCCCGGGCTGCGGCGCCGCCGTCGTCCACGTACGAGCCGCCGCCGAGCGGGAGGGTGACGGTCCGTTCCGTGACGGGCCAGGTGCGCTGGGCGCGCCAGGCGCCGGTGGAGTCCTCGACGGCGTAGGCCGGGTAGCGGACGGTGGGCCTGATGCCCTTGAGGTACTGGTCGTAGAAGGCCAGCGTCTCGTCGTACCAGCCTTCACGGCCCATGGCCAGGCGTCCGTCGCCGACGCGGTCGCCGCCGCGCACGTGGTCCCACTGGCCGAGCCAGCCGCGCTCGGGCCCCCGGTGGTTGTCGAGGTACTCCTCCATCTCCTCGGGCTTGGTGTTGTTCTCGATGAAGCCCTGGGTGACGAAGAGCGGGGTGTCGCTGCCCCTGGCCATCTTCGCCAGGTCGCGGGAGGTCCAGTACGGGTCCCGCTGGTCGGATATGCGATAGCCGGCCGAGTTCTCCGTCAGGCACTCCGGGTGCGTCTCCTCGTACCGGGCGTTGGCCTGGTAGCGCGGGTCGTCGTCCGCCATCGGGGGCATGGTGGCGAAGGAGTTGTAGGCGTCGGCGGTGCCGGTCACGTTGGGGCGGGGGACGCCGTTGGAGTAGATGTACTGGTACATGTCCCACAGCGGTTCCTGGGCGACGACGGCCTTGAGGGCGCGCTGGTCCAGGTTGTTGCCGATGAGGCCGGTGACGGCGTCGTAGGACTTGCCGTACATGCCCACGGCGCCGGTGGACCAGGGCTGCTTCGCGGCCCAGTCGACGGCGGCCTTCACGTCGGCCTGTTCGCCGGGGCCGCCCCAGTCGAGGCAGCCGGTGGAGCCGCCGAAGCCGCGCAGGTCCACCATGACGAAGGCGTAGCCCCGGTCGAACAGGTCGGTGCCCTCGATGAAGTCCTGGAAGCGGGACGAGGGGCCGGTGTGGGTCCAGCCCTCCGGGCCGGTCTGCCCGGTGTGTGCGAAGTAGGGGCCGATCGACAGGATGACGGGGACCTTCGCGTGCTTCCGCCCCGCGATCTTCTCGGGCAGCAGGACGTCGGCGTGGAGCTGGGTGCCGGAGCGGTCCGAGGACGGGAAGTAGTGCTGGGTCCACACCGAGCCCTCGGGGACGCGGTCGTTCTCCTCGTGGGTGACGGGGTCGGTCGCGGTGGCGGGTTGGGCCTCCGCTGCGGGCGCCGCGACGGCGGGGCCGGCCAGGCCGGCGGTCAGAGCGAGGGCGGCGACAAGTGCCGAGGCGGTCCGGGTGGCCGCGCTACGGGCTCTCACATGCTCCTCCTTGAACGGTGGGTGCAAGTGGTTCGGGTGGTGCAGGTGTAGCAGCGTTACCCGGTGCGCGTCGATAAGGCGTACGACCGTCGGAGGTGTGTCGGGGCCTCATGGTGTGTGCGTCGCCTGCCGGTTGGGGAGACGGGCAGTGTGGCGGCGAGGGGCGTTGGCGTCCCGGAGCGTGGGAACGGCGGGCTTGAGGGGGGACGATGGCCGACGAGGTCCGGGAGGGCGACGGTGACGCCGGGGCGGCAAAGCTGCGGCGGGAAGCGGGCGAGGCCCTGCTCGAGGCACGGCGGCTGCTGGACGTCGGCGGCGGGTGGCCGTCCGCCGACGCGTTGGGGCCGGTGATCGACCGGCTGGCCCGCATCGAGTCGGCGCTGGCGGAGAAGGGGGCCGACTTCTCCGTCGTCTTCGTGCATCTCGGCATCCTGCGGGGCGCGCGCTGCTTGAGCCGGTTCGCGCACGGGTCGTCCGACGCGGCGGACAGGGAGGAGGCGTTGCGGCGGCTGCGGTGGACGGACGGTGCCGGATCGGCGGCCGACATGCTCGCCGTGCAGGCCCGCATGATGCTCGTCTTCCTGCTCGCGCCCTGGGCCCTGCCCCGCGCGGACGGCACGCGTACCGCCCTTCTGGACGCGTTGCTCGCCGCCGCCGACGGCCAGGTGCTGACCGCCTCGCTGCACCGGGATCTCACCGAGGCGCTGGAGGTGGTCCGGCGTATCGCCGCCGCCCCGCTGAACGCGGACCTCCGGCGGGTGAACGCCAGAATCGAGGGCGACATCGAGCGGATGCTCGCCGTCCGCTCGGAGTCCGCCCCCGCGCGGTCCGAGACGTCCGCGGCGGGCACCGAGGCGGGAGGGACCGCCTCCGGCGGTGCCCGGTGCTCCGATGCCCCCGAGGACGCCCGGGATCCCGAGGAGGCGCTGTTCGAAGCCGTCCGGGGCCTGGTGGCCCTGGCCGGGTCGTGCGGCACCGCCCGCTTCACCCGCGTCCTGGTCTGGCTGATCACCGTGCTGCAGTCCGGGCCCGGCACGGCGGGCGACGACTCGCACGAGGAACTGGAGCTGGAACCGCGGGCCCGGCCGCTGCTGCGCCTCGCCGCGACCGGCGCGGCGGCCGGCACGGCCGGCGTCCGCCGCGCCGCCGGTCTTTCTCTGCGAGCGCTGCGGGCCCTGCCGCCGGACACGCCCGAACGAGCGCGCGTCGCCCGGCTCCACGCCTATCTGCTGGTCGTCGTGGAACTCGAGGAGCCTGGGTCGGTCGACTTCTCCGCGGTGGAACGGCCCGTAGTGGAAACCGACGACGACGGTGACCGCCTCGCCGACTGGCCGACGGGTGTCACCCCGGAGCCCGGACTGCTGGCGCATCTCGACAGTCACCTGCGGGACTTCGTCGCGCACATCGGCATCCGCGAGCGGCGCTACGCAGCCTGCTTCGACCGGTTCCTGGCCCACCGCACCGGTGACACCGGCTATCTGGACGACGCCTCGGTCCTGCTCAGGGAAGCGCTCGAGGCGAGCCCCGATGACTCCTGGTGGGTCCTGGCCGTGCGGGCGGAGCTGGCGGACGTCGTGGCGCAGGCCGCCTTCTTCGACGGCAGCTTCCACGACGCCGACGTGTCGCTGGCCGCCGTGCGCGCGCTGGGCGACGCCCTGGAGAGCGACGCCTCGCTGCCGCCCGACGCGCCGTTCGCGGTCCGTCTCGCCCTGTCCACCGCCGAGCGCGAGCTGGACCACGCGCAGCGCACCGGTGACCACGCGGCGCTGCCGCGGGTGGCCGAGGAGCTCCGGAGCCGGCTGGCCACGCTGCCCGAGGACAGCGACCTGCGCGAGAAGCTGGGCCGACGGCTGGCGCAACTGGACGGACTGCTCGCGGACACCGGGCGGACCCCCGGACCTGCCACGCTCCCGGCCGGCGGGGCGGGCGATCCGGCGACCGGGGCGGGAGACCCGGCGACCGGGGCGGGCGATCCGGCCGCCGTACGAGAGTCGCTGGTCCATGCGATCGCCGAGACCCGCCGGGAGCTCGGGGAACCCGAGGTCTATCACGCGCAGGAGTACGACCGGCGTGCCCGGCTGGGCCTGCAACTGCTCTTCACCGTCGTGACCGGCGACAGGGACCCGGCGGTCCTGGACGAGGCCATCACCCAGCTGACCCGTGCCCGCGTCCTGCTCGCCGAGGGACGCGGCAGGGCGCACCGCGTGGACGTGCTGACGAAGCTGGCCGAGGCCCACGCGAGGCGTGCCGCCCGGGGCGGGCCGCGGACCGGTGAGGACCTGCGGGCGTTCGTGGAGGTCACCCGTGAGGCGCTGGGCGAACTGGCCGCCGACGTCCTGCTGCAGATCGGCGCCGACCACGGTCTGTCGGCGGCCCTCAACGGCGCGGTGCTGTCGCGCCGGCTCGCGTATGCCGCCTGCTGGTCCCGCCGTCCGGCCGACGCCGTGGCCGACCTGGAGAAGGGGCGGGCCCTGGTGCTCCAGGCCGCCGCCGCGTCGCGGAGCATCCCCGAGCTGCTGACCGCCACCGGGCACGTCGAACTGGCCCGGCAGTGGCGCGCCCAGGTCCTCACGGATCCGCTGCGCCCGCGTCCCGGTGAGGCACCGGCACCGCCGCCGGGTGGGCCGCCGATCCCCAGCGGACTGCGCCGCAGGGCCCTGGCCGCGCTGGGTGTCCGCCCCGGCGCCGGAGGAGGCGCGGCGACACGGCGGTTCGTCGGCACCGCGGACGTGGCCGAGCTGACCGCCGGTCTCTTGGCGACGGACACGGACGCGTTGGTCTATCTGCTGCCCGGCATGCCTGTCCCGAGCCGCCCGCTCACCGGACACGCGCTGATCCTGCGTCCCGGCGCAAACCCCGCCATGCTCTCCCTGCCGGACCTGATGCTGCCGGGCAGCGCGCCGCTGGAGCGCTATCTCGACGCCGCCGCGGAACGCTCGCGCACCCTCGCCGACCCGGACGCCGGCCCGTCGCGTCAGGCCGCCTGCGAGGAACGGTGGCAGGCCGCGCTCGACGAGCTGTGCGACTGGGCCGGGCGGGCGGTCATGGAACCGGTGCTGGCCGCCGTGGGACCGGCGGTTCCGGGCGGGGCGCGGGGGCCGGCGGACCGGGTGCCGGCGGACCGGGTGCCGAGGATCGTGCTGGTGCCGTGCGACCGGCTCGGTGTCGTCCCGTGGCACGCCGCACGCCTCCCCGGTCGTGGCGACGGCGGCCACCGGTACGCCTGCCAGGAGGCCGTCCTCAGCTACGCCGCGTCCGGCACCCAGTTCCTGGCCGCCGCCGCCTCGCCCCGGATGCCCGCCGACGCCGGACGGCAGGTGCTCGTCGCCGACCCGGAACTGACCCTGCCGTGGGCCGAGGTGGAGACGACCGCGCTGCGTGCCGCCTGCTATCCCGACGCGCTCCGCTACGGCGAGTTCGTCGCCACCGACGAGGAGCCGGACGCCGCGGGCACGCCCGCGGAACTCCTCGCCGCGCTGCCCGGCGGCGCGGAGCCGGCGTCCGTGATCCATCTCTCCTGTCACGCCCTCGCGGCGCCGCGTCCCACCGACTCGGCGCTGTGGCTGGCCCGGCCGCCCGGCGGGGACCGGGACGCGGGCCGGCTCACCGTGGCCGGCATCCTCGACGGCGCGTCCGGCCGCCGGCCGGGCACCGCGGGTCCGCTGGTGGTGCTCAGTGCCTGCGAGACCGATCTGAGCACGCGTCACCACGACGAGGCGATGACCCTCGCCACCGCCCTGGTGGCGCGCGGCGCCGCCGACGTCGTCGGCTCCCGCTGGGCGGTGCGGGACGGTCCGAGCGCCGTGATGACGGCCGTCTTCCACCACCACCTGACCGCCGGCGGACTGGCCCCGCCCGACGCGCTGCGCGCGGCACAACTGTGGATGCTGGACCCCCGGCGCAAGCTGCCGGCCGCCATCGACGGCCCGCTCCGCCACGAGGCCACGCGCCCCGACCTCGGCCGCCTCCACCACTGGGCGGCCTTCACCCATCAGGGCAACCCGGCACCCGCGGCCGGTTGACGGCCCGTCGCGCCGCGGAACGGGGTGGAGCGGCGGGCCGGGTGCGGCATACCGTCGGCCGCATGGCTGACGAGTGTTTCCGGCATCCACGGCTAGCCGCGCTCTACGACGCGCTCGACCCCGATCGCCGTGATCTCGACGCGTACCTCCGTGCGGCCGAGGAGCTCGGCGCGCGCCGCGTGCTGGACATCGGCTGCGGGACGGGTGTGTTCGCCCTGGTTCTGGCCGGCCGCGGGATCGACGTCGTCGGCGTCGACCCCGCCGGGGCGTCGATCGACGTGGCCCGGGCCAAGCCCGGCGCCGAACGGGTGCGGTGGGTTCCCGGCGACGTGACGGCGCTCCCGCCGCTCCAGGTCGATCTGGCGACCATGACGGCGAACGTGGCGCAGGCGGTCGTGGACCCGGGGACGTGGCGGGAGACGCTGCGCACGGCGTACGCGTGTCTGCGGCCGGGCGGGCACCTGATGTTCGAGACCCGCGATCCGGCGCGGCGCGCCTGGGAGGAGTGGAACCGGCAGGACTCCTACGGCGTGACGGACATCCCGGGGGCGGGTGCGGTCGAGAGCTGGGCCGAGGTGACCGACGTCAGCCTGCCGCTGGTGACGTTCCGCTGGACGTACGTCTTCGCCCGGGACGGGCAGGTGCTGACGTCGGATTCGACGCTGCGCTTCCGTGAGCGCGAGGAGGTCGAGGCCGATCTGGTCGCGCGGGGCTTCGTGGTCGACGACGTACGCGAGGCGCCCGACCGGCCGGGCCGGGAGTTCGTCTTCCTCGCACGTCGTCCCCGGTCGGACATCTTCTCCCGGCAGTGACACAACCATTCCGGTATGTCACGGGTCACACCAGGCAGGAGCACCAACCGGCTCCAAGTCCGCACAAGGGGGAAAAATGATCTCAACTCGCTCGAAGCTCGCCGCTGCCGCGCTGCTGGCGGCGGCCGTCGGCGGCACGACCGCCCTGGCCGCACCCGCTTCCGCCGCGGCGAGCGTCACTCCGGGGACCGTCTGCGGCAGCGGCTACAAGACCGTCAACTCCGCGCCCATCGGCTCCCGGGGGACCGTCTACCTGACCTACAACTCCGCCAACGGCAACAACTGCGTCGTGACCATCCGGAACACCGTGGGCACGGCCGTGGACATGTCCGCCTACCTGTACGTCCCCGACACCGACCAGGGGGACGGGGACTACGGGCGGTACACGTCGTACGCGGGCCCGGTCTACGCCTACGGCAAGGCCCACTGCGTGGACTGGGGCGGCAGCATCGGCGGTGTGTCCGTGCAGGTGACCGGCTCCAACTGTGCGGCTCTGAAGGAGCACCGGGTCACCACGGTCCGCTGATCCGGCCCCGGTCCCGCCCCTGCGGAGCGCACACCGGCTCCGCGGGGGCGGCGGCGGGCCGGGGCCCGGCGCCGGTGAGGCCGGGGCGGCCGGTCCGACGAGGTGCCGGGCCGCGCCGGCGGGATCCACGGTCTGGTGGAGGTGCTCGCCGGACAGGTGGGCCACCCGCCGGCCGCGTTCGCGTGCCCCGGCGGCGGCCTCCTCGTTCGGGGGCCGAACAGCAGGCAGGAACAGGGACGGTCGTCCCGTCCCGCGGGGCCCGGGATCCGCTGCTCGTAGCAGGACAGCGGCAGGGTGGGCTGCTCCTCGACGACCGTGCGCCGCGTTCCGGGGCCGGCGGACATGGGGGCGATGTCCGCCTCGTCCCACCAGTCGGTCCAGCGTGGAAGTGTCCCGTTCACCGTCGTCGGGCGGAGGAACTCCGGGAACTGGGGTGAGCCGACGGGGGTGGTACCGGTGCGCGCGGGCAGCGTGGCGTCGACGAGGACCGAGGCGGCCACGGGGTGGCCGAGGCCCGCCCGGATCACGGGTACGAACAGGCCCGCGTCGCTGTGCGCGTCGAGAACACGTCGGGACCAGCCGCTCGGTGTCACCGCCGGGGTGGATCCCCGATGACCGGTCCCACGAGGGACAGACCTGCGCGGACGACATCGAGGGCGGCGGCGGGCCGCGCCCTCCCGACCCGCCCGCACCGGGGGCCGGTCGCGGGGAGCCCGCCCCGGGAACCGCCGATGACGGTCCCCGGGGCGGCGGCGGTCAGAACTCGTCCTCCGCGAACTCCGGGTCGTCGAGGCCGGTCATGTCGATCTCCTCCTCGTCGATCGCCTGGCCGGCGAAGAAGCCCTCCATGAGTTCCCCGGGGTTCAGCTCGGTGGCACCGGCCGGCGCGGTGGGCGCGGTGCCGTCGCTCAGCCGCAGCGTCAGGCCCAGCTTCTTGACCGCGCTGTTCTCGGCCAGTTCGGCGAGGTCCAGGTCCACCTCGGTCAACTCGCCGTTCTTGAGCGTGAAGTCCGCCGTCACGTCGGTGTCGGGGGCGTCCTTCAGGTCCTTGTCCGTCGGCAGCTCCATGCCCGGAGGCAGGTCCTTCGCCAGTGGGCGGATCTCTCCGAGCAGTTCGGTGAGCAGGGTGCGGAAGGGCGCCGTGGCGGTGACGTGCTCGGTGCCGTCGTCGCCGTCGGCCGTCTTGAACTCCACCTCACGGGCGACGACCCCGCGCAGGGCGCCCATGAGCTTCTTCTGCGTCTTGGCGTCCAGGCTCGGAGCGGGCGCGGGGGCGGCCTCGTCGCCCTGGCCCTCCGCTGTGGCCTCCTGCATCTCCTTCGCGCTGAACTTGACCCACTTGCCCTCGAGGACGTCGCCCACGGCCCCGGCCTCCGGGGGGAGGTCCTGGGCGGCCGGCAGGGGACTGCCCATCATCCGGCCGATGGTGTCGACGTCGGCACGGACATAGGCGTAGTCGCCGATCAGCCGGTACTCGACGAGGTCGCCGTCGGGGTGGCCGATCTTCAGGGCCGTGCCGACGAGGTCCTTCTCGCCGGACTCCGCGAGCGGCTTCCTCGACGCCACCGTCACCGTGATCTTCGCGTCGCTGATCAGCTCGGCGGCCTCGGCGGGGATCTCCTCGCCGGGTGCGGGGTCGGACGCGGCGTCGAGCGCCTCCAGTGACGCGGTGTCGGTGTCCAGGTCGAGCTCGAAAGAGAGCGTCTTCTGCCGGCCGAGCTCCTCGAACGCCTGGTCGAGCTTCTGGCCGGCGGAGAGCTGCTCCACCGTGCCGCAGGCGGCGGAGCCCGCGAGGACGGCACCGACGACGGCGGTGGCGGTCAGGGTCTTGCGTATGGCGCTGATGATGGTCTCCTCGTGGGTCCGATCACGGTGTGATCGCTCAGAAGACTCACCACTCCCTCACAAGGTTGCCCTCGATCGCCGGACGGCGTCGGAACCCGTACGGAGCAGTGCGCGTGAGCCTCCGTCCGTGCGCCGGGCCGACGGGCCCGATCCCCGAAGTGCCGTACCGGGAGGCGGAGTCGGCGTCCCACGGCCCGGACCGGCCGCCGTCGGTCCGGACATGCGCTCGCCCTCGACCGGTCCTAGCGTGGCAGACGTCGCTCGGACGATCGACGACCGGTCCACCCGGCGGAAGGCGAGCAGTCATGGCTGAGCGCAGCAAACGGTCCTCACTGATCGGTGAACTGTCGGCCGAGTTCGCCGGCACGATGATCCTCATCCTCTTCGGCTGCGGCGTGGTCGCCCAGGTGGTCGCGGGCGGGGCCCTCACGGACCCGCCCGGCGGTCTCGGCGACCACGACAGCATCTCCTGGGCATGGGGTCTTGCCGTCACCCTCGGCGTGTACGTGGCGGCGAGGCTCAGCGGTGCCCACCTCAACCCCGCGGTGACTCTCGCGCTCGCCGTGTTCAAGGGGTTCTCGTGGCGCAAGGTGGTGCCCTACGCGCTGGCCCAGACGGCCGGTGCCTTCGTGGCGGCGCTGCTGGTCCGCTGGAACTACACCGAGGCGCTGGCGAAGGCCGACCCCGGGCACACCCTCAAGACGCAGTTCGTGTTCTCCACCCTCCCGGCCAACGGGAACACCGCGCTCCCGGTCCACGAGTGGGGTGCCTTCCGGGACCAGGTCATCGGCACCGCCATCCTGCTGCTGCTGATCATGGCGCTCACCGACCTGCTGAACTCACCGCCGCAGGCGAACCTGGCCCCCTTCATCATCGGCCTGGTCGTGGTCGCGATCGGCATGGCCTTCGGCACCAACGCGGGTTACGCCATCAACCCGGCCCGCGACTTCGGCCCCCGGCTGGCCAGCTTCATCACCGGCTACGGCGGAGCCTGGCGGGACCAGTACGGCAACTTCTACTTCTGGGTGCCGATCGTCGGGCCGCTGATCGGCGGCGTGCTGGGTGCGGGCCTGTACAAGGTGTTCGTCGGCCGCTTCCTGCCCTCCGCCGAACCCGAGCCCCCGGGACGCGTCCCGGCACCCGCGGACTGACCACACCGGCTGGAGAGGCAGGAATCATGGCGGACTTCATCGGCGCGGTGGACCAGGGCACCACCAGCACCCGATTCATGATCTTCGACCACGGCGGCAACGAGGTGGCGAAGCATCAGCTGGAGCACGAGCAGATCCTCCCGCGTTCCGGCTGGGTGGAGCACGACCCGGTGGAGATCTGGGAGCGCACCAACTCGGTGATGCAGAACGCCCTGCGCTACGGCGGTCTCACGGCGACCGACCTGCAGGCGATCGGCATCACCAACCAGCGGGAGACCACGGTGGTCTGGGACCCCCGCAACGGCCGCCCCTACTACAACGCCATCGTGTGGCAGGACACCCGCACCGACGCGATCGCGGCGAACCTGGAACGCTCGGGCCAGGGCGACGTCATCCGGCGCAAGGCCGGACTGCCCCCGGCGACGTACTTCTCGGCCGGCAAGATCCAGTGGATCCTGGAGAACGTCGACGGCGTGCGCGAGGCCGCGGAAGCGGGCCACGCCCTGTTCGGCAACACCGACGCGTGGGTCCTGTGGAACCTGACGGGCGGTCCCGACGGCGGCATCCACGCCACCGACGTGACCAACGCCAGCCGCACGATGCTGATGAACCTGGAGACGCTCGACTGGGACGACGAACTGCTGGGCTTCTTCGGCATCCCCCGGTCGATGCTGCCGTCCATCAACGCCTCCTCGCACCCCGACGCGTACGGGGTGACCCGGACGACCCGGCCGCTGCGCGCCCCCATCCCGATCGGCGGGGTCCTCGGCGACCAGCAGGCGGCCACGGTCGGGCAGGTGTGCTTCCGCCCCGGCGAGGCCAAGAACACCTACGGCACGGGCAACTTCCTGGTGCTCAACACCGGGACGGAGCTGGTCCGTTCGCAGCACGGTCTGCTCACCACGGTGGCCTACCGGTTCGGCGACGACCCGGTCGTGTACGCGCTCGAGGGCTCCATCGCGGTGACCGGCTCCGCCGTGCAGTGGCTGCGCGACCAGATGAAGATCATCAAGACGGCCGCCGAGAGCGAGGACCTCGCCCGCACCGTCGAGGACAACGGCGGCATGTACTTCGTCCCGGCCTTCTCCGGTCTCTTCGCGCCGTACTGGCGTTCCGACGCCCGCGGGGCGATCGTCGGTCTCGCCCGGTACAACGACAACGCGCACCTGGCGCGGGCCACCCTGGAGGCCATCTGCTACCAGAGCCGTGACGTCGTGGAGGCCATGGAGCAGGACTCCGGGGTGCATCTGGACGTGCTCAAGGTCGACGGCGGGGTGACGGCCAACGACCTCTGCATGCAGATCCAGTCCGACGTCCTCGGCGTACCGGTCAGCCGGCCCGTCGTCGCCGAGACCACCGCGCTGGGCGCCGCCTACGCGGCGGGACTGGCCACCGGGTTCTGGCGGGACACCGACGAACTGCGCACGCACTGGCACGAGTCCAGGCGCTGGGAGCCCCGCTGGACCGACGAGCAGCGCGCGGAGGGCTACGCCGGCTGGAAGAAGGCCGTGGAACGCACCCTCGACTGGGTGAAGATCCCCTGAGCACCCGCCGGCTCCACCCGGTGGCCCGGTCCCCGGTCAGCGGCGGGCGAAGGCCAGCACGGCGAGGAGGGTGGTCGGCTGCCTGGTGGACAGGTACACGTAGGGCGCCGGGTGGTCCGGGTCGCTGATCTCGACGCGCAGCGCGGTCGGGATGTGGCTGCGCAGCAGCATCTTGGCGCGGACGTCGGCCCGCCGGGTACGCCACAGGAACGCCTCTTCGGCGTCGAGGATCTCCGCGAGGCCGAGGGCGGTCAGCGGGAACCGCAGCTGTCCGGCCGTCAGGTGCCGGTCCGTCACCACGATGGCGGCGGAACCGTAGGCGCGCAGCCCCAGTGCGGTGAGCGCGGCCACGACCAGCAGTCCGGTGACGGCAGCCACGGGCCCGAAGGGCAGCAGGGCGACGGCGGCCATCACGCTCAGCAGGCCGGCGAGCCAGAAGGCGGTTCTCGGGACGCCGAGACGTTCTTCGTACAGACGCATGTGCCCACCCTCTCAGCTCCGTCCCGCGGCCCGTGCACCACCCGCCGGGCGGAACACGGCGTGCCCCCCTGGTATGTCACAGGTACCCGGCGGCGTGCCCGCGGGCTTGACTGGGCGCAACGCCGGTCGACGGAAGGACATGACATGAAGGCTCTGTGGAAGCGCGCGCTCGTCACCTCAGGGGCCGCGATCGCTCTGACGGGAGGAGTCGGTCTCGTGACCGCCGCGCCCGCGGCCGCCGAGGGCAATGTGCTGCAGTGCCACACCTGGATCGCCGGCGACTGGGGCCACGGCGAGTGCTACAACCCCGGGACGCAGACGCACGCGTTCTCGGTGCGTGCCATCTGCGGCTGGTCCGTCGACAGCTACTCGAACTGGATGTACGTGACGCCCGGCGGGACCAGCTCGACCGCCGCCAGGTGCAGCGGCCCGCTCACGACCGGCGTCGGCGGAGTGGCGATCGAGTACGGCGGCTGAGGGCGGCGCCGGCCGCGGGGTCCGCCCCCCGGCCGGCCGTTCCGCCCGCCGCCGGGCCTACAGGGTGCGCTCCAGGCGGTCCGCCATGAGCTTGACGAACCGGGCAGGGTCCTGCGGCCTGCCGCCCTCGGCGAGCACCGCGAGGGTGTGGAGGAGTTCGGCGGTCTCGGTGACCTCGGTACGGTCCTCGCGCTCGGTCCAGGCCCGGTTCAGGGCCTTCACCAGCTGGTGTTCCGGGTTGAGTTCGAGGATGCGCTTGGCACGGGGGACCTCCTGGCCCATGGCCCGGTACATGTTCTCCAGCGCGGGCGTGAGGTCGTCGGCGTCGGAGACGACACAGGCCGGGGAGACGGTGAGGCGGGAGGAGAGGCGGACCTCCTTGACGTCCTCGCCCAGGTGCTCCGTCATCCAGCCGAGCAGCCCGGCGTACTCCTCGCTCCGCCGGTCCTTCTCGGCGTCGGCCTGCTCGTCCCCCTCGCCGTCGAGGTCGACGTCGCCCTTGGTCACCGACCGCAGCCGCCTGCCCTCGTACTCCCCCACCGCGTCGGTCCACACCTCGTCGACCGGGTCGGTGAGCAGCAGGACCTCGACGCCCTTGGCCCGGAAGGCCTCCATGTGCGGGGAGGCCTCCATGGCCTGCCGGGACTCGCCCGTCATGAACCAGACGGTGTCCTGACCGTCCTTCATCCGCTCCACGTACTGCTTCAGCGTGACCGGCGTGTCGGCGTCGTGCGTGCTCGCGAACGAGGAGACGGCGAGGATGGCGTCGCGGTTCTCCGAGTCGGTGATCAGGCCTTCCTTGAGGACGGCGCCGAACTCCCGCCACAGCGTGGCGTAGCGGTCCGGGGCGGACGTCATCAGGTCCTTGACCGTCGACAGCACCTTCTTGGCGAGGCGGCGCTGGATCATGCGGATGTGCCGGTCCTGCTGGAGGATCTCGCGTGAGACGTTGAGCGAGAGGTCCGCCGCGTCGACGACGCCCTTGACGAAGCGCAGGTAGGGCGGGAGGAGTTCCTCGCAGTCGTCCATGATGAAGACGCGCTTGACGTAGAGCTGCATGCCGCGCCGCTGTCCCTGGGTGAACAGGTCGTGCGGGGCGTGGGAGGGGACGAAGAGCAGGGCCTGGTACTCGAAGGTGCCCTCCGCCTGGAAGCGGATCGTCTCCAGCGGCTCGCGCCAGTCGTGGCTGAGGTGCTTGTACAGCTCGTGGTACTCGTCGTCGGAGACCTCGTCGCGCGGGCGGGCCCACAGGGCCTTCATCGAGTTGAGCGTCTCGGCCTCGCCGGGCTCGCCGTCGTCACCGGCCTGCCCGACGAGGCGGACGGGCCAGGTGATGAAGTCCGAGTACCGCTTGACGATCTCCTTCACCTTCCAGGCGGAGGTGTAGTCGTGGAGCTGGTTCTCGGTGTCCGCCGGCTTGAGGCGGAGGGTGACGGCGGTCCCCTGCGGTGCCTCGTCGACCGTCTCCAGGGTGTACGTGCCCTCGCCGCGCGAGGTCCAGCGGGTGCCCTGGGTCTCGCCGGCGCGGCGGGTCACGAGGGTGACCTCGTCGGCCACCATGAAGGCCGAGTAGAAGCCGACGCCGAACTGGCCGATGAGTCCCTCGGCCTTGTCGCCGTCCTGGGCCTCGCGCAGCTCCTTCAGGAAGGCGGCGGTGCCCGAGTTGGCGATGGTGCCGATGAGCCGCGTGACCTCGTCGTACGACATCCCGATGCCGTTGTCGCGCACGGTGAGGGTACGGGCCTCAGCGTCGGTCTCGAGTTCGATGTGCAGGTCCGTCACGTCGGCGTCGAGCGTGTCGTCCCGCAGGGCGGCCAGGCGCAGCTTGTCCAGCGCGTCGGAGGCGTTGGAGACGAGCTCGCGCAGGAAGACGTCCTTGTTCGAGTAGACCGAGTGGATCATCAGCTGGAGCAGCTGACGCGCCTCTACCTGGAACTCAAACGTTTCGGTCGGCATGGTTGGTGACTACCTCACTGATCCGCAGTCGTCTGCACTGGTGGAGGCCACTTTAGAACAGCCCGGCCCCGCCTCGGGCGCGGTCCGGCGGCACGGCTCGCGCGGTGCGGGGCGTCGGCGAGGCCGCTCTCGGGGGGCCTGGCGGGAGGAGCGGAGCGCCCCTTGCAAGAAGTTCAGTCAACAACATTGACGTGTTCATGAGACCGCGGGCACATTACTTAACGGTAGAACCGATTGGTAACACGCGTTCGGTGCTCCGCGGTCGTCGGCGTGCGCGTTCTCGCCCACGGCGCGGCCGCCGCCCCGTCCCTTCGTCCGAGCCGCCGCACTCTCACCGGTCCCACCGATCAGCACGCCCGCGCGGACACCTCCGTGCCCGCTCTCGCGTGCCCGTTGCCCGAGGATGGACAGCCCATGCCGAAGCATGCCGTGCGCCGTGTCATGACCGCGACCGCAGCCGCGGTCGGCACGCTGGCCCTCAGTGTCACCGCGGCCGCCGCCGACACGACGCCGTCCCTCGACTACGTCGCCCTCGGCGACAGTTACAGCGCCGGCTCCGGCGTCCTGCCCGTGGATCCGACGAACCTCTTGTGCCTGCGCTCCACGGCCGACTACCCGCATGTCATCGCCTCCAGGACGGGCGCCCGCCTCGACGACGTGACGTGCGGAGCCGCCGAGACGAAGCACTTCACGCAGTCCCAGTACCCGGGGGTCGCCCCCCAGGTGGACGCGCTCGGCGCGGACACGGACCTGGTCACGCTGACCATCGGCGGCAACGACAACGGCACGTTCATCAACGCGGTGACGGCCTGCGGCACCGCGGGGCTGCTCAGCGGCGGCAAGGGCAGTCCCTGCAAGGACATGCACGGCACGTCCTTCGACGACCAGATCGAGGCGAACACGTACCCCGCGCTCAAGGAGGCGCTGCGCACGGTCCGCGCCAAGGCGCCCGGCGCCCGGGTGGCCGCGCTGGGCTACCCGTGGATCGTACCGGCCACCGCCGACCCGTCCTGCTTCCTCAAGCTGCCGATCGCGTCAGGTGACGTGCCCTACCTGCGGAGCATCCAGGCCCACCTCAACGCGGTCGTCGAGCGCGCCGCCGCGGAGACCGGTGTCACCTACGTGGACTTCGCGCAGGCCTCCGACGGGCACGACGCCTGCAAGGCGGCCGGCACCCGGTGGATCGAACCGCTCCTGTTCGGCACGAACCTGGTCCCCGTCCACCCCAACGCCCTGGGCGAGCGCCGCATGGCCGAGCACACGATGGACGTCCTCGGTCTGGAGTGATCCGGCGGGCCGGCGGGGTACGCCCCGGCTCTCAGCCGGCCTTCCGGAAGAGCTCCGACATCCGGTCGCCCGCGCCGGCCGTCAGCGGCCCGGTCTCGTCCGGGGCCATCAGGCCGACCCGGGCGGCCAGTTCCCTGCCGTGGACGTCGACGGCGGCCTCGACCAGTTCCGCCAGCGCTTCCAGCGCCGCCCGGGCCCGGGCCCGCGCCACGGCGGCGCAGGCGACGGCGGGCAGCGCGGCCGGCCACCACCAGCAGGCGACCAGGGCGTATCCCGCGGCCCAGGCCGCGAGCCGGCCGGCGGCGCCGAAGGAGTCGCGGGACGACTGGATCTGCCGTACGGCGGGTTCGGGGAGGATCAGCCACAGCCGGGGCCACAGCGCCGCGAGGTCGGCGCCGTAGGCGTCCCCGACGCGGTCGGCCACCGCCTGCATGCGGTCCCCGTACCAGCAGGGCCGCACCGGCGCGCGCGGCGCGATGCGGTCGCGGGCCTCGGTGAGGTCCTGGATGCGGGCCCACACGGCCGCGGGGACGGTCAGCACGCCGTCCGCTCCCCCGCCGGCCGGGGCGGTCGCGGCCACCGCCTCCTCCAGCGCGGCGTCCCTGCGCGCCCACCGGCGCCGTCGCCCGGCGGTGAGGGCGCGCGAGAGCGGGTCGCGGCCGGGGCGCAGCCACCACCGCTCGACCGCGCCGCCGAGGAACTGCGCGGCGAGCGCCGCCGCGGCGGCGGTGAGCAGGACGAACGCGACCAGGAGCGCGGCGGTGCCGGTCCGGTCGAGAGCCGGACGCGCGGCGAGGTCGTCCAGCGTGCCGCGCAGCCGGTCGACGTCGTGCCAGTGCCGGTGGCCGAGACGGCCGGCGACGGCCGCGACGGCGAGGAAGAGGGCGCCGGGCAGCACCAGCAGGTTCAGCCAGCGCTCGGTGAGTTTGCCGCCCAGGGTGGCGAGGAGGGGGTTCATCGGGCCGGCGGTCCGGGCGCGGTCACCGGTCGGGGCGCAGGCGCGCCTTGAGCATGCGGGCGTCGTGGAGGGCGCAGTGCGGCGCGGGCAGCAGGTCGCGGACCCGCTCCGAACGGCTGCAGCGCGCGGACCCGGGGCACACGGCCACCTTGAGGTGCGGGGTCACGCCGGGCACGCCGACGCCGCGGGAGGCGACGAGGAGCCCGCCCGCGTACCCGGCCCGGCGCAGGGCGTGGTCGAGGGCGTCGAAACAGGCGGCGAGCTCCTCGGCGCCCGCACCCGCGCGCAGCAGGTCCCGCGCACGCTCGGCCGCCTCCCCGACGCCGGGCAGCCGCATCTCCTCCCGGGAGCCGAGCAGGGCGCACAACGCCGCCTGCCGGTGCACGAGTTCGGGAACGCCGGGCTATACCGTCATGGTCCCAGTGTGCCTCAGAAGGGGCACGGTGGAGTGGGGGTCGCAGGGCCGCCGGAGACCGACTGGAGGGGGACGACGGGATGAGGGACGACCGGGGCGCCCTTTTACGGGCCGTCCGCGCACGCCTCGCGCGGGCCGGCACCGCCGACGCGGGCGTGGACCCGGACGTGGTGTTCGGCCCGGACGCGGACGGCGAGTTGCGGGCGCTGCTGCGGGCCGTGGACCCCCGTACCGATCTGGAGGCCCGGCACGTGGCCGGGTGGCTGTGCGTCGCCCGCGCGTCGGCGGCCTCCGGCCTCGAGGGCGCCGTGCACGGAGCCATGGCGGGAACGCTGCTCTTCCCGGTGTGGGTGGCCGATCCCCGGCTCGTGCCACCGCAGTTGGCGGACGGCTTCGCCGCCACCGGCCCCGCGGACCGCCCCGACCCGGCGAACGCCGACGGAGTCGCCGAGTGGTCGGCGCAGTGCATGGTGTCCCTGATCGCGGCCGAGGGGCGCCGGCCGCCGCCCGGCGCCACGGAGGACGACCTGCGCCTGTACGCGCTGGCCGAGCGGATGGGCGCCTCGGTGGCGAGCCGCGAGGTGCTGCTCGCCACCGCCCTCGCCGCGGGCAGGCTCGCCGTCCTCGCCACGGCGGAGGACGACCCCGCGTACGGCAGCCGGATCGCCGACCTGACCCGCGCGTCGTCCCTCGGCGAGCGGCAGGAGGGGGAACCGGACGCGGACACCGAACTCGTGCTCGTCCACCGCACGCTCAAGGCGCTGCCCGGCCGCTCCCCCGACCGGCTCGCGACGCTGAGCAACCTGGGCGTCCAGCTGCTGGACCGCTACCGGACGGGGCACGACCCGGAGGACCTGTACGACGCGGCCGCCATCGCGCGCGACGTGCTGGCCCAGCTCCCCGTCGGCAGCCCGCATCTGGCGCACTGTCTGAGCACCCTGGGGGCCACGCTGCTCGCGCTGCGGCACCGGGACGGCGGCACCGTCGAGGAGTGCGACGAGGTGGTGGACCTGTTCCGCCGGGCGGCTCCCGGCGACCCGAAGGGCCCGGCCGCGGCGGGCCTCAACCTCGGTCTCGCGCTCGTCCTGCGCCACCAGCGCGCCGGCCGGACGCACGATCTGCACGAGGCGGTCGCGGTGTTCACCGGGGCCCTGGAGGCGGCGACGGACCCGGAGCAGCGCGTCGGCGTGCGCGCCGCGCTGGGCAACGCGCTGCGGGCCCGCTACGCGCTGACCGGCGACCCCGCCGACCTGGACGCGGCGGTCGCGCATCTGTCCGCCGTCGCGGCCGTGTCCGTGCGGGAGACGCCCCGCGACGCGGCCCGGCTGCTCGCGCCCGCGATGGCCCTGCACGCCCGGTATCTGCTCGACCCCGACGGCAACCGGGCGGACCTCGCCGAGGCCCTCGCCCTGCTGCGTCGGGCCGAGTCGCTGCTGCCGCCGGGACACCCGGAGCGGCCCGTGACGCTCTGCGATCTCGGCCTGGTGCTCAGCGACAGCTACGAACACAGCGGCAGCCCGGCCGAGTTGAACGAGGCGATCGAGGCCCTGCGGCAGGGCGTCGCGCTCACCCCGGACGGGCACGAGGTGCTCGGCGTGCGGCTGCTGAACCTCGGGATGGCGCTGGGCCTGCGCCACAACCTGTCGGGTGACGGCGAGGACCTGCGCGAGGCCCAGGAGTGCCGCCGCCGTGCCGCGCGGCTGCCCGGGCTCGGCCGCGCGCACCGCGCGACGCTGCTCGGCTCCACGGGGATCGGCCTGATGACGGGTGCCGAGCGTGCCCCCGACCCGGTGGCCCGGCTCGACGAAGCCGTCGGGTTCCTCCGCCGGGCGCTCGCGCTGACGCCCGAGGACGACCCTCGTCTGCCGCGCCGGCGCCACAACCTGGCCATCGCCCTGATGGCCCGCTGCGAGCGGGCGTGGCGGCGCGGTGACGCCCGCGAGGCACGCCGGCTGGCCGACGCGGTCGTCGCGGCGCTGCCCCCGGACTCGCCGGAGCTGCCCGCCGCCCTGACGGTGGCCGCCGAATCCCGGCTGTCGGGCCTCGGTTCCCTGGTGTCGCCCGGTGTCCGGGCCGAGGCGGTCGCCCTGCTGCGCCGGGCGGTCGAGGTCACCCCGCCCGGGCACGCGCGGCGGGCGATGCGGCTGACGAACCTGGGCGTCGTCCTGCGGGACCGCAGCTCCGGCCGGGGCCGCGACGCCGAGGTGGCGGAGGCGGCCGAGGTGTTCCGGACGGCCGCCCTGGAGCAGCAGTGCCCGCCCTCCGAGCGGCTGAACGCCGCGCGGGCCTGCGGCGACCTCTGGGCCGGGCTCGGCGTCTGGGACCGTGCCCTGGACGGCTATGTGCGGGCGGTCGACCTGCTGCACTCCGTGGCGCCGCGCCATCTGCTGCGCGACGACCAGGAGTTGCTGCTCGGGCGGACCGTGGGGCTGGGTGCCTCCGCCGCAGCCTGCGCGGTGCGCTGCGGCCGGCCGGGTCTCGCGGTGGGTCTCCTGGAGCAGGCCAGGGGCGTCCTGCTGTCCCACGCCTTCGACGCGGACAGCGACCTCACGCGGCTCCGGGAGGCGGCGCCCGCGCTCGCCGAGCGGTTCGAGGAGCTGCGGGCGGCCCTCGACACGGCGACCGAGACCCGCGAGCAGCTGGGCGAGGAGCCGGCGGACCGGCTCCCGGGCGGCGCGGCACACCCGGCCCGCGCCGATCAGGCGCGGGCCGACCGGCGTCAGCGGCTGGCCGCCGAGTGGCGCGACCTCACCCGCCGCATCCGTGCCGAACACCCCGGCCTCGGTCTGCTGCGCCCGGTGCGGGAGTGGGACGAGAGCGAGCTGCGGGCGACGGCCGCGGCGGGCCCGGTGGTCCTGGTCAACGTCTCCCCGCACGGCAGCGACGCCCTGGTCGTCACCGGGCGTTCCGTCGACGCCGTGCCGCTGCCCGGTCTCGATCCGCGGACGACGGCGGAACACCGGGAGGCATTCGAGGAGGCGCTCGTGCGCATCGAGGCGCCCGGAACCGCTCCCAGGCACGCGCTGCGCGCCCAGCAGACCGTCCGGGACGCCCTCGACTGGCTGTGGCGGACGGTCACCGGCCCGGTCCTGGACCACCTGGGCCTGCCGGCCCGGCCCGCCGGTCCGTGGCCGCGCGTGTGGTGGTCGCCCGGCGGCGCCCTGGGCACGCTGCCGGTGCACGCGGCGGCCCCCGCCGACGGCGGGCCCGGGGCTCTCGACCGGGTGACGTCCTCGTACACGCCGACGCTGCGGGCCCTGCACCACGCCCGGCAGCGGGTCGCGCGGACCACGGGCGGCACGACGCTCGTGGTCGGCGTCGCCCGGGCCGCGGGCGCCGCCCCGCTGCCCGGCGCGCGCCGCGAGTCGGAGCACCTGGCGGGACTGCTGCCGGGCGCCGCCGTGCTGGCGGACGCCGCCGCCACGCACGCCGCGGTCGTCTCGGCCCTGCCCCGCCACGCCCACGCGCACTTCGCCTGCCACGCCCTGAGCGACCTGGAACGGCCGTCCGAGAGCCGGCTGGTGCTCCACGACCACACCGGGCGTCCGCTGACCGTCCGGGACCTCGCCCGGCTCCGGCTGCCGTCCGCCCGGCTGGCGTACCTCTCCGCCTGCGGCACCCTGCGCAGCAGCCCGGACCTCGCCGACGAGGCCGTCCACATCGTCAGCGCCCTGCAGATGGCGGGCTTCCCGCACGTCGTGGGCTCGCTGTGGCACGTCGTGGACGCCATCGGCGCCGAGGTGGCGCGGGGCGTGTACGAGGAGCTGCACACCGGGGACGGCGCGCTGGACGTGTCCCGGACGGCCGGCGCCCTGCACACGGCCGTGCGCGCCCTGCGGGACCTGTACCCCGTCACACCGAGCCTGTGGGCCTGCCAGGTGCATGCCGGGCCGTAGGCCCCTGGGCCCGGGCCGCCGCTCCGCGGGAGCCGTGCACCGCGACGCCCCGCGTGCCCGCATACCCTGTCCCCGTGTCAGCCCCCCGTCTGCGTCGCGTCGCCGTCCTGGTGCTCGAGGGCGCCAAGCCGCTCGACGTCGGCATCCCCGCGCAGGTGTTCACGACGCGCGCGAGCATGCCGTACGAGGTGCGGGTGTGCGGCGCGGCTCCCGGGCTGGTGACCGGCGGCGACGGGCTGTCGTACCACGTCGCCCACGGCCTGGACGCGCTCGCGTGGGCCGACCTCGTCTTCCTGCCGGGCTACCGCTTCCCGGACCGGGAGGATCCGCCGCCGGCCGTCGTCGAGGCGCTGGTCGCCGCCCACGACCGGGGCGCGCGGCTCGCGGCCATCTCGACGGGCGCCTTCGCGCTCGCCGCCACGGGTCTGCTGGACGGCAGGCGGGCCACGACGCACTGGCACTACACACGGGCGCTGGCGGCGAAGCACCCGCTGGTCCGGGTCGACGAGAACGTGCTGTTCGTCGACGAGGGGCGGGTGCTCACGTCGGCGGGCGCCGCCTCCGGCATCGACCTGTGCCTGCACGTCCTGCGCGGCGACCTGGGGGTGGCCGCGTCGAACCACGCGGCCCGGCGTCTGGTGGCGGCGCCCTACCGCAGCGGGGGCCAGGCGCAGTACGTGCCGCGCAGCGTGCCCGAGCCGCTCGGCGAGCGGTTCGCCGCCACCCGCGAGTGGGCGCTGCACCGGCTGGGCGAGCCCCTCACCCTCGAGACGCTCGCCCGGCACGCGGCGGTGTCGCCGCGCACCCTGTCGCGGCGCTTCGTCGAGGACACCGGGTACACGCCGATGCAGTGGGTCATGCGGGCCCGCGTCGACCTGGCGCGTGAGCTGCTGGAACGGTCGGAGCGCAGCGTGGAGCAGATCGCCGGCGACGTCGGTCTCGGCACCGCCACGAATCTGCGGCTGCACTTCCAGCGCATCCTCGGCACCACGCCGACGCAGTACCGGCGCACCTTCGCCCAGGGCGAGTGACACCCCCCGCCCGCCTGGCGGGATCCTTTCGGACCGTGGCGATCACGCCGCTGTCCCGGCCGTCCGCCGCGCGCGAGCCTGGGTGGCGAGACGAAGGGACACCACTCATGACTCGCATCGCCATCAACGGTTTCGGCCGCATCGGACGGAATGTGCTGCGCGCCCTGCTCGAGCGCGGCAGTGACCTGGAGGTCGTCGCCGTCAACGACCTCACGGAACCGGCCACGCTGGCGCGGCTGCTCGCGTTCGACACCACGGCCGGCCGGCTCGGCCGCCCGGTGACCGCGGACGGGGACACCCTGGTCGTCGACGGCCGCCGCATCAAGGTGCTCGCCGAGCGCGAGCCGGCGCGGCTGCCCTGGGCCGAGCTGGGCGTCGACATCGTGCTGGAGGCTACGGGCCGCTTCACCTCGGCGAAGGCCGCCCGCGCCCACCTCGACGCGGGCGCCCGGAAGGTGCTGGTCAGCGCCCCGTCGGACGGCGCCGACGTGACGCTCGCGTACGGCGTCAACACCGACGCGTACGACGCGGACCTGCACACCGTCGTCTCCAACGCCTCCTGCACGACCAACGCGCTCGCGCCGCTGGCCGCGGTGCTGGACGAGCTCGCCGGCATCGAGCACGGCTTCATGACGACGGTGCACGCCTACACGCAGGAGCAGAACCTCCAGGACGGTCCGCACCGCGACGCGCGACGCGCCCGGGCCGCCGGCGTGAACATCGTGCCGACCACCACGGGCGCCGCCAAGGCGATCGGCCTGGTGCTGCCGAACCTCGACGGCAAGCTGTCGGGCGACTCGATCCGCGTGCCGGTGCCGGTCGGGTCGATCGTCGAGCTGAACACCACCGTCTCGCGCGAGGTGACGCGCGAGGACGTGCTGGCGGCCTACCGTGCCGCGGCCGAGGGCCCGCTGGCCGGTGTCCTCGAGTACTCGGAGGACCCGCTGGTGTCGTCGGACATCACCGGCAACCCGGCCTCGTCGATCTTCGACGCGGAGCTCACCCGGGTCGACGGACGCCACGTCAAGGTGGTCGCCTGGTACGACAACGAGTGGGGTTTCTCGAACCGCGTCATCGACACGTTGCTGCTGCTCGCCACCCGTTGAGGGGACAGCCGGTTAACGGTCCGCGGACCTGACCCGTCACAATGGTGGGATGAGCAATTCCCAGGTTTTCTTCGACATCGACATCGACGGCAAGGACGCGGGCCGGATCGTCTTCGAGCTCTTCGAGGACGTCACCCCCAAGACCGCCAAGAACTTCATCGAGCTGGCGACCGGCGAGCACGGCTTCGGCTACAAGGGCTCCCCGTTCCACCGCGTCATCCCGCAGTTCATGCTCCAGGGCGGTGACTTCACCGAGGGCAACGGCACCGGCGGCAAGAGCATCTACGGCGAGAAGTTCGCCGACGAGAACTTCCAGCTGAAGCACACCGGCCCGTACCTGCTCTCGATGGCCAACGCGGGTCCGAACACCAACGGCTCGCAGTTCTTCATCACCACCGTCCCCACCCCCTGGCTGGACGGCAAGCACGTCGTCTTCGGCAAGGTCGTCGAGGGCACGGACGTGGTGGACACGATCGAGGGCTACGGCTCCTCCCCGTCGGGCCGCACCTCCGCGACCATCACGGTCCGGGACTCGGGCAAGATCTGAGCCCGCACCGGCCGGGCGTGAGCCCGCCGGACACGGCGCCCGCCGCACCCTGTGCGGCGGGCGCCGTCCCGTTTCCGCCCTCCCTCGGCGCCCCGGGCCCTCCGCCCGCGTGGTGCGGCTCGCCCGGCGGTGCGACGCTGGGGTGTGGAGAGGCGTCCGAGGAAGGGAACCGGGAGGGCCGATGGGACGGGACGTCCCGGCGCTGGTCTTCACCCGTGAGGACCGCCGCCGGTACCGGATCAAGATGCAGGAGTGCCTGGAGGCCTTCGCGCAGATGCTGCGCGAGTCGCGGTTCGAGACCGAGCGGCCCCAGGTGGGACTGGAGATCGAGCTCAACCTGGTCGACGACGAGGCCGAACCGGCGATGCGCAACAGCGACGCGCTGGAGGCCATCGCGGACCCGGCCTGGGCGACCGAGCTGGGCCGCTTCAACCTGGAGATCAACATCCCGCCCCGCCGGCTGACGGCGGGCGGCCCCGACTCCTGGGAGACCGAGATCCGCGGCGCCCTCAATCACGCGGAGGACCGGGCGGCGTCCGTCGGGGCGCATCTGATCATGATCGGCATCCTGCCCACGCTGCGGCAGTCGGACGTCGGCGAGGCCGCGCTGTCGGAGAACCCCCGCTACCGGATGCTCAACGACCAGGTGTTCGCGGCCCGGGGCGAGGACCTGCACATCGAGGTGGACGGCGTCGACCGGCTGCGGACCTACGCGGACACGATCACCCCGGAGGCCGCGTGCACCAGCACCCAGTTCCACCTCCAGGTCTCCCCCGAGGAGTTCGCCGACTACTGGAACGCCGCGCAGGCGATCGCCGGGGTGCAGGTCGCGCTGGCCGCGAACGCGCCGTTCCTGCTGGGCAAGGAGCTGTGGCACGAGAGCCGCATCCCGCTGTTCGAGCAGGCCACCGACACCCGGCCGCAGGAGATCAAGGCGCAGGGCGTACGGCCGCGGGTGTGGTTCGGGGAGCGGTGGATCAACAGCGTCTTCGACCTGTTCGAGGAGAACCTGCGCTACTTCCCCGCGCTGCTGCCCCTGTGCGAGGACCAGAACCCGACGGAGACCCTGGACCGCGGTGACATTCCCGAACTGGGCGAACTCACCCTCCACAACGGCACCATCTACCGCTGGAACCGCCCGGTCTACGCCGTCGCCCACGACAAGCCGCACGTCCGGGTGGAGAACCGGGTGCTGCCCGCCGGGCCGACGGTCGCCGACACCCTCGCCAACGGCGCCTTCTACTACGGGCTCACCCGCGCCCTGGTGGAGGAGGAACGGCCGGTGTGGTCGCGGATGTCGTTCTCGGTCGCCGAGGACAATCTGCACACCGCGGCCCGGCACGGCATCGAGGCGCTGCTGTACTGGCCCGGCATGGGCGAGGTGCCCGTGCCGGAGCTCGTGCTGCGGCGTCTGCTGCCGCTGGCGCACCGGGGCCTGGAGCTGTCCGGCATGGACGCGGCCTGGCGAGAACCCCTGCTCGGCATCATCGAGCAGCGGTGCGTCACGGGGCGCAACGGCGCGGTCTGGCAGAAGGAGATGTTCCACCACATCGACGACTCCACCCATGTCGGCCGTCACGAGGCCCTGCGGCGGATGACCCGCCAGTACATGGACTACATGCATCTCAACGCCCCGGTCCACACCTGGCCGGTCGACTGACGTGCGGCGCCGCGCGCGGCACGTGCCCCAAGACCAGGGAGGCGGCAGACGATGTGCCGATGGCTCGCCTACTCGGGTACGCCGGTGCTGCTCGAGGCCATCCTCTACAAGCCGGAACACTCGCTGATCGACCAGAGCCTGCACGCCCGGATGGGCGTGGAGACGACCAACGGGGACGGGTTCGGTGTCGGGTGGTTCGGCCCGGAGATGACGACGCCGGCGATCGTCCGGGAGATCGGCCCGGCGTGGAGCAACCGCAATCTGCGGGAGATCGCCGGCCATGTCCGGTCGTCGCTGTTCTTCGCCCACATCCGGGCCTCCACGGGGTCTCCGGTGCAGCAGACGAACTGTCATCCGTTCCGCCACGGGCCCTGGATGTGGATGCACAACGGCGCCATCGAGGAGTTCCCGCGGCTGCGCCGGGACCTCGCCCTGGCCGTCGACCCGCGGCTCTATTCCGACATCGAGGGGTCGACGGACTCGGAGCTGATGTTCTACCTGGCGCTGACGCTCGGTCTGGAGGACGATCCGCCGGCGGCCGTGGCGCGGATGGCCGGGCTGGTGGAGGAGATCGGGCACGAGCACCATGTGGAGTACCCGCTGCAGATGACGGTCGCGGTGACCGAGGGACGGCGGCTGTGGGCATTCCGCTACTCCAGCCGGCAGGAGACCCGGTCGCTCTACTACAGCTCGGCCGTGGAGAGCCTGCGCGCGCTCCATCCCGATCTGCCGTTCCTGCGGGAGGCGTCCGAGGGCACCCGTCTGATCGTGTCGGAGCCCCTCGGGGATCTGCCGGGCGTGTGGAACAAGGTTCCCGAGAACAGCTACGGCGTCGTCCAGCCGGACGGGGACGACGCCATGTACCCGTTCAGCCCGCAGCCCGTCTGACGGTCACTGCGCCCAGGCGCCCGGTCCGCCGCCGCGCCATTCGATCCACTCGGCGGCCTCGACGTCGGAGGCCTCCATGTCCTCCATGCCGGCGCGCCGCAGGAACTCCGCGATGTCCACGAGCGTGTAGGCCAGCCCTATGAAGGCGCCGTCGAAGCGGACGCGGCGGCCGCCGTCCGGGGCGGGCGGGTAGACGACGACGGCAGGATCTGCGGACATGCTCCCAGGGTGGGCCGGATACCGGCCGCGCGCACCCGGACACCGCCGGTGGGCGCGTGCGGTGGCACCGGGCCGTTCAGTACTCGTCCTCGACCGGCCGTTTGCGCGCCGACTCCCCCGCGGACAGGTGCTGCAACGCCTCGACCAGTTCCTGACAGGCCCGTTCCACCGAGCGCCGGGTGTTGCGCTGTTCGATGATGACCGCCGACAGCAGGAGGGCGGTCAGCCCCATCGCGCCGTTGAACGCCTGGAGCTTCACCATCACCTCGACGTCGGACAGCCGTGCGAAGGCACCGGATTGGTCCGTGGCGGCGATGGACGCCATGACCGAGGCGTAGAGCGCGCACGGCAGGCTGCCCGCGAGCTGGAAGCGCAGCGCCGACCAGATCAGCAGGGGGAAGACCAGAAACTGCACGCTGACGGGGCTGTGGGTGATCGGGGGGACCAGGAGGCCGATGACGAGGGCCATGGTCACGGCCTCACCCCATCGCGTGCCCGGGGCCGGACGGCCGGCCCGGTACAGCAGCAGGAGCAGCGGGGTGACGAGGACGACGCCCATCACGTCGCCCGCCCACCAGGCCAGCCAGACGGGCCAGAAGCGGTCCGTGGTGAGGTCACCGGTGAGGACGGCCATGCCGGCGCCGGCGCCGGCGCTGATCGACATGGCGGTGAGCGCGCCGAGGAACACCAGCGCCAGGCCGTCGCGCAGGCGGCTCAGGTCGGTGCGGAAGCCCACCGCGCGCAGCAGCAGGTACGCGCAGACGGGTGCGGCGGTGTTGCCGGCGATGATGCCGAGCGCCGAGGGCCGCAGCGCGGTGAGGGACATGACGATCAGGAGGGCGCCGAGGGCGATGCCGGGCACGCAGCGCATTCCGAGGAGCAGCAGACAGGCCACCGCGACGCCGGTGGGCGGCCACATGGGGGCGACGACCGCGCCCTCCACGACCAGGTGGCGCAGCAGCCCGAGCCGGCCCGCCGCGTAGTAGCAGCCCGCGACGAGCAGTGTCTCCAGGACCCGGACGAGCGGGCGCGGCCAACCAGCGATACCCACCACAGCAGCCATCAGACACCGGCGCCGCCCCGTAGGCGAGGCGAGAGGCGCGCTCGCCCCGCCCTACGGCTGAACGGCTCGCCCGTCGTGGCCGACGACGAGCACGGCCGCGTCGTCCTCGTGTCCGACCAGCGCCGCGTTCTTGATCACGGCTGCCGCCAGCGAGGTCGCCTCCATCCGGGCGACGGCGGCGATGCCGGCGAGCCGCATGACCCGTTCGAGGCCCTCGTCGACGGTGAGCGAGGGCCCTTCCACGACACCGTCCGTGACCAGGAGGAAGACACCGCCCGTGGTGAGCCGGTAGCGGGTCACCGGATACTCCATGCCCTCCTGGATGCCCAGCGGCGGGCCCCCTTCGTCCTCGGAGATGCCGGATTTCCCGTCCGCCGTGGCCCAGACGCAGGGGATGTGCCCGGCCCGGGCGCTCTCGAGCATCCCGGTCTCGGGGTCGAACCGCATGAAGGTGCAGGTGGCGAAGAGGTCGGTGCCCAGGGTCAGGAGCAGGTCGTTGGTCCGGGCCAGCAGTTCGCCGGGCTCGCTGGTGACGGAGGCCAGCGCCCGCAGGCCGACGCGGATCTGCCCCATGAAGGCCGCCGCGTCGATGGTGTGGCCCTGTACGTCCCCCACGGACAGGCCTATGCGGCCGTCGGGCAGGGTGAAGGCGTCGTACCAGTCGCCGCCGACGTTGAGCCCGGCGTAGGCGGGCGAGTACCGGGCCGCCAGGTGGAAGCCGGGGACCTCGGGCATGGCGGCCGGAAGCATGCCGCGCTGCAGGGCGATGGCCAGCTCCACCCGGGAGCGCTGCAGCTCCGCCAGCTCACGCGCCTGCGCGGTCAGCGATCCGAGCCTGACCAGCAGCTCGTCGCCGTCGTGTGCAGGGCGCTTGCGGAACATCGACCGCTCCAGCTCCGGCTCCAGAGGTGAGTTCGCGGGGGACATGTCTCACTATGTCACCGTTAGCCCGTTCGGCGCGCCGGGCCGGTGGCCACGGGGTGACCCTCCGGGTGGCGGGGACGGCGGGGGCTCCCGGACGCCACAGCCGGGGAGGCGCCGGACGGTCGCGCCGAGGCCTGGCGAATAAATGGTATTCCATTTGCCGTCGACCTCTTGACGGTGCCGTTTGGCGAAAACTACGTTCTGGGACACGGAATCCCGCTTCCGCTTCATGGAATCCACCAACTCCCAGTATCCCCACCAGGAGTCCCCGCATGACTGCCCTGGAAGACCGCCGTGCGTCCGCCCCGGCCGGCGACACCGCCACCAGCGCCGCCCTCTACACCTACGACCTGGCCCCGACGAAGAGGGAGGGCCGCCGCTGGGGCGCCTACAACGTCTTCACCCTGTGGGCCAACGACGTGCACAGCCTGGGCAATTACGCGTTCGCCATCGGGCTGTTCGCCCTGGGGCTGAACGTGTGGGGCATCCTGGCCGCCTTCGCGCTCGCGTCCGTCCTGCTCTTCCTGCTGCTCACCCTGTCCGGATTCATGGGCCACAAGACGGGTGTCCCGTTCCCCGTGATGAGCCGTATCGCGTTCGGCGTCAAGGGAGCCCGGATCCCGGCCGCCGTGCGCGGCGCCGTCGCCATCGCATGGTTTGGTATCCAGACCTACCTGGCCTCTGCCGTGCTCAGCGCGCTCCTGGTGGCGCTGTTCCCGGATCTCGCCCGCCTGGACACCGACTCCCTGCTCGGCCAGTCGACGCTCGGCTGGATCACGTTCCTGGCCCTGTGGGCGCTCCAGGTGCTCATCGTGAGCTACGGGATGCAGATGATCCGCCGGTACATGGCCTTCGCGGCACCCGTCACGCTGCTCACCATGTGCGCGCTCGCGGTGTGGATGTTCGTCCGCGCGGACGGTTCGGTCTCCCTGTCGAACGGCGATCCGCTCACCGGCGGCGCGATGTGGCTCCAGGTCCTCCAGGCCGCCGCGCTGTGGGTGGTGATCTACGGGACGTTCGTCCTCAACTTCTGCGACTTCACACGGTCCGCGAGGGACCGGGGCTCCATCGTCCGGGGCAATGTCGTCGGCATCCCGGTGAACATGCTCTTCTTCGCCTGCATCGTGGCGGTCCTCAGCGGTGCCCAGTTCAGCCTCGACGGACGGGTCATCACCAGCCCGACCGACATCGTCAGGTCGGTCCCCAACATGTTCCTGCTGACCGTCGCCTCGCTGGCGCTGATCGCCCTGACGGTCGCGGTGAACCTGCTGGCCAACTTCGTGGCTCCGATCTACGCCCTGGTCAACCTCTTCCCGCGCCGGCTCGACTTCCGCCGGGCCGGTCTGGTGAGCGCCGTGCTGGGCCTGGTGATCACTCCCTGGAACCTCTACAACAGCCCGGTCGTCGTCAACTACTTCCTCGGCGGGCTCGGTGCCCTGCTCGGACCGCTGTTCGGCGTGATCATGGCCGACTACTGGCTGCTGCGCAAGGCCCGGGTCAACGTGCCCGCCCTCTACACCGAGGACGCGGACGCCGAGTACCACTACCGGCGCGGCTACAACCCGCGGGCCGTCGCCGCCTTCGTCCCCGGTGCCGCGATCGCCGTCGTGGTCGCCCTCGTCCCGTTCTTCCACGCGGCGGCCGGCTTCTCCTGGTTCATCGGCGCCCTCGTCGCCGCCGCCCTGTACGCGGTAGTCGCCGACCGTGCCGCGCCGATCCGCGACGTGGACGGCGAGGCCATCGCCGTCGCCGCCGAATGACCCGCCCGAACAGAAGGTCCCACGCCATGCGCATCCTCGTGGTCAACGTCAACACCACGCAGTCCATCACCGACGCGATCGGCAAGCAGGCGGCCGGCGCCGCCTCGCCCGGCACCGAGATCGTCCCCCTCACGCCCTCCTTCGGCGCGGAGTCCGTCGAGGGGAACTACGAGAGCTACCTCGCCGCGGTGGCCGTCATGGAGACCGTCCGCGCCCACCCGGAAGCGTTCGACGCGGTCATCCAGGCCGGGTACGGCGAACACGGCCGCGAGGGCCTGCAGGAGCTGCTGGACGTGCCCGTCGTCGACATCACCGAGGCGGCGGCGAGCACCGCGCAGTTCCTCGGCCGCCGCTACTCCGTCGTCACCACCCTGGACCGCACGGTGCCCCTCATCGAGGAGCGGCTGGAGGCGGCCGGACTGAGCGCCCGGTGCGCTTCCGTGCGGGCCAGCGGGCTCGCTGTGCTGGACCTCGAACGCGACGAGCGGGCCGCCGTGGACGCCATCGCCGGACAGGCCGCCCGCGCGGTGCGGGACGACCGGGCCGAGGTGATCTGCCTGGGCTGCGGCGGGATGGCCGGCCTCGCCGAACGCGTCGTGGAGCGCACCGGCGTACCCGTCGTCGACGGCGTGACCGCCGCGGTGACGATCGCCGAGTCGCTGGTCCGTCTGGGGCTGTCCACGTCCAAGGTCCGCACATACGCGCCACCGCGTCCCAAGCAGATCGTCAACTGGCCGCCGCCGGCCCGCTGACGGCCCCCGGTGTCCCCGTCCGCACCCGCTCCCGTCCGTCCGGCCGCACCGGGCCGGGCCGCTGGTCACACCGGCCGCACGGTATTCTGACGGGCCGCCCGGCTGCCGCACCGCACCGCCGCAGCAGGCGCGGGACGGGACGGACGACGAAGGACGGCGATGGCTGCGTCAGGGGATTTCACGCCCGAGTCCGAGCGGGTGACCCGGCAGTTGCGGGACGAGATCATCGACGGGGTGCGACGGCCGGGCAGCAGACTCGTCGAGCGGGAGCTGGCCGAGGCGCTCGGGGTGAGCCGGCTGCCCGTCCGCGAGGCCCTGCGGACGCTGGTGTCCGAGGGGCTGGTGACGCCCCGGCCGCGCACCTGGGCGGTGGTGCGCGAGTTCACCACGAGCGACATCGCCGACCTCGACGAGGTGCGCTCGGGCCTGGAGACCCTGGGCTTCCGGCTCGCCGCGCAACGGCACACCCGCGCCGGGCTGGAGAGGCTGCGCGCGACCGTGGACGCCGAACTGGCGGCGGCCCGGGCCGGCGACGCGGTGCGGGCCCGCCGGGCCGCGGCCGACTTCCACCAGACCGTCATCTCCCTCGCCGCCAACGAACTGCTCAACGAGCTCGAGGGCGTGCTGCGCAGCCGGCTGCGGTGGCTCATGGGCCAGCGCGACGACCTCGAGGGCGTCGCGCTGGAGCACGAGGCCCTGTACCGGGCGATCGCGGAACGCGACGTCGAACGGGTGCAGCGGCTCGTCCTCGACCACCTCGCCACCAGCCGAAGCACCGCCCTGGGCCACCTCACCCGGCAGGAGGGGGAGCAGGAAGAGGGACGCGAACGGGACTGAGCGGCGCTGATCCGGCCGCCCCACTGCGAGGCGGTCGCGAACCCGGCGAAGAAGTACAGCAGGAACGCGCCGCCTGGTCGGGTGAGGCGCTGAGCGAGGCCTGGGCGTAAACGAGGGCGAAGAAGAACAGCGGGACGAAGGCGAGCATGGCGGAGAACAGCACCGCCAGGTCCGGCACGGCGATGCTCTTCCCGGCGGCACTCGCCGTGGTGCCGGCGGTGTTCCGGTCACGCCGTGGACGCGCCCCGGAGCCCGGAGACGTCACAAGGTCACGTCGGACCACTGGTCGAGCGGGTCGGTGTCGTCCGAGTGGCCGCCGGGGCCGGCCGCTCGGCCGTTCAGCAGCTGCTCGGTCCAGATGACCTTGCCGGTGGTGGTGTACCGGGTCCCCCAGCGTTCGGCGTAGCGGGCGACGAGGAACAGGCCGCGTCCGCCCTCGTCCGTGGCCGCCGCGTGGCGCAGGTGGGGTGAGGTGCTGCTGCCGTCGGAGACCTCGCAGATCAGCCCGCGGTCGCGCAGCAGGCGGACGTGGATGGGGGGACTGCCGTAGCGGATGGCGTTGGTGACCAGTTCGCTGAGGATGAGCTCGGTGCTGAAGCCGGCCTCCGCCAGGTCCCACCTCTCCAGTTGCCGGCCGACGCCGGCGCGGACGGCGGAGACGGCCGCGGCGTCGCGGGGCACGTCCCAGTCGGCGACCCGGCCGGGGTCGAGCACCCGGGTGCGGGCGACGAGCAGGGCGATGTCGTCGCGGGCGTGCTCCGGCGGGAGTGCGTCGAGCACGTCCCGGCAGGTCTGTTCGGGCGTCCGGCCGGGGTGGGACAGGGCGGTGCGCAGGATGCCGAGGCCGACGTCGATGTCCCGGTCGCGGACCTCGACGAGTCCGTCGGTGTAGAGCACGAGCCGGCTCCCCTCGGGCACCGGGAACTCGGTGCTCTCGAAGGGCAGGCCGCCCAGGCCCAGCGGCGGACCGGCGGGCAGGTCGGGGAAGGACACGGCGCCGTCCGGCAGGACGAGGGCGAAAGGCGGGTGTCCCGCTCTGGCCGCGCAGCAGGCGCCGGTGACGGGGTTGTAGACGACGTAGAGGCAGGTGGCCCCGATGAGTCCCTCGTCCTCTCCCTGGGCCTCCCGCTCCCGGTCGAGCCGGCCGACCAGGTCGTCCAGGCGGGCCAGCAGTTCGTCGGGGGCCAGGTCGAGGGTGGCGAAGTTGTGCACGGCGGTGCGCAGGCGCCCCATGGTGGCGGCCGCGTGCAGCCCGTGTCCCACGACGTCCCCCACCACCAGCGCCACCCGGGCACCGGACAGCTCGATCACGTCGAACCAGTCGCCGCCCACGCCCGCCTGCGCCGGCAGGTAGCGGTGGGCCAGCTCGAGGGCGCTCGGTTCGGGCAGGTCGCGCGGGAGCAGGCTGCGCTGGAGGGTGACCGCCATGGCGTGCTCGCGGGCGTAGCGGCGGGCGTTGTCGAGGGCGACGCCGGCCCGGGTGGCCAGTTCCTCGGCGAACGGGATGTCCTCCTCGTCGAACGGCTCCGCCCGGCCGGCGCGCCAGAAGCTGACCACGCCGAGCACGGCGCCGCGGGCGCGCAGCGGCACCGCGATCAGCGCGTCGCCGTCGTGGTCCACCGGTGACGCCCCGGGCGTGCGCGGGACTGTCGCCAGTACCGCCCGGCCGTTCGCCACGCACCGCGCCTGGGGCGAGGCGTCCGTGAGGGTGACCACCGTGCCGGCCGGCAGCGGTGCCGGGCCGGCGCCGCCGCCGGCCACGGCGACGCGGCGCATGACGGTGCCCGTGGCCGCCGGTTCCCCGCCCCGCGGCACCTCCTCGGCGAGGTCCACGGTGACGAGGCCGGCGAAGCGCTCCGCAGCCACCTCGGCCAGCTCCCGTGCGGTGCGTTCGACGTCCAGGGTGGAGCCGATGCGCATCCCGGCGTCGTAGAGCAGGGTCAGACGCTCGCGCGCGACCTCGGCCCGTCCGGACAGGGCGCGCAGCTCCGTGGTGTCCCTGAGCGTGACGACGCTCCCGGTGTACGCGCCGTCGCGGGACGTGGGCCGTTTGTTGACCGCGAGCAGCCGGTCGGCGGTCAGGTGCACCTCGTCGGTGGCCGTCCGGTCCGACGTGAGCAGCTCGGCGACGGCCGGGTCCAGGCCCAGGTCGTCGATCCGGGGCCGCTCCAGGTCGGGCGGCAGGCCGAGCAGGCGCCGTGCCTCGTCGTTGGCCAGCAGCAGCCGCCCGTCGCCTCCGGTGATCAGGACGCCCTCCCGCACCGCGTGCAGCACCGCGTCGTGGTGGTCGTACATGCGGGTCATCTCGACCGGGCCGAGGCCGTGGGTCTGGCGCAGCAGCCGGCGGCTCACCAGCACGGTGCCGCCCGCGCACACGGCCAGCGCCCCGGCCGCGGCGCCGAGGAGCAGCGGCATCTGCTCGGCCGCCATGGCCGCTACCTTGCTGACCGTGATGCCGACCGCCACGGCGCCGACGGGCGTGCCGTCGGCCTCGGTGACGGGGACGGTGGAGACGACCGACAGCCCCGCGCTGGTGTCGGCGGTGCGGGTCACGGGTTCGCGCGGCGGTTCGGACCGGCCGGGGACGGACCGGCCGATCTGGTCGGGGTCGGGGTGGGTGTAGCGGACGCCGTCCCGCGAGTACACGACGACGAGGTCGACGCCGGTGTCGTGTCTGATCCGCTCGGTGAGGGGCTGCAGTGCGGCGGTGGGGTCGGGCCCGGTCATCGCGGCCCGTGTGCCCGGCGCGGTGGCGAGCGTGGTGGCGATGTCCAGGGAGCGGAGCCGGGCCTCGTGGGTGCTGTCGTTGCGGGACTGGAGGACGAGGGCCACGAAGGCGGCGGCGATGGTGAGGACGACGATCAGGACCTGGAACAGGAGCACCTGCCCGGCGAGGCTGTGCAGCCCGAACAGGGACCGCACTCCTCCCGCGAGTCGCGCCGGCCGGGAGTCGGGAGAGCGGGGCGTGGCCCGGGGACGACGGGGGTGTGCGCTCACGCTGCGTGTTCCTCCCTCCCCAGGCTGCTGGGTGGGGTGCCGCCGTTCACCGGGCGGGAAGGGCTGCCCGTCGCGTTCCTCGCGAACGAGTCAACGGTACTCGCTGCGGCCCGGCGACGCCGTGGGCGGTACGCCGTCCGGCACAAGGCGGGGCGCCCGGAAGCGAATCGCTTCCGGGCGCCCCGGTGGGTTCAACGCGTCCCGGTCAGGCGGGGGTGATGTTCTCCGCCTGCGGGCCCTTCTGGCCCTGGGTGATGTCGAAGGTGACAGCCTGGCCTTCCTGGAGCTCGCGGTACCCGCTGGCGTTGATGTTGGAGTAGTGCGCGAAGACGTCGGGGCCGCCGCCGTCCTGCGCGATGAAGCCGAAGCCCTTTTCCGAGTTGAACCACTTGACGGTACCGCTGGCCATGCCTTTGCCTTTCAGCCGATATCGGATCCGCACCGCGCGGACCCGGAGGTGGTCGTCGGGTCCAAGGCACTGCACAGCAGACCGCCCGCACCACGGTGCGGGCGGTCGGGTCGAACCACGACATCTGCCGATGACGCTACACGGCATGTCCGCGCCTCACCAGTGAGTAAGGGGTCCGAGCACGAACGGTGTTGCGCCCGCGGGTCCCTGCCCCGCCGGACGTTTCGACCTGGCCCGCGCCGTCGCCGCCCTCTTTTGGTCACCCCCCGTGCACCGCGTCGTCCGTGCGCCATACGGGCGAGAGGCGGGGCATCGGCACGACCCGGTCGCCCGGGTGGTCAACCCATGAGGTGACACCCACCGAACCGGAGGTTGAGATGACCGTCAGGAGGGCCCTGGCCCTGGTGATCGGCGCGGTGCTGTGCACCGGCCTGCTGGGTGCGGGCTGTGCCTCGCGGACGCCCGACGGACCACCCGTGCGGCAGGCGTCCCCCCGCCCCGCGCCGGCGGCCCCCACCGCCCGGCCGCTTCCCGGGCTCGGACCGGCCGTGCGGGCCCGGGTGCCCGCGGCGGCGGGGCAGGTCCTGGTGGTGCGGGGCGCGGGGGCGGACGCGGACCGGGCGCAGGTGACGCTCTACGAACGGCACCCCGAGCGGGGCTGGCAGGCCGTCGCGGGCCCCTGGTCCGCGCACAACGGGCTGCGCGGCTGGACGAGGGACCACAGCGCGGGCGACCTGCGCACGCCCGTCGGCGTCTTCGGTATCAGCGACGCGGGGGGCCGGCTGCCCGACCCGGGCACCCGGCTCCCCTACGACCAGGACCCCGAGTTCGCCCTCTCCGGCACCGGCCACCTGGGTGAGGATCTGGAGGGCTCGTTCGACTACGTCGTCGCCGTCGACTACAACCGGGTGCCCGGCACCACCCCTCTGGACAAGACCCGGCCGCTGGGCGAGGACAAGGGCGGCGGGGTGTGGATCCACGTGGACCACGGCGGACCGACCAACGCGTGCGTGTCCCTGGACGAGGAGCACATGAGGGCGCTGCTGCGCGCCCTGGACCCGGACCGCGCGCCCGTGGTCGTCATGGGCCCCGCCTCGGAACTGGCGCGGTAGCCGGTCCACCGTTCGGGGGTCAGTTCTGCGTGGCCCGCCAGCGCTGGCGGGCCGCCCCCTCGTCGGCGGCCTGGACGACGAGTCCGTCGGCGCCGGCCGTCAGGGTCAGTCCGCTGTGCCGTGCCTTCAGGGTGAGCGTCCCGTCCTCGGCGGTGACGGTCCACTGCTGGTTGGCGGTGCCGGTGCAGGTGTACTGGACCACCGTGGCTCCGGCGGCCTGTGAGCTGCCGGCCACGTCGGCGCACAGTCCGCTGCCGGCGTTCTTCAGCTGGTAGGTGCCGTCGTCGTTGCGGGTGACGTTCCACTTCTGCGCCGGCGACGTGGAGGCCGCACCGACCCGCAGCGGGCCGGCCTCGGTGTCGCCGGGCGCCTCGAGCCGTTCGTCGCCCCCGGTGTGGCTCAGGGCGTACTGGCCGTCGGGGATCGCCGGGGGCACGACCTCCTCGTCGCCCACGTCGAGGGCGAAGACGTGGACGGCACTGTTCGCCGGCAGGGTGACGGCCGCGACGTCCTTGGCCGGGTCGATGCGCAGCGTCTTGGTGTAGAGGCGGTAGTCGACGGTGTCGTAGGCGGGTCCCGACGGGGTGTTCTTGCCCTTCGTGGTGATCGCGGTCTTCGCCCCGTACCGGTCGGTGGGCAGGCAGCACCAGTTGGGGAAGCCCAGCTTGGCCTCGGTGGTGGTGCCGTCGGTGTAGTGGACGGTCGCCGTCCCCTCGGCGCTGGCGCTGGTCCCGGTGCCGAGGAAGGCCAGTGCGTTGCCCTTCTCGTCGCCGGAGACCTGGATGGTCTGGCCCTGGCCCGTCACGTTGTCGGGGGTGCCCGGCGCGGCGTCGGGCCAGGTGAAGGAGAAGCCGTTCGCCTCGACGGCGGCGCCCGGGGTGACGCCCTTGCCGGCGAGCCGTTCGGCGATGAAGCTGGAGCCGCCGCCGTCGAGGTCGCCGGGCCCCGGGTCGTCCTGCTTCGTCACGCCGACGTTGTCGGCGGCCGAGGCGAGCGAGGGATGCGCCAGGGTGGTGGCGGTCCGGGTGGTCACGGAGTACGTGGTGTGCTGCCGGGTCGTGTACGACGCACGGGCGGAGAGGTCGTACGTGCCCGGGGCGGCGCCCTTCGGGGGTGTCACGGTGAAGCGCGCGGTGAAGGTGTCGCCGTCGGGCAGGGCACGGGTGCCGGTGGGTCCGGCCGCGGCCACCTGCCAGCCCTCGGGGGCGGTGACGGCCGATCCGGTGACGGTGACCGGCTTGCCGGTGCTGTTGGTGACGGCGACGTCGACCTGCTGGGACGTGCCGATGGTGCCGATGGCGGCGGTGCGGGCGTCGAGGGCGACGGCACGGTCCTGGGGGTGTGTGCCGCCGACGGATGCGGCGCCGTCGACGCGCACCGTCGTCGGGTCGCCGGTGGAGACCTCGGCCGTCTTCACATGGACGATCCCGGTGCCGGCGTCGTAGTACCAGCCGGACGGTGCGGCCTGCAGCGCGCGCTCGTCCGCGACCTCCTTCAGCCGTTTCCCGTCGGCGCGGACGCCGGACGGGTCGGTGTCGGTGTGCACGGTCAGGCCGTAGCGCCGCTGGGCGGGCTTGCCGTCGTACGTGCCCCGGAGTGCGCCGATGCGGATGTCCACGGGGCCGCGGCTGCGGGCGTCGGGCGCGCTCACGGTGATGCGCTGCGTGGCCGACTCGCCCTCGGCAGCGGCCCGGGTGCGGCCGTCGTCCTCGTAGAGGGTGAAGGCGGAGTCGCCCTCGGGGTAGAGGTCGAGGTCGAGACGGCCCGACTTCTTGCCCTGCGCCCAGTCGGTGGTGCCCTCGGGGAACATGGGCACGATCGCGCCGGCCCGCACGAAGAGCGGAAGGGTGTCCAGCGGTGCCTGGTAGCCGTCCAGGGTCCGGCCGCCCTCGTACACGCGGCCGGTCCAGTAGTCCACCCAGCGGCCCTCGGGCAGGTGGATGCCGTCGCGGACGTCGCTGTCCTCGTAGACGGGGGCGACCAGGAGGTCGTCGCCGGCGAGGAACTCGTACTTGGCCTTGTCACCCCAAGTTGCCGGGTCGTCCGGGTAGTTGAGGTACAGGGGACGGGTGGGGCCGACGCCGGTCCTCGAGGCGTTCGCCAGGTGGGTGTAGAGGTAGGGCAGCAGCCGCTCGTGCAGCAGCAGGTACTTCTTGTTGATCGCGGTGTAGGGCGCGCCGTACCGCCAGGGCTGCTTGTCGCTCGCCGCCCAGCCGCTCATGGCGTACGTCATCGGCAGCAGCATCTTCCACTGGAGGTCGCGCACATAGGTCTCGGCGCTGCCGCCGAAGATGCCGTCGACGTCGCCGGTGGTGACGGGCTGGCCGGACATGGTGGAACCGGCGTAGGTGGGGATCTGCCAGCGGATGTAGTCCCACGAGCCGGACTGGTCGCCGCTCCACATCGCGCCGCAGCGCTGGGTGCCGGCCCAGCCCTCGACGGTGAGCACGGTCGCGCGGTCGGCGCTGTGCTCCTCGATGCCGTCCCGGGCCTTCTCGCAGGCGTCCAGGGCGAAGCGGTAGCCGGGGCCGACCCAGGCGACGTCGGTCTTGCGGACGCGCACGCCGGCGGCGACCTCGGACTCCTGCTCGGTCAGGTCGGCCTCGGTCCACAGGCCGAGTTCGGCACCGTTTCCGTGCAGCATGTCGCCGGTCGCGGGGAGGTCCTCGTAGCCGCAGCCGTAGCCGTCGTTGACCAGCATCCAGCCGAGCGGCATGCCCTCGCGGGCGTAACCGTCGGCGATCGCGCGGGAGTCGCGCAGGGTCTCGCGTTCGCCGCGGTTGGCGTTGTGGAGATAGCAGTCGGCGTCGCCGAGTTCCATGGCGTACATCGGCAGCAGGGCGGGGCGGCCGGTGAGTTCGGTGTAGCCGTCGATGACCTGCTTGGCGTCGCCGACGAAGTAGTAGGCGTCGAAGCGCTGTTCCTGGTGGGTGGTGCGCACGGGTGCGCCGAAGTCGTAGCGGCCGGGCGCGAAGGTGTTGCGCAGGACGCCGTAGCCGTTGCTGGAGAGGTAGAAGGGCGCCGCGTTCGGGTTGCCGCCGTCGTTCCAGTCGTAGTCGCGGCTGATGTCGATGCTCTGACCGCGGTGGCTGAAGCGGCCGTTCTGCATGCCGCCGCCGAAGAACTGCTCCTGGGCGCCCTGTCCCAGGGTCTGCGCGGTGCCGTCGGCGGACCAGGACAGCGGCGCGGTCTCCCGCCACAGCTGCTTGCCGTGCTCGTCGGCGAGGGCCAGCGTGACAGGCGACTTGGTGACCGTGAGGGTCGCCTCGTCGGTGCGGACGACGTAGGCGTCGCGGGTCTCGGTGTGTCTCGAGTGGGCGCCCTTGTAGTCGGTCTTGACGACGATGTCGGCGTCGGGCGCGGTGGGGTCCGCGGGGTCGTCGTTCGCCGGGTCGGTGAAGTCTCCGTCGGGGGCGAGGCGTACGCGCAGGAGGTCGTCGTCGGGGAAGCTGATGCGGAGCCTCGCGTCGCCCGAGCTGACGGTGTAGGTGTCGCCGTCCGCGGTGAAGCCGGTGGCCTCGCCGAGCCGGCCGTCGGCGGCGGCGGCGGATGCGTCACGGGCGCCCGCGTATGCCGGCACCGCGGCCGTGAGCAGCGCCGCCGCCAGGGCGGCGGCGAGCAGACGTGCTCGGGACTGACCGTTCATGGTGCCCTCCGGGGTCGTCGGCGCTGCGGCCCGCGTGCGCGCGGGGGCGACGGACGCGTCCCGAGGCAACAGGCATGACACAGCAGGCATTTCGGGCAGGACGACGGCACTCCCCCGGTGAGCTGTCCGCGTCACCGCCGGAGCACTGCCGGTGCACGACTCTGGCGGGCCCGGCCAGGGGATGTCAATACGTGCTCGATACAAAGCCGTTTCGAGCAGTTCCGAGCACACACCCTTGCATGCCGGTCCGGTGGACGGTCCGCGCCGCGCGGGGCAGATGCTCCGGGCGCACCCGACAGAGGCGGTGCGGTTCCCGTCGGACGCCCCCGCCCGGATCCGGGCGGACTCACACCTCGACGTGCCGAAGGCGCTGGAGAAGCACGGGGAGGACGGGGCGGGCGGATCGGCCCTCGCGCCCGATCCGGTGGCCGCGTCCGGTCATCCGTACCCGGTGCGCGCGGCGCGGCCGCACCACGGGGCGCGGCCGCGCTTCATCGCCCAGCAACCTCAGGACACCCCGTGACCGGACGGGGACGGCAGCGGCCCCGGCACCGGACAGGCGTCCCCACGCATGACCTTCACCGTGCTGCCGCGTCCAGCCACGGCTGGTGTCCCGGCCCGGTCGGGTGGGTGCCCGTGGCCCCCATGACCAGGGAGTAGAGGCTGGTCTCCGCCGTGATGAACAGGCGGTTGCGCTTGGCTCCGCCCCAGGCGATGTTGGAGACCGCCTCGGGCACGTCGAGCCGCCCGATGAGCGTGCCGTCGGGGTCGTAGCAGTGCACTCCGTCGTGCATGGCGGCGGCCCAGAGCCGGCCCCCGTCGTCGAAGCGGAGATTGTCGAAGCGCGCGTTCGCGCGGCCGGCGGTTTCGGCGAAGACCTTGCCCTCGGACAGGGTGCCGTTCTCGCGTACGTCGAAGACCAGGATGCGGCCGGCCCGGGTGTCGGAGACGAAGAGCTGCTGCTCGTCGGCCGAGAAGACCAGCCCGTTGGGGGCCGCGAAGCAGTCGGCGACCAGGCGCACTTCGCCGCTGTCCGGGTCGATGCGGTAGACGTTGTTGGCGCCGATCTCGCTCTCGGCACGGTGGCCCTCGTAGTCGCTGGTGATACCGAAGTCCGGGTCGGAGAACCAGATCGAGCCGTCGGACTTCACGGCCGCGTCGTTCGGGCTGTTCAGGCGCTTGCCCTGCCAGCGGTCGGCCAGCACGGTGCGGCTGCCGTCGTGTTCGGTCCTGGTGACCCGGCGGTTGCCCTGTTCGCAGGTGATCAGCCGCCCCTGCCGGTCGAGGGTGTTGCCGTTGGTGTGCCCGGCGGAGCGGCGGAAGACGCCGACCTCGCCGGTCTCCTCGTCCCAGCGCAGCATCCGGTCGTTGGGGATGTCGCTCCAGACCAACTGCCGCCAGGCGGGCACGTAGATCGGCCCTTCGGCCCACCGGCAACCGGTGGCCAGCACCTCGAGGCCCGCGTCCCCGTTCATGCACCGGCCGGTACGGAACCGGTCGTCGAACATTTCGTACAGCTCGTCGGCCACGACTCTCCCCTTGTCCTCGCCAGTGCCGAATCACATGCGGCACATCGGCAAGATTGGTGGATCGGATATGGTCCGATCAAGCAGAAGCCGAATGGAGAGTCGTGGATCACATCGATCGCGTCCTGCTGGAGCTGCTCCAGCAGGACGCCACCCAGTCCTACGCCGCTCTGGGTCAGGCAGTCGGCCTGTCGGCGGGAGCCGCCCACGAACGGGTTCGCAAGCTGCGCTCGCGCGGCGTCATCCGGCGCACGGTCGCCGAGGTGGACCCGGCGGCGGTGGGCGGCGGCGTCCTGGCCTACGTGACGGTCGACTCGACCGCGTGGATGGGTGATTCCTCGGCGGGCTTCGCCGCGATTCCCGAGATACTCGAGGCGCACATCACGGCCGGCAGCGCCTCGGTGCTGGTGAAGGTCAGGACCGCGACCACCGAGCAACTCCAGGACGTGCTCCGTCGCATCTACGCGATCGACGGCGTCAGCGGGACGCAGGCCACCGTCGTCCTGGAGACCTTCTTCGAGCGGCCCGTCTCCCCTGGGGCCGCCGAGCAGCGCTGACCCTCGGGCCGTGTCACGGTCGCCCGCAAGCCACGAGCGCGGACCTCGATCCCTCCACTCGATTCGCCGCCACGCGGTCGCGGCGCCCGTGTCAGAACAGGCGTTCCTGCGCACCGGCCGGGCTGGCGCGCGGCCGTTCCCGGCGTCGGACGGTCCGCTCGGGAGCCGTGTCCCCGAACAGGGGAGCCGTGCCGTACTCGTCCGGCTCGGCCGGTACGGCGGTGGGACCGGTGCCCACGTTCAGCCGCAGCGGGGCTTCCCGGTCGAAGTCCCCCGGGGTCATCGCCGTCCACTCCCGGTCCTGCCGCTCACCCACGCACCGCACCCCTCTCCCGTCGCGAGCCGCGGTCGCCGCCGCTCGGCCTGTCATGAGGGATTCTGCCCGGTCGTCGCCCCGTCGCAACGGGCGCGTCGGCCGTGACGGGGCTCCGCCCGCCGGCGGGGCCCCGCGAGGGCGTGCCCGCCCGCCCACCGCGCACCCGTCGCTGTGACGGCAGAGACGCCCGACGGCACGTCGGGACCTGTACGGGGGCGCCCGGCGTCCACCAGTCAGGACAGGGTCGCCAGGCCCTTGGCGATGCCGTTGCGCTGGATCTCCGAGGTGCCGGTCAGCACCCGGAACATCCGCATCCTGCGGAAGAGGTACTCGATCTCGTGTCCCTGGGTGAGGCCGTCCTTGCCGTGGATCTGCACCGCCTCGTCGAGGAGCCGGAACACCGACTCGGCGACGAAGAGCTTGCACATGAACGCCTCGGTGCGCACGTCGTCGCCGCGGTCGAGGGCGGCCAGCGCGGCGTAGGTCATGGACCGGGCCGCGTAGAGGTCGGCGGCCATGTCGGCGAGCTTGTGCTGTATGGCCTGGAGGGCGAGCAACGGCTTGCCGTTCACGGTGCGGGTGAGGGCGCGGTCCCGGGTGAGCCGGAGGGCGCGGCGGCCGGCGCCGATGGCCGACGGGCAGTGCAGGAGGCGGTTGACGGTCACCCGTCCCAGGGCGATGCGCAGGCCCTTGCCCTCCTCCCCCAGCAGATTGGCCGCGGGCACCCGGCAGTCGTCGAGGACGATGTCGCTCTCGATGTGCTCGCCGGACATCGGGGTGGCGCCCTCGGTGACGGTGCAGCCGGGGCTGTCGAGGTCGACGAGGAAGGCGGAGTACGACTCCTCGGTCTCCGCCATGCGCGCCACGACGATGGCGAAGTCGGCGAAGGGCCCGGCCGAGCTGAACACCTTGTGTCCGGTGAGCCGGTAGCCGTCGCCGTCGCGGACGGCGGTGGTGCGCATGGCGCGGACGTCGGACCCGGCGTCCGCCTCGGTGAGGGAGAAGCAGCAGGCGCGTTCGCCGCGGACCAGGGGCAGGAGGTAGGTGTCGAGCTGGTGGGGGGTGGCGTGGCGGAGGATGTCTCCGGCGCGCAGCGGGCCGCCCATGTCGCCGAGGACGCTGTGGCCGAGCACACGCCCACTGGCCGCGACCTCCTCCTTGAGGACGGCCAGTTCGGTGTACGTCAGGGCCTGGCCGCCGTACTCCTCGGGGAGGTGGATGCCGTAGAAGCCGAGCTCCCGGCAGCGTTTCCACACCGGCTCCAGGTCGGAGCGGGTGAGGCGGGAGGCGTGGGTGATGCCGTTGTCCCGTTCGTACGGGGCGAGTTCGTCGTCCAGATAGGCGCGCAGGCGGGTGACGAGGCCGGCGAGCCGGGGGTCTTCGGGTACGGGGCTGAAGGAGAAGGTCATGGCGGGGTGCTCCGGGTCGTCGGTTCGGTTCAGTGCACGCGGCGGGTGGCGTGCGCCCAGTACGGTTCGCGGACGGCCTTGCGGTCGAGCTTGCCGTTGCGGTTGTGCGGGAGTCCGGCCACGAAGTCGACGGAGCGCGGCTTCTTGAAGCGGTCCAGGCGCCGGCCGCAGAAGTCGGTGAGTTCGTCGGCGGTGACCTGTGCGCCGGGCCGGGTGACGACGACGGCCTTGACGGCCTCGCCCCACTTCTCGTCCGGGACGCCGACCACGCAGGCCTCCTGGACGGCGGGGTGTTCGTACAGGACGGTCTCGACCTCGGTGCTGTAGATGTTGAAACCGCCGGAGATGATCATGTCCTTCTTGCGGTCGACGAGGAACAGATAGCCGTCCTCGCGCATCCAGGCGAGGTCGCCGGTGTGCACCCAGCCGTCGCGGAAGGTCTGGGCGGTCAGTTCCGGTGCCCGCCAGTACCGGCTGACGCAGTCGGGGCCGCGCACGATGATCTCGCCGATCTCGCGGGGCGGGACGGAATCGCCCTGCTCGTCGACGACCCTGACCTCGGTGTCGTAGGCGGCCCGGCCGCAGGACTGGAGCAGTTCGGGGTCCTCGGCGACGGCCCGGGCGATGTCGGCGCCGGACAGGCCGGCGACGACGCTGGTGGTCTCGGCCAGGCCGTAGCCCTGCGCGACGACGGGGCCGAACAGGGCGACGGCGTCGCGCAGGCGCTGCGGGGAGACGGGAGCTCCGCCGACGCGCACGCTGGTGAGGCTGGACAGGTCGCGGTCGCCGGCGCCGGGGTGGGCGAGGACGGTGTTGAGCATCGCGGGGACCAGGAACGTGGCGGTGATGCGTTCGCGTTCCACGGTGTCGAGGAACGCCTGCGGGCTCCAGCTCGGCAGGACGTGCGTGGTGGAGCCGCCGAAGACACCGGCCAGCAGGACCATGCCGGTGGCGTGGGTGATGGGTCCGCAGGCGAGATAGCGGGTGTCGGGCCGGGGGCGCGACTCGTCGGTCATGAGGGTCTTGCGCATGTTGGCGAGCCGGTTGCCGAAGGTCTGCACCGCCGCCTTGAGCGAACCCGTCGATCCCGAGGTGAAGTTGAGGACGGCGGGCGCGTCGTCGGTGACGTCGACGGCCACGGGCCCGGCGTCGCCCTCGGACAGCAGGTCCTCGTACGGCAGGGGCCGGCCGGCGGTCCCGCCGGTGCCCTTCTCGGCGTCCAGCGCGACCGGCACGCAGTCGGTGCCCGCCGCGGCCAGGACCGCCAGGGCGTCCTCGCGGTGGGCCTCGTCGAAGACCAGGACGCGCACCGGGGCGTCGCGCAGGATGTGCTCGATCTCGCCCCGGCCCAGGCGGGCGTTGACCGGGACCCGGATCAGTCCGGCCTTGTACAGGGCGAACTCGACCTCGACGAGTTCCCCCCGGTTCCAGCCGAGGCAGGCGACGGCGTCGTCCGGGCCGAGTCCGCGCCGCACCAGCGCGGAGGCCAGCCGGTTGGCGCGCTCCTCCAGGTGTGCGTAGGTCCAGGTGCGGTCCTCGCAGACCAGTGCGGCGTGTTCGGGCCAGTGGCGGGCGCTGCGGGTGAGATAGATGCCGAGGTTCACCGACGGACTCCTGTGCGGGTGGGAACGGTGGGCGGTCCAGGGCGGCTCAGCTGGGGGAGCCCACACTGGACTGGTTGATTGTTTCCAGACAGACTGTTCGGTAACACTTCACCTGTCAAGAGTCCGTAGACTGGCTGCCGCCCGGGACACGTGCCGCCGGGCCGCAGCGGACCGGCTAGGGAGACGGACGACGGGGATGGCCGAGGACAGACGCATCCGCAAGACACGCAGGGCGCTGCGCGACGCCCTGGTGCACCTCGTGCTGGAGAGGGGTTTCACGGCGCTGAGCGTCGAGGACATCACCCAGCGCGCCGACGTGGCGCGCGCGACCTTCTACAGCCACTTCCGCGACAAGGACGAGCTGTTCGCCCGGGTCACCCGCGATCTGCTGGACGAGCTCGACGAGCGGCTGCGGCCGGTGGTGACGGAGAACAGCGTGGGCTTCACCGGCAAGCCGGTGCTGGAGATGCTGCGGCACGCCCGGGAGGAGCGCGATCTGTACCGGATCGTGCTGCGGGGCGAGGGGGACGGCAAGCCGCTGCGGATGTTCATGGACTCGTGCGCGCGGGTCGCCGCGGAGGAGTTCCGGGGGCGCTCCGAGCGCAACGACGTCAAGCCGCGCATCGACGCCGGACTACTGGCCCGGGCCTGGGTCGGCGAGCAGGTGTCGGTGCTCCAGTGGTGGGTCGAGCACGAGATCCCGCCGATGCCGGCCGAGGAGGTCGTCCGCATGCTCCTCGACCTCGCCCTGCGCGGCCGCTACTGGGCCACGGGCTTCGACCGGCCCGCCTGAGCCGGAACCCGCCACGGCCGGCCGTCCGTCACCGGACGTCCTGCCCATCGGCCTTCTCACCGATCGGCCCGGCTCGGTCGATCAGGCGGCGCGCACGCGGCCCCCGACCGCGCGGAGAGGGGCGGCCGGGGTGCGGGGGGCACTGACCCGGTAGGTCGTCCTCGCCGGGTCGGCCAGGGGGTCGCCGAGCGTGATCCGCCCGGCGGCGTGCAGCGCGTCGCACTCGGCGGTCGGCAGCGCGACATAGCAACCCCCCTTGCCCGTGGCGGAGTCCAGCGGCCGCCAGTAGCTGTACCTGCGCCGTCCGCCGTCCCGGACGGTGACGAACACGGGGGTGCGCGCGTCGGAGACGATCCGCAGGACCTCGGCCTGCGCGGGACTGAGGGGGCCGCACGGTCGGGACCGGCGCCGCCCCGGGGCGGGCGCGGCACCGAGGGGCGGGACGGCACCGAGCCGGGCCGGGCGGCCGGTCGCGCGCGGGGCGGCGGTCTGCGGGGACGGGGCGGTGGGCGGCATCGGCGTGGCCTTTCCAGGTCAGTGACTCGAGACCGCCTACCCGGTCCGGCCGGTGTTGATCTCGCTTCCGCCCGCATTCTTCAGTACGGCACTGACAATTCCCCTGCGCGGCGCGCCCGTTGCGACCGTCAGCCCTGGGACGGGGCCGCACCCGCCGTCGCCAGGGGGGGTTGAGACGGGCGAAGCCCTCCTGCCGCTCGTAGGGGAAGTGGGGGTAGGGGGCGGGCTTGGCGCTCGCGGCGTCGAGGCGGGCCGCCTGGTCCTCGGTCAGGGACCAGCCGACGGCACCCAGATTCTGCCGGAGCTGCTGCTCGTTGCGGGCTCCGATGAGGACCGAGGAGACGGTCGGGCGCCGCAGCAGCCAGTTGATGGCGATCTGGGGGACGGTCCTGCCGGTCTCCTCGGCGACAGCCTCGAGCGCGTCCACCACCCGGTAGAGGTGCTCGTCCTCCACCGGCGGGCCGTAATCGGCCGTGGCGTGCAGCCGGCTGCCGGCGGGCAGCGGCCGGCCTCGGCGGATGCGGCCCGTCAGGCGCCCCCAGCCCAGGGGGCTCCAGACGACGGCCCCGACGCCCTCCTCGACCCCCAGCGGCATGAGCTCCCACTCGTAGTCGCGCCCGACGAGGGAGTAGTAGACCTGGTGGGCCGCGTAACGCTGGTATCCGTGCCGGTCGGCGTCGGCCAGCGACTTCATCAGCTGCCATCCGCTGAAGTTGGAGACGCCGGTGTAGCGGAGCTTCCCGGCGCTGACGAGGTCGTCGAGGGTGGACAGCACCTCGTGGACCGGGGTCCGCGCGTCGTAGGCGTGCAGCTGGAAGAGGTCGATGTAGTCGGTGCCGAGCCGGCGCAGGGCATCGTCGACCGCCCTGATCAGACGCGTCCGCGAGGTGCCCGCGTCGGCCGGTCCGTCACCGGTCGGCAGGCCGGCCTTGGTGGAGAGGATCACCTGGTCCCGGCGCCCCTTGATCGCGGCGCCGAGCACTTCCTCCGACGCTCCGGCGGAGTAGACGTCGGCGGTGTCGAACATGGTCACCCCCGCCTCCAGGCAGATGTCGACCAGCCGGCGCGCCTGCGCCTCGTCCGTGTCGCCCCATGCGCCGAAGAGCTCCCCGCGCCCGCCGAAGGTGCCCGCACCGAAGCTCAGCGCCGGGACCATGAGCCCGGACGCGCCCAGTCGCCTGTATTCCATCGTCGTATCCCCTCGTGAGGCCGTTCCGCCGGCGGAGCGGCAGGACGGCAGCGACTTAACGGGATGTGCGTTCCGTTAAGATGCCGCCAGGCTAGCACCGAACGAGCCGCTAATGGAACAGGAGTACCGTTATGACGTCCGAGAGCGTGGAGCCGGGCACCGTCCGCCCCGGTGGCCGCACGGCCCGGGTGCGGTCCGCCGTACTGACGGCGGCCGGCGACGCACTGGCCGAGCACGGACTGGCCGGACTGGACCTCGCCGACGTGGCCCGTCGCGCCGAGGTCGGCAGGACCACGGTCTACCGGCGCTGGGGCACCCCGGCCAACCTGGTCGCGGACCTGCTCACCGACATGGCCGAGCAGTCGCTCCCGCGCACGGACACGGACACGGGCAGCCTCTCCGGCGATCTGCGCGCCAACGCCCGCCTCGTCCAGCGGACGCTGGCCGACGCGCGGCAGGGCGCGCTGTTCAAGGCGGTGATCGCCGCCGCCACCTGTGACGCACAGGCGGCTGCCGCCCTTCGCCGCTTCTACGACACCCGCGTCTCGGAGTGGGAGCCGTGCGTGCGGCAGGCCGTCGAGCGCGGCGAGCTGCCCGAGGACACCGACACGCGCGAGGTGATCCGCGCGGTCTCCGCCCCCCTGTACTACCGCCTGCTCACCACCGGCGAGCCGCTCGACGAGGCCGCGGCGGACCGCGCCGCGGAGGCGGCGGAGGCGGCGGCCCGGGCGGGGGCTTTCGCGACGACCTGAAGCCGAGGAGAGGGAGGAGCGCGGGGAGCCGAGGCGGCCGCCGGACTTTTTCCCTCGTCCGAAGCCTTGCCCGATCGACTTCTCACCACTTAAATCACGTCTTGAACTAAGCGGCCTCACAAAGCCGTTCGAGTCAGCAGCCCCTTCCGGCAGCCCCGCCGGGAGGGCCTCTTCGACGTTCCCGCTCCCCCGTCCGCACCCGCAGAAAGCGCACGCATGAGACTCAGATCCCTGGGTGTCGCGCTCGCCGCCACGGCGGCGCTCGTCACCCTTCCCGCACCCATGTCGGCCTCCGCGGCCGACACCCCCCTCTCCCAGGGCCGCACGGTCACGGCCTCGTCCAGCGAGAACGCCGGCACGGCCCCCGGCAACGCCGTCGACGGCGACACCGGCACGCGCTGGTCGTCGGCCGCGAGCGACGACCAGTGGCTGCAGGTCGACCTCTGCGCCACGGCCTCCGTCACCCGGATCGTCCTCGACTGGGAGGCCGCGTACGGCAAGGACTACCGGATCCAGCTCTCCCCGGACGGCACCACCTGGACCGACGTGAAGACGGTGACCGGCGGCGACGGCGGCACCGACACCCTGGACGTCTCCGGACAGGGCCGCTACGTCCGCCTGCAGGGCGTCCACCGGGCCACTCCCTGGGGCTACTCGCTGTGGGAGTTCCAGGTCTTCGGCACCACCGGCGGAACGACGCCCGGTGCGTGCGGCACGGACAACGCTGCCCGCGGAAAGTCCGCCTCCGCGTCCTCCGTGGAGAACGCCGGAACCCCCGCCTCCGCCGCCTTCGACGGCGATGCCGGCACCCGCTGGTCCAGCCAGGCGTCCGACCCGCAGTGGGTGCAGGTCGACCTGGGTTCGGTGCAGGACCTGTGCAAGGTCGACCTGAACTGGGAGGCCGCGTACGCCAAGGAGTTCCGCATCGAGGCCTCCTCGGACGGACAGAGCTGGCACACCCTCAAGAGCGTGACCGGGGCCACCGGCGGCAAGGCCTCCTACGACGTCAGCGGCTCGGGCCGCTACGTCCGCGTCCAGGGCACGGTCCGCGCGACCGGCTACGGCTACTCACTGTGGGAGGTCGCCGTCCACACCGGCACGACCGGCACGCCCCCGGTCGAGGGCGGCGGCGACCTCGGCCCGAACGTCATCGTCGTGGACCCCTCCACGCCGAACCTCCAGCAGAAGTTCGACCAGGTCTTCGCCCAGCAGGAGTCGAGCCAGTTCGGCAGCGGGCGCTACCAGTTCCTGCTGAAGCCGGGCACCTACAACGGCATCAACGCCCAACTGGGTTTCTACACCTCCGTCTCCGGGCTCGGCCTCAACCCGGACGACACGCAGATCAACGGTGACATCACCGTGGACGCGGGCTGGTTCAACGGCAACGCCACCCAGAACTTCTGGCGTTCGGCCGAGAACCTCGCCATCACGCCGTCCAACGGCACCGACCGCTGGGCCGTCGCGCAGGCCGCCCCGTTCCGCCGCATCCACGTCAAGGGCGGCCTCAACCTCGCCCCCAACGGCTACGGCTGGGCCTCCGGCGGCTACATCGCCGACTCCAAGATCGACGGCACCGTCGGCCCGTACTCGCAGCAGCAGTGGTACACCCGCGACAGCTCGGTCGGCGGCTGGACCAACGGCGTCTGGAACATGACCTTCACGGGCGTCGAGGGCGCGCCGGCGAGCAACTTCGAGACCGGTCCGTACACCACGCTCGACACCACGCCCATCTCGCGCGAGAAGCCGTTCCTCTACCTGGACGGCAGCGAGTACAAGGTACGGGTGCCCGCCAAGCGGACCAACTCACGCGGTGTCTCCTGGCCGGCGAACGCCGGTGGCACCTCGCTGCCGCTCAGCCAGTTCTACGTGGTCAGGCCGGGCGCGACGGCGGCGACCATCAACGCCGCCCTCGACCAGGGCCTCAACCTGCTGTTCACGCCGGGTGTGTACCACGTCGACCGGACCATCGAGGTCGACCGGGCGAACACCGTCGTGCTGGGCCTCGGCCTGGCCACGATCATTCCGGACAACGGCGTCGACGCCATGCACGTGGCGGACGTCGACGGCGTGAGGCTCGCGGGCTTCCTGATCGACGCCGGTCCGGCGAACTCCGACACGCTGCTGCGGATCGGGACGCCCGGCGCGAGCGCCGACCACGCCGCCAACCCCACCACCATGCAGGACGTCTTCATCCGCATCGGCGGCGCGGGGCCGGGCAGGGCGACCGACTCCGTCGTGATCGAGAGCGACGACGTGATCATCGACCACACCTGGATCTGGCGGGCCGACCACGGCGAGGGCGTCGGCTGGGAGACCAACCGGGCCGACTACGGTCTGCGCGTCAACGGCGACGACGTTCTCGCGACGGGGCTGTTCGTGGAGCACTTCAACAAGTACGACGTGTACTGGAGCGGGGAGCGCGGCCGGACGATCTTCTTCCAGAACGAGAAGGCGTACGACGCCCCCAACGCGGCCGCCGTCACCCACGACGGCATCGTGGGCTACGCCGCCTACAAGGTCGCCGACTCGGTGAACGAGCACGAGGCCGTGGCGCTGGGCAGTTACTGCAACTACACGTCCGACGACACGATCGTCCAGCACCACGGGTTCCAGGTGCCGGTCAAGCCGGGCGTCAGGATGCGCCATCTGATGGTGATCTCCCTGGGCGGCAAGGGCCAGTACGCGCACGTGATCAACGACACCGGCGCTCCGACGTCGGGGACGGACACCGTGCCGTCCAAGGTCACCCAGTTCCCGTGACCGACGGGTGAACGACGTGGCCGTGCGCCCGGGACCACATGTCCCGGGCGCACGGCCCGTTGCCGGCGGGCACCCGGAATCCGCCATTGCCGCCGGCCGGCGGATGCGGCCGGGCGGTGCGGCGCGGTCCGCGGCGGGGCCGGTGCCCGTACGGCCCTGTCGTGCGCGAACGCCGGACGCCACCCGTTGTGACGACGCCGTCACACTTCCTTCACCGGGCGCACACTTCCGGCCGGGCCGTGTTCCCGCTGCTCCCGGCGGTACAGACGACTCGCGGGAGCCGTGCCTAGTCTCCCGGGCCATGCGATCCACACGAACGAGACGCTTCTCTCTCGCCACGATCATCGCCCTCGCCCTCGCCCTGTTCGGCCTGGCGCCCTCCGCGAGCGCCGCCGACCCGGCCCCGGCCGAGCTGACGTTCAGCACCGACGCGGCGACCACTCAGCCGGGCGGCGCGGTGAACCTGTCGATGACGATCAAGAACAACAAGACGTACGACATCTGGTTCGTGTACCAGACGATCGACCCGACCTGGCTGACCACCCAGCGCCCCGACCTCAAGTACAGCTTCACCGGCTGCAGTCTGGCGGCGGAGAACGGGGCCGTGCCGTGCAGCGGGACCGGACCGGCCGACCTGGGCGCCAACTACGGTGCCACCATCCCGCCCGGCCAGAGCCGGACCGTCACGCTGACGCTGCAGGTCGCCGCCGACTCCGGCTGCAACGGCAACATCGGCTTCTACTCGTACTACTACGCCGAGTTCAGCGACAGCACGAGCGTCAACGGCGGCCCGGTCTACACGCCGGAGACCCGCGTCCTGTGCGCCTGACCGCACCCCTCCCCGCACATTGAGCACCGGCGGCGGCCGGCCCCACGACGGGCCGGCCGCCGTCGCCGTACGCATCGCGGTGACCTGATCTCGCACCACGCCCGACCGCCCGACTGGTGCAGACCTCTGGCACCCAGAGACGTCGGAATATGACATTCCGTGGTCGCCCGATGTCGTTTCGCAGCAGTACACGGGCCCTGGGGGCGATCTCGAACCCTTCCCGGACGGCGCTCCCCGGCTACCGGACGCCGCCCCTCCGGGACCGAATGGACACATGTGCTTTTCCGTCAAGTTCCGCAGCAGGCACACAAAAGCTCCACACAGACCTCACTATGTGACGCGACGGATGCGTTGACGACCGGCGTCTCAGGGGAGCGGCGGCGTTGTCGTGGGGTGGGGGCTCCGCAAGGGGCGGCCGACCCCTGCCCGGGGGAGGGAATCTCACCGCATGAAGCGGACCATTCGCACGACCGCACTCACCGTGGGCGCGCTGATCGCGTCGCTGGCGCTGCCGGCCGGCACGGCCCGGGCGGAGGATCCGGCACCGCGCGTCGACCTGCGCGTGCTGGTCGTGAGCGACGGAGGGCCGGCCACCGACGCGATCGCCGCCGAACTCGAGACCGCGGGAACGCCGTACACGGAGGTCGACCTCGGGGACGCCGGCCGGCCCTCGATCGACGCCGGCTTCCTGGCGGACACCGTGGACGGACGGCCCCGCGCCAGGTTCCAGGCCGTGGTCATGCCCAACGACAACCCCTTCCCGGCGGGTTCGGGCGAGATGGCGGCCCTGGCCGCCTACGAGGCGGAGTACGGGATCCCGCAGGTCGACGCCTACACGTACGCGCGTCCCGAGGTCGGACTCCAGTACGCGGTCGGTACCGGGTACGCCGGCAGCCTGGACGGCGTACGGGCCGAGGTGACCGAGGCCGGTCTGGCGGGCCCCTTCGGCTATCTGGACGGGGCCGTGCCGTTCGAGGACAACTCCCCCATCGTGGGCGAGTCCTACGCCTACCTGTCGACGCCCGCGCCGGGCGCGGACTTCGTTCCCTACGTCCAGGCGGCGATCCCCGGGCGGGCGACGAAGGGCTCGCTGGTGGGCGAGTATCGGCACGACGGACGGCGTGAGCTGGTCGTCACCTTCGTCTACAACCGGTACCAGCAGCAGTTCCGGCTGCTGGCCCGCGGCATCGTGGAGTGGATGACCGGCGGGGTCCATACGGGCGCCGACCGCAACTACTTCGCCGTCCACGTCGACGACGTGTTCGCGGCCGACGACCGCTGGGACACCGCGCTCAACTGCACGCCCGGCGACGTGGACTGCGCGCCGGGCGAGGGGACGCCGAACCCGATCCGCATGGTGCCCGCCGACGTCGACCACGCCATCGCCTGGCAGGACAGCAGGGACTTCACCCTCGACCTGGCCTACAACGGCTCCGGCAGCGTCGACCACCGCCAGGACAACGGCGGCGCCGACCCGCTCGCCGACAAGCTGATCGCCGACCGCGGCGCGTTCCGGTGGATCAACCACACCTACACGCACGCCTTCCTCGGCTGCGTCCAGGACGTGAGCGTGGTGCCGTGGAAGTGCGCCACGAACCCCGACGGCAGCACCCGGTGGGTGACCCGCAACGAGATCGCGGACGAGATCGCCACCAACCGCGTCTGGGGTGAGGGGGCCGGGCTCCCGCTGGACGACGACGAGTTGGTGACCGGTGAGCACTCGGGCCTGAAGGTGACCCCGCAGCAGCCCGAGGACAACCCGAACCTGGGCCCGGCCCTCACGGACAACCGCGTCGCCTGGCTCGGCTCGGACAACTCCCGCGACCCCGTGCAGCGCCGGGTCGGCAGCGCCACCACCGTCTCCCGCTATCCGATGAACGTCTTCTACAACGCCGGGCGGGCCGCCGAGCAGGTCGACGAGTACAACTGGATCTACACCAGCCGCGCCCAGGGCGGCAGCGGCATCTGCGAGGACAACCCGGCCACCTCCACCTGCCTGCCCGCACCGCTGGACCCGGCCACCGGCTACGCCGGCCACATCGTGCCGCTGGAGACCCGGATCGCCCTCGGGCACGTCCTGTCCAACGACCCCAAGCCGCACTTCATCCACCAGTCGAACCTGGCGGAGGAGCGCATCGCCTACCCCGTCCTCGACGGTGTCCTGGACGACTACGCCGGACTGTTCGCCGACAACACGCCCGTGGTGAACCTGCGGATGGCGGACATCGGCGTCGAACTCCAGCGCCGCGCCGCCTGGCAGGCGGCCCTCGACGCCGGCCAGGTCACCGCCTACCGCGTCGGCGACGCGGTGACCGTGAAGGCGCCCGACGGTGTCGCGGTACCGGCGACCATGCCGGCCGGCACCCTGCACGCGGGCACGGCCTTCGGCGACGCCTATGCCGGTGCGGTGTCCGGCTGGACGACGCCCGGGTCCGGACAGCCCCTCGTCCTTACCCTGCCGTCGTCGGCCACCGCTCCCCCGGCCGCCGCCGGCTCCGGCGGCACGGCCGCCACGCCGCCGGCCGCTCCGCGCACCCGGGTCCCGGCCGGCGTGCGCGAGCCGGTGCCCTACGGCACGGAGCGCTGAGCGCACCACAGGTCCCGCCACACCCCACACCCCGGCCGTGGAGCACATCGATGCACGTTCCCCACGGCGCGCGGCGCCCCGGCGCGCCGCGCGTCACCCTGCTCACCGAGGGCACCTACCCGCACAGTCACGGCGGAGTGAGTGTCTGGTGCGACCAGCTCGTCACCGGCATGCCCGACCTGGACTTCGACGTCGTCGCCGTCACCGGCACCGGACGCGAGCCGCTCGTCTGGGACATCCCCCGGCATGTCGGCCGGGTGGTCTCCGTGCCCATGTGGGGGCCCGCCCCGCAGGGGCGCCCCTCGCGCGGGCGCGAGCGCAACCGGCTCGAGGCCGCCTACGAGCGGTTCGTCACCGCGCTGCTCGACCCGCGGGCCGAGGACGGGTTCGGCCCCGCCCTGTACGGGCTCGCGCGGGCCGCCGCCGACGGCCGGCTGGGCCCGTTCCTGCGCGGTGACCGGGCGATCGGCGTCCTGACCGCCGTCTGGAACCGTCCGGGGCTCGCCGTTCGGGAGGCCCGGCCCACCCTGCACGACGCGGTCACGGCGACCGCCCTGCTGGAGCACGCCCTGCGGCCACTGGCAGCCCCGGGCCCGGAGCGGGGCGTGGCCCACGCGGTCAGCGGCGGCGTCGCCGTGCTGCCGGGGCTGGCCGCGCTGGAACGGCACGGGGTGCCGCTGCTGCTGACGGAGCACGGGGTGTATCTGCGCGAACGCTACCTCGGTTACCGCACCGCCCCCTACCGCTGGCCGGTGAAGGCGCTCGTGCTCGGATTCTTCCGGCTGCTGGCCGAGGAGACGTACCGCAGGGCCGCCCTGATCACGCCGGGCAACCGCTACAACCGGCTGTGGGAGGAGCGGGGCGGCGCCGCCCCGGAGTCCATACGCACGGTCTACAACGGCGTCGACCCGGCCGCGTTCCCGCCCGCCGGTCCGGAGCCCTCGGAGCCGGTGCTCAGCTGGGCCGGCCGGGTCGACCCGATCAAGGACCTGGAGACCCTGATCCGCGCCTTCGCCCTGGTGCGGGCCGAACTGCCCGCGGCGCGGCTGCGGTTGTTCGGCGGCACGCCGCGCGGTGGCGAGGCCTACCGGGAGCGCTGCGAGGCGCTGGCGGCCCGGCTCGGCCACGGCGACGCCGTCACCTTCGAGGGCCGGGTCGAGGACATCAAGGACGCGTACGCCGCCGGGAACGTGGTGATGCTGTCCAGCATCAGCGAGGGCTTCCCCTTCACCCTGATCGAGGCCATGTCGTGCGGCCGGGCGACCGTCTCCACGGACGTGGGCGGCGTCCGGGAGGCCGTCGGCGACGCCGGTCTGGTCGTGCCGCCGCGCGACCCGGCCGCCATGGCCGCCGCCGCGCTGGAGCTGCTGGGTGATGCCGGGCGGCGCCGGGCGATGGGCGAGGCGGCACGGCTGCGGGTGATCGAGCAGTTCACGCTCCGGCAGACCATCGACACCTTCCGGTCCATATACCTGGAGCTGTCGGCGTTCGGCTCCGCGGCCGTGCCCACGGCGGCCGGCGACGACCCGTTCGCGGCGGCCGGCGCGGCGCCGGTGAGGAGTGCGACCGGATGAGCGGACCCATGGCGCTGGAGCCCGGCGGCGCGGAGCAGGACACGCTGGCGCTGCGCCTCGCCGACACGCGCCCGCCCGCCCCGCGCTCGGCCGACCACCACACGCTCGCCCTGGTCCGTCCCGGGCACGGCAGGCGGGAGGAGGCGGTCGACCGGCTGGCCGCCGAACTCGCCGACCGCATCGCCCCGGCCGTCCATCCCTACGAGGTGGCCGCGCTGCTGGAGTCCGAGGGGCTGACCGGCGAGACGATCACGGAGCGGTACGGGCACCGCGATCTGTTCTCGCTGGCCACCGCGTTGTACGAGCGTGTCCCGCGCACCTTTCCCGAGCCGCCGCGGCCGGCCGACCCCTGGCGGCCCGACCATGTGCGCTGCGCGCTGCGCGGAGCCCTGTTCGCGCTGCCCGGCCTCGGCTACGCGCTCGCCGGGCGCCTGCTGCCGAGCGGTCGCACGGTGACGGCGCTGGTGGTGGCGGGGCTGGTGTCCTGGGCGTGGAACCAGGCGCTGGGCCACCGCGCGTATCTGCGGCTGGCGGCCGGACGCCGGGAGGCCGGCCGCACCCTGCTGAAGGGGGCGCCGCTCGGTGCCGTGGCCGCGGTCGCGGCGGGCGCCCCCCTGGCCGGGACCGGCGCGGCGGTGGCGGCCGTGGCGGTCCAGTCGGGGTATCTCGCCGCGGCGGGCGTGCTGCTGGTGCTGGGCAGGGAGCGGCTGCTGCTGGCGGCGCTCGTGCCGGTGGTCGCCGGCGCTGCGGCGCTGCCGTGGTGGGAGCCCGGAGGCCTGCTGCGGGCGGTCCTGCCCGCGTTGTCGCTGGGGGGCGCGGTGGCCGCGGCCGGCTGGGCGCTGCGCGGCACCCTGTCGGCGGCACCGGTCGCGGGAGCGGTGCGTCCGCGGCCGTCGCGGTCGCTGCCGTACGGGCTGTTCGGGCTGGCCGCGGGGGTGCTGGTGTTCCTGACGGGACGTCACCAGCCGTGGGCGGTGGTCGTGCTGACCGTGTCCATGGGACCGGCGGAGTGGCTGCTGTACCGCTACCGCGGTCTGTCCGTGGCGGCGCTGCGGGCCACCGCCACCCCGGCCGCGTTCCGGCTGCGGTCGGCCGCCGTTCTCGCCGGCTGCCTGCTGGCCTACGCCGGGCCACTGGTACCGGTGGCGCTGCTGGTGGACGCCGATCCGGTGGCGACGGCGCTGCTCGCGGTGGTCCTGTGGACCTCGCTGCTCCTCCAGGCCTTCGGCGTGGCCTGGCCGCCCGCCGCCCTGTGTCTCGCCACGGCCGGGGGCGCCGGCGCGGTCGTGCTGTACGGACCCCCGTCCGGCGCCGCGGCCCTGTCGTGGGGCTGCGGGATCGCCGCGCTCTGTCTCACCGGCTGCGTGCTGCGACTGCTGGGCCGGCCGGCCGCCCATGCCTGACCCGTCCGACCGCGTCACCCGTGCCCCCAGGGGCCCGACGTCCCCGTACACCACCGACCCACCCATCGACCGGAAGGACCCCGCGTGACCTCCACACCGCTCGCCGCCGTCACCGGAGCCGAGGGCTTCATCGGCTCCCACCTCACCGAGGCGCTCGTGGCCTCCGGGCACCGGGTGAGGGCCATGGCGCAGTACAACTCCTTCTCCTCCTACGGCTGGCTGGAGACCCTCTCCCCCGACGTCCTCGACCAGGTCGAGATCGTCCTCGGGGACGTCCGGGACCCCGGCTCCGTCCGGCACCTGGTGGAGGGCGCCGACTGCGTGTACCACCTGGCCGCCCTCATCGCGATCCCGTACTCCTACCGGGCGCCGCACAGTTACGTGGACACCAATGTCACCGGCACCCTGAACGTGCTGGAGGCGGTGCGCGCCCAGGGCACTCCCCGGCTGGTGCACACCTCCACCAGCGAGACGTACGGCACCGCGCGGACCGTGCCGATCACGGAGGATCACCCCATCAACACCCAGTCGCCGTACGCCGCGTCGAAGGCGGGCGGGGACCGGCTGGCCGACAGCTACCACGCGAGCTTCGACACCCCGGTGGTGACGCTGCGGCCCTTCAACACCTACGGCCCGAGGCAGTCCATGCGGGCCGTGATCCCCACCGTCATCGGCCAGGTCGCGGCGGGCGAACGGACCATCACCCTCGGGGACCTGCGGCCCACCCGGGACTTCACCTTCGTCGCGGACACCGCGCAGGCGTTCCTGGCGGTGGGCACCGCGCCCGCCGACCGGGTCGTGGGCCGCACCTTCAACGCCGGTACCGGCGGCGAGATCTCCGTCGGCGATCTGGTGGCGCTCATCGGCAAGGTGATGGACACCGCGCTCGACGTGCGCGAGGACGCCCAGCGGCTGCGGCCCGCCAACTCCGAGGTGATGCGGCTGGTCGCGGACGCGAGCCGGCTGCGGGAGGCGACCGGCTGGAGCCCGGCGCACGACCTGGAGCGGGGGCTCGCGCGCACGGTGGAGTTCTTCCGCGACCCGGCCAACCTGGCCCGCTACAAGACCGGCATCTACAACATCTGACCCAGACCGGCACGTTGACCGAGGGGGAACCTCATGCACGCTGTGATCCTGGCCGGGGGCAAGGGCGTCCGGCTGCGGCCCTACACCACCGCGCTGCCCAAACCGCTCGTACCCATCGGCGACCAGCACGCCATCCTCGAGATCGTCCTGCGCCAGCTCGCGTCGGCCGGGTTCACCGGCTGCACCATCGCCATAGGCCACCTCGGTGAGATCATCCGTGCCTATGTCGGCGACGGCTCGCAGTGGGGGCTGACCGTCGACTACGCCACCGAGGAGAGCCCGCTGGGCACGATGGGGCCGCTGCTGACGATGCGCGAGCGGCTGCCGGAGCACTTCCTGGTGATGAACGGCGACATCCTCACCGACCTCGACTACGCCGACGTCCTGCGCCGGCACGGCGCGTCCGGCGCGCCGCTGACGATCGCCACGTACGCCCGCAAGGTGCACATCGACTTCGGGGTGCTGACCACCGACGCCAGCAGAGTCGTCGCCTTCACCGAGAAGCCGAGCATGGACTACCGCGTCTCGATGGGCGTGTACGGCCTGTCCCGGAGCACGCTCGACGGCTACACCGCCGGGCTGCCGCTGGGCTTCGACGAACTGGTGCTGGACCTGCTGCGGGCCGGCGACCCGCCGCACGCCTACGAGTTCGACGGCTACTGGCTCGACATCGGCCGCCCGGACGACTACGACCGGGCGAACGCCGAGTTCACCAGCCGCAAGTCCCTGCTGCTCAAGGGAGCCTGAGCACCGCATGCGCATCCTCGTTGTGGGCCACACCGGCTATCTGGGCGCCCATGTCGCCGAGCGGCTCCGTGCCCTGCCGGGCACGCGGGTCCTCGGCGCCGGCCGCTCGCCCGGCGCCGACGTCCCGGCCGATCTCGCCGCCGACTCCGTCGAACGCCTCGCGCGGGCGCTGGCGTCGGCGGCCGTCGACGCCGTCGTCAACTGCGCGGGCGCCACGGGCGGCGACGCGGTCACGCTCGCCGAGGTCAACGCCCGCGGCACCGCCGTCCTGTGCGAGGCGCTGCGCCGGGCCCGCCCCACGGCCCGCCTGGTCCACCTCGGCTCGGCCGCCGAGTACGGGCCGGGCGAGCCGCAGGTCAGGGTGACGGAGTCGGCGCCCACCCGTCCCCTCACCGTCTACGGCGCCACCAAGCTGGCCGGGACGGTCGCGGTCGCCACATCCGGCCTGGACGCGGTGGCCCTGCGGGTCGGCAACCCGGTCGGGCCCGGCGCCCCGGCCGCCGGCCTGCCCGGCCGGGTCACCGCGCTGCTGCGCGAGGCGGGCACGGACCCGGCCGCGGTGCTGCGGCTCGGCGACCTGTCGGCGTACCGGGACTTCGTCGACGTCCGCGACGTGGCGGGCGCCGTCGCACGGGCGGTGACCGTGCCCGGCCCGCTGCCCGGGGTGCTCAACGTCGGCGGCGGGCGGGCGGTGCCGGTGCGGGACCTGGTGCGGATGCTGGCCGAGACGGCCGGATTCCGCGGCCGGCTCGAGGAGCGGGGCGCCGGGTCCGTCCGTTCCGGGCAGGTGTCCTGGCAGTGTTCCGACATCTCCGCCGCGCGGTCCGCGCTCGGCTGGGAGCCGTCGTACGCTCTGGGCGACTCCCTGGCCGCGCTGTGGTCGGCCGGCGTGCCGGAGCCGTCCCCCCGCGCCGAAAGTGACGTCCCGTCGTGAGCCTGCTGATCCCGCTGTACGTCCATCCCGCCGAGGACCCCGGCGCCTGGCACCGGCTGATCACCGCGGCCGACCGCACCTACGGCGTCGTCCTCAACCCGGCGGACGGGCCGGGCGATGCGCCCGATCCGGCGTTCACCGCGGCGGCCGGGGCGCTGCGCGCGGCAGGGGCGCGGCTGCTCGGCTACGTCGACACGGACTACGGCACCCGCTCCGCGGCCGACGTCGTCGAGGACGCCCGGCGGCACCGCGAGTGGTACGCGGCCGACGGGTGTTTCCTCGACCGGGTGAGCGCGGCCAGGAGCGGACTGCCCCCGTACAAGGCGCTGGTGCGTGACCTGAGACGGCGGGGCGCGACGTGCGTGGTGCTGAACCCGGGGGTCCACCCGGCGCCCGGCTACGCCCGGCTGGCCGACCTGGTCGTCACCTTCGAGGGACCCTGGTCCACGTATGTGTCGGCGTTCAGCCGGCCCGACTGGACCCGCCGCCATCCCCCCGAACGCTTCTGCCACCTGGTGTACGGGGTGCCCGAGGCCCTCGCCCCGCTCGCCGTGCGCACCGCCGGCGAGCGGGGCGCCGGGGTCAGCGGGCCGGTCACGGGAGAGCCGCCCAACCCGTGGGCCCGTCTGACGCCCGTCCTGACCGGGGCGCGGCGATGAGGCGGGAGTGGCGGCCGGCCACCCTGCTGCTCGCGCTGCTGCTCCTCGCGGTGGTGGCCGGCTGTGCGGGCGGCGGGGGCGGCGAGGACCCGCGGCCGGAGCCCACGTCGCGCGGGGAGGTGTGGCGGCCGCGTCCCGGGCTGGCCTGGCAGTGGCAGCTCGACGGCCGGGTGGATCCGTCGGCCGACGTTCCCGTCTACGACATCGACGGCTTCGAGAACGGCGCGGCGGACGTGGCCCGGCTGCACCGCGCGGGCCGCAAGGTGATCTGCTACGTCAACGTCGGCGCGTGGGAGAGCTTCCGCCCGGACCGGGACGACTTCCCCCGGGACGTGCTGGGTGCGCCCAACGGCTGGCAGGGCGAGCGGTGGCTGGACATCCGCCGGATCTCCGTGCTGCGGCCGATCATGGAGCGGCGGTTCGACATGTGCCGGGACAAGGGGTTCGACGCGGTGGAGCCCGATCTGGTGGAGGGCTTCGGCAACGAGACCGGTTTCCCCCTCACCGCCCGGGACCAGCTGGCCTACAACCGCATGATCGCCGAGATCGCCCACGAGCGCGGGCTGTCCGTCGGGCTCAAGAACGACCTGCCGCAGATCCCGCAGCTGGTGGACGACTTCGACTTCGCGGTCAACGAGGAGTGCGCGCAGTACGGGGAGTGCGAGCGGCTCACCCCGTTCGTCGCGGCCGGCAAGGCCGTCTTCCACGTCGAGTACGCCGAACCGACGGGCCGCTTCTGCCCGCAGTCGCGCCGGCTGGGACTGTCCTCGATGCAGAAGAAGCCGGAGCTCGGGGTCTGGCGGCGGGCCTGCTGACGACCGGGTACGGCAGGATGGGGCCATGAGCGTAGTCAAGATCAACGTACTGACCGTGCCGGCCGAGCAGCGCGAGACGCTGGAGAAGCGCTTCGCCTCGCGTGCCCACGCGGTGGAGAACTCCGACGGCTTCGAGTGGTTCGAGCTGCTGCGCCCCGTCGAGGGCACCGACACCTACCTCGTCTACACGCGCTGGCGCGACGAGGAGTCCTTCAAGGCGTGGATGGAGGGCCCCATGAAGTCGGCGCACCAGGGCGGCGGCGAGCAGGGCGGGGAGCGGCCCAGGCCCGCGGCGAGCGGGTCCACGCTGTGGTCGTTCGAGGTGGTGCAGCAGGCGGCGCCGAAGGGCGCGTGAAACGCGGCGACGGCGTCCGGGACCGGTCCCGGACGCCGTCGCCGTCACGACGGCTCGGTTCAGTTCAGTTCGACGAGGAGGTCGCCGCCCTCCACCTGCTGGATGCGGTTGATGGCCAGCCGGCCGACGGTGCCGGACTTCGGCGCCGTGATGGTGGCCTCCATCTTCATCGCCTCGATGGTGGCCACGGTGGCTCCGGCCTCCACCGTGTCGCCCTCGGCGACGGCGAGGGTCACCACGCCGGCGAAGGGCGCCGCGACGTGGCCGGGGTTGCTCCGGTCGGCCTTCTCGGTGACGGGGACGTCGGAGGCCGCGGCACGGTCGCGGACCTGGATGGGCCGCAGTTGGCCGTTGAGGGTGGACATGACGGTGCGCATGCCGCGCTCGTCGGCGTCGCCGATCGCCTGGAGCTCGATGAGCAGCCGCACCCCGGGGTCGAGGTCGACGGTGTACTCCTTGCCCGGGCGCAGCCCGTAGAAGAAGTCCTTGCTGTCCAGGACGCTGGTGTCGCCGAAGGTGCCGCGGTGGGTGTCGAACTCGCGCGCCGGACCGGGGAAGAGCAGCCGGTTGAGCGTGGCCCTGCGGTCCTTGGCCAGCCCGGTGCGGTCGTCGGCACTCAGCTCGGCCACCGGCTTGGCCTCGGCGCGGCCCCGCAGCGCCTTGCTGCGGAACGGCTCGGGCCAGCCGCCGGGCGGGGTGCCCAGTTCGCCGCGCAGGAAGCCGATGACGGAGTCGGGGATGTCGAACCGGTCGGGCTCGGCCTCGAAGTCGGCCGGGGAGACACCGGCACCCACCAGATGCAGGGCGAGGTCGCCGACCACCTTGGACGAGGGCGTGACCTTGACCAGGCGGCCCAGCATGCGGTCGGCGGCTGCGTACATCGCCTCGATGTCCTCGAAGCGGTCGCCGAGGCCCAGCGCGATGGCCTGGGTGCGCAGGTTGGAGAGCTGGCCGCCGGGGATCTCGTGGTGGTAGACGCGGCCGGTCGGGGAGGCGAGGCCCGCCTCGAAGGGCGCGTAGACCTTGCGGACGCTCTCCCAGTAGGGCTCCAGGTCGCCGACGGCCTGGAGGTCGAGGCCGGTGGGCCGCTCGGTGTGGTCGGTGGCGGCGACGATCGCCGAGAGCGACGGCTGCGAGGTGGTGCCCGCCATGGACGCCACCGCGCCGTCGACCGCGTCGGCGCCGGCCTGGACCGCGGCGAGGTAGGTGGCGAGCTGGCCGCCGGTGGTGTCGTGGGTGTGCAGGTGCACCGGCAGGTCGAACTCGCGGCGCAGCGCGGAGACGAGGGTCGCGGCGGCGGGGGCGCGCAGCAGTCCGGCCATGTCCTTGACGGCCAGCACATGGGCGCCGGCGTTCACGATCTTCTCGGCGAGCCGCAGATAGTAGTCGAGGGTGTAGAGCCGCTCCGCCGGGTCCGACAGGTCGGCGGTGTAGCACAGCGCGACCTCGGCGACCGACGTGCCGGTCTCGCGTACGGCGTCGATGGCGGGCCGCATCTGGTCGACGTCGTTGAGGGCGTCGAAGATGCGGAAGACGTCGATGCCGGTGGCCGCGGCCTCCTGCACGAAGGCGTCGGTGACCTCGGTCGGATACGGGGTGTAGCCGACGGTGTTGCGGCCGCGCAGCAGCATCTGGAGGCAGATGTTGGGCACGGCCTCGCGCAGGGCGGCCAGCCGCTCCCAGGGGTCCTCGGCGAGGAAGCGCAGCGCGACGTCGTAGGTGGCGCCGCCCCAGCACTCCAGGGACAGCAGCTGGGGCAGGGTGCGGGCGACCACGGGGGCGACGGCGAGCATGTCCTTGGTGCGCACCCGGGTGGCGAGCAGCGACTGGTGGGCGTCGCGGAACGTGGTGTCGGTGACGCCGATGACGGGTGACTCGCGCAGCCAGCGGGCGAAGCCCTCGGGGCCGAGCTCGGCGAGCCGCTGCCGGGAGCCGGCCGGGGGTTCGCCGACGGGCAGCGGCGGCAGCTTGGTCAGCGGGTCGGCCAGTTCGGGGCGTTCGCCGTGCGGCTTGTTGACCGTGATGTCGGCGAGGTAGGTCAGCAGCTTCGTGCCGCGGTCGGCGGAGTGCCGGGCGGTCAGAAGGTGCGGGCGCTGCTCGATGAACGACGTGGTGACCTGGCCGGCCTGGAAGTCGGGGTCGTCCAGCACCGCCTGGAGGAAGGGGATGTTGGTGGCGACGCCGCGGATGCGGAACTCGGCCACGGCACGCCGGGCGCGGCCCACGGCGGTGGCGAAGTCCCGGCCCCGGCAGGAGAGCTTGACCAGCATCGAGTCGAAGTGCGCGCTGATCTCCGTACCGGCGTGGGTGGTGCCGCCGTCGAGGCGGATGCCCGAGCCGCCGGGCGACCGGTAGGCGCTGATGGTGCCGGTGTCCGGGCGGAAGCCGTTGGCCGGGTCCTCGGTGGTGATGCGGCACTGGAGGGCGGCGCCGCGCAGGGTGATGTTCTCCTGGGCGAGTCCGAGGTCGGCCAGGGTCTCGCCGGCGGCGATGCGCAGCTGGGACTGGACCAGGTCGACGTCGGTGACCTCCTCGGTGACCGTGTGCTCGACCTGGATGCGCGGGTTCATCTCGATGAAGACGTGGTTGCCGTCCCGGTCGACGAGGAACTCCACGGTGCCGGCGTTGCGGTAGCCGATCTGCCGGGCGAAGTTCACGGCGTCGGCGCAGATGCGCGCGCGGAGATCCGGGTCGAGGTTGGGCGCGGGGGCGAGCTCGATCACCTTCTGATGGCGGCGCTGCACCGAGCAGTCCCGCTCGAAGAGGTGGACGACGTTGCCCTCGCCGTCGGCGAGGATCTGGACCTCGATGTGGCGGGGTTCGACGACCGCCTTCTCGAGGAAGACCGTGGAGTCGCCGAAGGCGGACGCGGCCTCGCGGGACGCCGCCTCGATGGCCTCGCGCAGCTGCCCGGGCTCCTCGACGCGGCGCATGCCGCGCCCGCCGCCGCCCGCGACGGCCTTGACGAAGACGGGGAAGCCGATGTCGTCGGCGGCGCGGACGAGTTCGTCGACGTCGGTGGAGGGGGCCGACGAGCCAAGGACGGGCACGCCGGCCTGGCGGGCGGCGGCCACGGCGCGGGCCTTGTTCCCGGTCAGTTCCAGGATCTGCGCGCTCGGTCCGACGAACGTGATGCCGGCCTCTTCGCAGGCGCGGGCCAGCTCGGGGTTCTCGGAGAGGAATCCGTAGCCCGGGTAGACCGCGTCCGCCCCGGCGCGGCGTGCCGCGCGGACGACCTCCTCGACGGAGAGGTAGGCGCGCACGGGGTGCCCGGGCTCCCCGATCTCGTACGCCTCGTCGGCCTTGAGCCGGTGCAGCGAGTTGCGGTCCTCGTGCGGGAAGACCGCCACGGTGCGCGCGCCCAGCTCGTAGCCGGCTCGGAACGCGCGAATCGCGATCTCGCCGCGGTTGGCGACCAGCACCTTGCGGAACATGGTGGATCCCTTCAGCCTGCCGGTGACAAAGGACCATGGTGTCGGTGGCACCGCCGGTACGCCATGTGAGCCGGGCCACTCCCCCGGGTGTCCGGTGCACCGGATTCCTCAGCGGACTCTGTCGGCTTCCTTAAGGCTTCTTGAAGATGACCTTCGAGGTGCCGTATCCGCACGGTGCCCGTCCTAGGCTCTCGGCAACCCCCCACAGTCCCGGTGGGCGCCCAGGCGTCCACCGGGGTCTCCCTCTTCGTCCGACCGACAAGCCGAGGTGTCCTGCGCATGGGTTCCCGCCGAGCCGCCCGTCCGTCCCGTTCCCACGCACGCCCCCACCGCGGACTGGGCAGGCGCGGCACCGCGGTGGTGCTCGGCGTCGCCGTCACGGCGGGCGTCGGGATCACGCTGGCCGTCTCCGGCGGCGAGGACGACGGTCCCGCGGACCGGGTCACGACGAGCGCGGCCGGTGGGGGTCCGAACGCCGAGGTGGCGGCCGGAGGCGCGACGGCGCCGGTGTCCCCGTCGGCGAGTGCGAGCGCCTCGCCCCGGGTGAGTGCCACGCCCAGTGCCTCGCCGTCGAGGACGGCGCGTGCGTCCGCCGCGCCGGCGAAGAAGACTCCGGCCGCGTCCACGGCGCCCGCGAGGGCGACGGTGAAGACCCGCACCGACGGGTCCGCGTCGGGTGGCGGCGGCACGGACTCCGGCGGCGGACCGGGATCCGGTTCGGGGCCGGCCTCGGTCGCGGGCTCGGGTTCCGGCGGGGCGAGCGGGGCCGAGGCACAGGTCCTGGCGCTCGTCAACAAGGAGCGGGCCTCGGCCGGCTGCTCGCCGGTCACCGCGAACGACCGGCTGACCCGGGCCGCCGACGACTACAGCGACGTCATGGCCGCGAGCGGGGTGATGTCCCACACCGGCCCGGACGGCTCCACCATGACGACCCGTGTCGAGGCCGCAGGCTACGAGTGGTCCACGCTGGGCGAGAACATAGCCCGCGGGCAGGCGGACGCGGCGTCGGTGATGGAGTCCTGGATGAACAGCCCCGGGCACCGGGCGAACATACTCAACTGCTCCTTCGAGGAGCTGGGCGTCGGCGTGCACTTCGGCGACGGCGGGCCCTGGTGGACGCAGGACTTCGGCGCGAGCCGCTGAGGCCGCCCAGCCGCCGACGCCCGTCCGCCCCCCGGTCCGCGACCGGGTTCAGCGCCCCGGCTCGGCGAGCACGAACGACACCCGCACCCTGGCCCCGCCCAGCGGTGCGCGGCCGATCGTCAGCTCGCCGTCCGCCGTACGGGCCGCCCGGGCGACGATGTCCAGGCCCAGGCCGGTGGAGCCGCCGACGCTGACGCCGCGGGTGAGCGCGGCCTCGGGATCCGCGACACCCGGACCGGCGTCGTCCACGGTGAGGAACACGTGCCCGTCCGCCCGTTCCACGCGGACGGCGAAGGCGGTGCCCTCGGGGGTGTGCCGGAAGACGTTGCCGATCAGCGCGTCGACGACGGCGGCGAGGTCGTCCTCGGGGAAGGCGACGGGGGCGGGGCGCGGGGTGAGGGAGCGCTCGTAGGGGCGGGCCTGCTGGGTGGCGAGGACCGACCAGAAGTCCAGACGCATGGCGACCACCTCTGCCGCGTCGCACGGTTTCGCCGTGCCCGGCCCGCCGCCGGACTGCGCGGCGGCCAGGGGCGTGCGGGCGGCGGCGATGATCGAGTCGAGTTCGCCCTCCAGCTGTCCGGCCGCCTCGGTGACCCGCCGGGCGCTCGGTGTCGCGCCCATCCGGTCGGCCTCCAGGTAGAGGGCGGTCAGCGGGGTGCGCAGCCGGTGGGAGAGGTCGGCGACCAGTTCGCGTTCGACGGCGAGCAGGTCGACGACCCGGTCGGCCATGGTGTTGAACGCCACGCCGGCCTCCTGGAGCTCGGGCGGGCCGTCCGGTTCCACGCGGACGTCGAGGTCACCGGAGCCGAGGGCCAGGGAGGCGCGCTCGAGGCTCCGGGAGGAGCGGACGACGCGGGCGCCGAGCCGGTCGGCGACCAGGACCGAGCCGCCGACCAGACCGAGCGCGAGCAGCGCCATCACGCCCCAGGACGCGGCGACCCCGCGGGTGAGGTCCGCCGCGGGTACGTGGGCCTCGACGACGGCGACCCGGTCGCCGCGCAGGACGACCGGCTGGAGGTAGACCCAGCCGTCGGTGGTGTCCACGGCGAGTGTCTCGCGGCCGCGCACGGCCCGGTCGAGGGCGTCCTCGGGCGCGTGCGGGGTGCCGACGAAGCCGCCGTCGGGCAGCCGCACCGCGAGCTGGTCGGCGGAGTCGAGTTCGGTGACGGCCTGCTGCACGTCGGCGCGCCGGGTGGTGAGCGCGAGCACCGGGGAGAGGGCGGCGGCCCGCTGTTCGGCGGCGGTGGTGACGCGGTCACGGGCCTGTTCGCGCACGAGGAGGGCGAGCGGGACCAGGAAGGACAGGGCCACCATCGAGGTGACGGCGAGGGCGATGCCCGCGAGGGCGCGTCTCATGGCGAGCTGACCAGCTTGATGCCGATGCCGCGCACGGTCTGGAGATAGCGGGGCTTGCGCGCCTTCTCGCCCATCTTGCGGCGGAGCGCGGAGAGGTGGACGTCGACCGTCTGATCCTCCACATACGGCTGCTGCCACACCTCGGTGAGTATCCGCTGTCTCGATATGACCTGGTCGGCGTGGGCGGCGAGATAGGCGAGCAGGTCGAACTCGCGTCGGGTGAGGGCCAGTTCGCGATCGGCGAGGTGGGCGGTGCGGGCCGTGGGGTCGATGCGCAGGTCGGCGACCCGCAGGACGGGCGGCTGTGCGGCGCGGGTGCCGGCGGGCGCGGAGCGGCGGAGCACGGCGGCGAGGCGGGCCGCGAGCTGGCCGCCGGAGAAGGGCTTGACCAGGTAGTCGTCGGCGCCGGCGTTGAGCAGCCGGATGATCTCCGTCTCGTCGTCCCGGGCGGTGGCGACCAGCACGGGGACGCGGGAGATGCCGCGGATCATGCGGAGCACGTCGAGCCCGTCGAGGTCGGGCAGCCCGAGGTCGAGCACCACGATGTCCGGCGGACTCTGGGTGATCTCGCGCAGCGCCTCGAAACCCTGGTGAGCGGTCTTGACCGCGTAGCCGTGTCCGGTGAGGACCTCGATCAGCGCGGCCCGGATCACGGGGTCGTCCTCGACGACAAGTACACAGGCCATGGGCAGGCACGTTAGCCGGTCCGTCACTATGGTGTCGTGTCCCGCCTCCTGCGCCACCTGATCATCTGGCTGTCGTGCACGGCCGCCAGCATCACGGCCGTCATCCTCACGATCCACTTCGTGGTGGGCTCGACCCGCCCCACCGCGCCGGTCGCGCAGTCGGCGCCGCGGGAGCTGCCGGTGTCGCAGCGGCCCGCACCGTCCCCGAGCGCACGGCCCTCCTCCCCGAGCCCGACGCCCACCGGCGAGAAGCCCCGTCCGACGCCGTCCCCGACCCGCGAGAAGCCGCGCGAGCCGAGCCCGGCGCCGACCCCTCCGGCCGCCTCCCCCACCACCGAGGCGCCGCCGGCGGGCGGGGGCGAGCGGGGGTGCGAGGAGGGCGGTTCGGGGGTGTACACGGTGCCGTCGGAGGGCGGCAGGGCGACCGTGCGCTTCGGCGACGGCGGGGTGTGCCTGGTGTCGGCGGTGCCGGAGCAGGGTTTCACGGTGGCCACGAGCCAGAGCGCGGCCGAGACACTGACGGTGACCTTCTCGGCGAGCCGACACCGGTCGGAGATCACCGCGACGACCGAGCCGCGCAGCCAGGCCAGCGTGCGTGAGGTCTCCTTCTGACGCTCCTCTGTGTCCGGCGCCGGCCGTCCGAGGGGGCTTCGGACGGCCGGCGGGCGGGTCCGGTCAGGCGGTGGCGCAGGCCGCGCCGTCGAGGCTGAACGCGGCCGGGGCGGTGTTGGCGGTGCCCTTGGCGGCGGTGAAGCCGAGGGCGACCGAGCCGCCAGCGGGGATGCTCGACGTGTAGGAGGCGGGGGTGATGCTCACGGCGCCGTCGTGCTGGGTGGGGGTGCCGCCCCACATGTTCGTGACGGTCTGGCCGTCGGCGAAGGTGAAGGTGAGCGTCCAGGCCGCGAGAGGTGCGGCGCCGGTGTTGCGGACGGTGATCTCGCCCTGGAAGCCGCCCGGCCACTCACCCGTGACGCGGTAGCCGACCGAGCAGGCGGTGCCGGTGCCCGCGCCGGTGGTGACGGCCACGGTCGCGGAGCGGGCCGAGCGGTTGCCGGCCGCGTCGCGGGCGCGGACGGCGAAGGTGTAGGGGGTGTCCGGGGCGAGGCCGGTCACGGTGGCGGCGGTGGCGGTGCCGGTGACGACCGTCGTCTCGGTGCCGCCGTCGACGCGGACGACGTCGTAGCCGGTGACGCCGACGTCGTCGGTGGCGGCGCTCCAGGTGAGGGTGACCGACGTGGCCGTCACCGCGGACGCGGCCGGGGCGCCGGGGGCGGTGGGCGCCTCGGTGTCCTGCGGGGCGCCGTCGCCGTAGACGGAGGCTTCCTCCGCGGTCGAGGCGATGCCGTCGGCGCCGTGGAAGACGCGCTCGCCCCAGGCGCTGAGCCGGGCGGGGTCGAAGTCGGTCGCGAGGTCGAGGGCCGGGTCGGTGTTGCCGCTCCAGGACCAGGCGAGGTACCCGAGGCCCAGTTGTTCGGCGGTGGCCATCACGGTGTCCTCGTCGGGGTCGCCGTACTGGTCGGCGGGGCCGCCGAACTCGCCGACGAGCAGGGGCAGTCCGGCGTCGGCGAAGGCGTGCAGGTAGTCGGTGATCTCCTGGGCGGTGTCGTACACGCTGTACATGTGGATGGAGAAGATCAGGTTGCCGGTGGGGTCGGCGGCGTGAACGGCGCGGGCGTTGTCCCGCATGACGCCCTGCCAGTCCTGGCCCCAGTTGGGCGCGTCCACCATGATCGTGTGCTGGAGACCGGCGGCGCGCAGCTTCCGGACGGCCGCGATGGTGGGCTCGGTCCAGCCGGCGGGGTTCGTGTTGCCCCAGGGCTCGTTGCCGATGTTGACGACGACGTGGCCCTCCTCGCCGGCGAGCACGTCCTTCAGGGCGATCCAGTAGTCGGCCGCGTGGTCGAGCGTGCCGGCCGCCGCGTCCTCGCCGTAGCCGGTGGTGTCGTGCACCTCGAGGACGCAGATCAGCCGGTTGGCCTTGCACCGGCCGATGACGGCCGCGACGTCCTCCGGGCTGTTGCGGCTCCAGCGGTGCCCGTCGGACAGGACGACCCGGACGGTGTTGGCGCCGAGCGCCTTGACGTCGGCCAGCGACTGCGTCTCGCCCGGGTACCAGGTGTGGGCGTGGTTGACCCCGCGCATGACGAAGTCGTTGCCGTCGGCCTCCAGCAGCCGGCCGTCGCTGATGTGCAGGCCGGTGGCGAGAGCGGGGGCCGGGGGCTGGGCGGCCCGCGCGGCGGCGGGGCACAGGACACCGACGACGGCGATGCCGACCAGTGCCGCCAGCACCGCCCGGACGCGGGGCACGGGGTTGCTTCGGGTGCCGGTACTCGCGGGGTTGCTTCGGGTGGCGCTTCTTGCCTTTCGCACGGCGACTCCAGGGAGGTGAGGGGTCAATGACGCGGGAATGGCGGCGGCGAGCGATGGGAGCGCTCCCATGAACGCATCTCGTCGCGCACACGTCAAGGCTGCGGCCACCGTGCCGCGGCCCCGTGGACCGGGTCGTCCGGACCACGGGGCCGCGGCACGGCCCCTCACCGCCGCAGATGCCCCAGCACCGCGCTCATCGCCCGGCGCACCGCGTCGCGCGACTCGTCGGTCACGTCGCGGGTCTCGAAGCCGTGGTGGCCGTTCGGCACGTCGACCACCTCGACACCGGCCCCGCACTCCTCGGCGGCCACCAGGAACTCCTCGACGCGGGCGGCGATCTCGGGCATCTCCCGGCCCGCCCGGGTGAGGACCACGGGCAGGTCACCGGCCTTCGCCACCGCGCGCGCCGGGTGGAACCGGGTGCCGGACATCCCCCAGTTCGGCAGGGGCGCCAGGACCGGGTAGGTCGCCGCCAGGCAGCGCAGCCACGACGGGGGCGCGCCCAGCCAGTCGGCGGTCATCAGCCCGCCGCCGGAGAAGAACCACAGCGCGACGCGGTCCGCGTCCACCCGGGGGTCGGCCCGGATCCGCTCCACCGCGCCGGCCACGTCCGCGGCGGCCCGCTCGTAGTCGGCGAGGTCGTGCAGCCGGTGGGCGACGACCGCGCCCACCACGCCGTTCCCGGCGGCGTAGCGGGCGTACCCGGTCAGCGTGGGCCAGTCCCTCGGCTCGGGCCGGGCGTCGGCGGGTACCGGACCGCCGTGCACGAACACCACCGCCGGCCGCGGGCCGTCGGCGTCGGCGTCGGGCAGGTAGAGGTCGACGCTGCCCGTACGCTCCCTCGGGATTTCGGGCACGTCCAGCAGGAACGGCCCCTGCTGGGCGGATGGTTCGCCCGCATCGGCCGGCTCCAGGCGGTGTCCCTCGCCGGCGGCGGCCCGCAGCAGCACGTCCGCCAGGCCGTCGGGGCGGGACAGCATCGGCCAGTGTCCGGTGGGGAGTTCGAAGAAGGTCACCCGGGGGTCGACGAGGGCGCTCAGGGCGGGGTCGCCGAATCCCACCAGCATCTGGACCATCTCGATGCTCGAGCCGTTGGCGGTGCACAGGACGCCGGTGGTGGGCACCCCGGCCACCGCACCGGTCAGCCGGAGCGGCTGGAGCAGGGTGCCGAGCGGCTGCGGGGCGGCAAGCGCGGTGAGCCGGTCGAGGGCGGCGTCGCTCAGGCCCGCCGTGCTGCCCCAGCGCTCCCAGGTGTCGCGGGCCGGGGGCGGCAGTTCCCCCGCGGTGCCCGCTCCCCCGTCGGCCCCGGCCCGCCCGGCCAGCTGTGCGCGCAGCGACTGGTCGGGGACTGCGGCCAGGGCCGGGACGCCGTCCTGCGGCATGGCCGAGTCCAGGTACACGATCCGGTCGATCCGCTCCGCCCGGCGGTCGGCGGCGCCGAGTGCGGGATGGATGCCGTAGTCGTGGCCCACCAGCACGATCCGCCCGTCGCCCGTCGCGCCCTGCTCCGCGCCGACCGCGTCGATCACGGCGAGCACGTCCGCGATGTGCGTCTCCAGGTCGGTGCCGGCCGGTGCGGGGCCGGGCGGTCCGTCGAGCCCAGTCAGGGCCACGGGGTGCGCGCCGGCGCCCGCGGCCGTCAGGGCTGCCGCGGTGCTCTCCCACACGTGGGTGCCGGTGAACATGCCCGGCACTAGGACGAATGCGGTCATGGGTCTCTCCTCCGTAGGCGATCGCGCGGACCGGCCCGGTCGGCCGGCCGCGCTCGCCGGTACGGTAGGAACTCCCCCTGAGGGAGGTTCAAGTGTTCATGTCGCGCGACGGGTTGTGCGGGATCGGTGAGCTGGCCGAGCGGGCGGGCGTCACGGTCAAGACGGTCCGTTTCTACTCCGACCGCGGGCTGCTGCCGGAGGCCTCCCGCAGCGTCGGCGGGCACCGTCGGTACGGCCCGGAGGCGCTCGGCCGGCTGCGTCTGATCCGTTCGCTGCGGGCCCTGGGCCTCGCGGTGTCCGAGGTGCGGCGCGTGCTCGACGAGGAGGACGGGGCGAGCGGTGTGCTGGAGGACGCAGTCGCCGGGCGGCTGCGGGAGGTCGGCTCCGAGCTGAGGGCGTTGCGCTGGCGGGAGGCGGCGCTGCGGCTGGTGCAGGAGTGTCCGCCCGGGGAGCGGGCCGACCGGCTGCGGCTGGTCGGCTCGGTGGCCGCCCCGCCCAGTACGGAGCCGCTGGTCCGCTTCTGGCGCGGCTGGCTGCCGCCGCGGATGCCGGCGCGGGCGACCGCGGCGTTCCTGGAGGTGGCGGTGCCCCGGCCGCCCGACGACCCGGCTCCCGCCCAGGTCCTGGCCTTCGCGCGGCTCAACGCCCTTACGCTCGCCCCGTGCCCGGGCACCGCGCAGCCGCAGCCCGAGGCGCACCGGACCGCCGGGGCGCGCGGTGCCGCGGTGTTGTACGCGGGGCTGGCGGAGGCGTACGAACTGGCGGGTGCCCGGCTGCGCGGGGGCGTGGAGCCGCACGCGGGTGACGCGCTGGACTGCTTCGTGAGCGCGTACACGGACGCCTACGGCGTCCGGGACACCCCGGACTTCCGCCGTGTGCTGGTCCGGCAGCTCGCGGACGACCCGCGGCTCGACCGCTACTGGGAGCTGGTGGCCGAGGTGGCCACCCCGCCGGGCGGCCGGCCGGAACCCACGCCGGGTGCCGCGCACGACTGGCTGTGCGCCGCGCTCCAGGCCCAGACCGTGGCCACGGCGGCGTGAGCCGCCCCCGTGCGAGGCCCTTCGGGGCGTGTCTCAGGGCACGTCGCCCCGCCAGTCGAAACGGCTGGGTTCGCCGGTCCTCGGCCCGTAGACGCACCGGCCGCCCGGACCGTAGCGCCCTATCTCCGTCGCCAGGACCACGCCCCGGCCGCGTGCGTCCTCGGCGAGGTCCGTGACGTCCAGCAGCAGGCCGTCGAGCGGGCCGCCGACCAGCTGCGCGTACGCGCGTCCCGGCCTGGGCCCGGGGTTGTCGTGATCGGCCCCGTACACCCGGCCTCGCATGAACTCCACCTCATCCATACGGGGCAGCCTCGCATCCGCCACTGACAACGCGGACGGACGAGCCCGGGCCGGCGGACGTGCCGGCCCGGGCGTCGCGACGGTCAGACCAGGTCGAAGCGGTCGAGGTTCATGACCTTGACCCAGGCGTCGACGAAGTCCTTCACGAACTTCTCCTTCGCGTCGTCGCAGGCGTAGACCTCCGCGAGGGCGCGCAGTTCGGAGTTCGAGCCGAAGACCAGGTCGGCGCGGCTGCCCGTCCACTTGACCTCGCCGGTGGCCGCGTCGCGGCCCTCGAACGTGGTCTGGTCCTCGGACGTCGACTTCCACGTGGTGCCCAGGTCGAGCAGGTTGACGAAGAAGTCGTTGGTGAGCCTGCCGGGCGTCTCGGTGAAGGCGCCGAGCGGCGACTGCTGGTGGTTGGCACCGAGGACCCGCAGGCCACCGACGAGGACGGTCATCTCGGGCGCGCTCAGGGTGAGCAGGTTGGCCCGGTCGAGCAGCAGGAACTCGGCCGGCAGGCGGTTGCCCTTGCCGAGGTAGTTGCGGAAGCCGTCGGCGGTCGGCTCGAGTGCCTCGAACGACTCGGCGTCGGTGTGCTCCTCCGTCGCGTCCACCCGGCCCGGGGCGAACGGCACCTCCACCTGGACCCCGGCTTCGCGGGCGGCCTTCTCGACGGCGGCGGAGCCACCGAGGACGATCAGGTCGGCCAGGGAGACCTTCTTGGCACCGGCGGCGTTGAACTCCTGCTGGACACCCTCCAGGACGCGCAGGACCTGCGCGAGCTCGTCGGGCTCGTTGACCTCCCAGCCGCGCTGCGGCTCCAGGCGGATGCGGGCGCCGTTGGCACCGCCGCGCTTGTCGCTGCCGCGGAAGGTGGAGGCCGAGGCCCACGCGGTGGACACCAGCTGCGCGACGGACAGGCCGGACTCGAGCAGCTTGGCCTTGAGGGCGGCGACGTCCGCGGCGTCGACGGCCTCCCCCTCGGCCTCGGGCAGCGGGTCCTGCCACAGCAGGGTCTCCTCCGGGACCTCCGGGCCGAGGTACAGGGACTTCGGGCCCATGTCGCGGTGGGTCAGCTTGTACCAGGCGCGGGCGAAGGCGTCCGCGAACTCCTCCGGGTTCTCGTAGAACCGGCGGGAGATCGGCTCGTAGATCGGGTCGAAGCGCAGCGACAGGTCGGTGGTGAGCATCCGCGGGCGGTGCTTCTTCTCCGGGTCGTGCGCGTCCGGGATGATCTCCGGGGCGTCCTTGGCCACCCACTGGTTGGCGCCGGCGGGGCTCTGCTCGAGCTCGTACTCGAACTCGAAGAGGTTCTTGAAGAAGCCGTTGCCCCACTGGGTCGGGGTGCTGGTCCAGGTGACCTCCAGGCCGGAGGTGATGGCGTCCGCGCCCTTGCCGGTGCCGTGGGTGCTCCGCCAGCCGAGGCCCTGCTCCTCCATGGGGGCGGCCTCGGGGTCGGCGCCGACGGCGTCGGCGGGGCCGGCTCCGTGGGTCTTGCCGAAGGTGTGGCCGCCGGCGATCAGCGCGACGGTCTCCTCGTCGTTCATCGCCATGCGGCGGAAGGTCTCACGGATGTCGCGGGCCGCGGCGATCGGGTCCGGATTGCCGTTGGGGCCCTCCGGGTTGACGTAGATCAGGCCCATCTGGACGGCGCCGAGCGGGTTCTCCAGCTCGCGGTCACCGGTGTAGCGGCGGTCGTCGAGCCAGGTGGTCTCGGGGCCCCAGTAGACGTCCTCCTCGGCCTCCCAGACGTCGGCGCGGCCGCCGGCGAAGCCGAAGGTCTCGAAGCCCATCGTCTCCAGCGCGACGTTGCCGGTGAGGACGAGCAGGTCGGCCCAGGAGATGCTCTGGCCGTACTTCTTCTTGACCGGCCACAGCAGGCGGCGGGCCTTGTCGAGGTTGCCGTTGTCGGGCCAGCTGTTGAGGGGGGCGAAGCGCTGCTGGCCGGCGCCGGCGCCGCCGCGGCCGTCGCTGATGCGGTAGGTGCCGGCGCTGTGCCAGGCCATCCGGATCATCAGCGGGCCGTAGTTGCCGAAGTCGGCCGGCCACCAGTCCTGCGACGTGGTCAGCACCTCGGCGATGTCGCGTTTGACGGCGGCCAGGTCGAGGGACGCGAACGCCTCGGCGTAGTCGAACTCCTCGCCGAGCGGGTTGGCCACGGCGGGGTTCTTGGCGAGGATCTTCAGGTTGAGCCGCTCCGGCCACCACTGACGGTTTCCGCCGCCCTGGGTGGGGTGGAGGGCGCGGGTGTGGGCGACCGGGCAGCCGCCCGTCTCCTCGGTCTTCGCGTCGGTCACGATCGCGTCGTGGTTCTCGGACATGATGTTCCTTCCGAACAGGGCGGTTCACGGTGCGGGAGAAGTACTGGTGCCGGCGCAGCCGGGACACAGGCCCCGGTAGATGACCTCGGCCTCGTCGATCGCGAAGCCGTGGTCGTCGGACGCGGTCAGGCAGGGTGCCTCGCCGACGGCGCAGTCGACGTCCGCGAGGGCACCGCAGATCCGGCACACGACGTGGTGGTGGTTGTCGCCGACGCGCCCTTCGAAGCGGGCCGGGCTGCCGGGCGGCTGGATGCGGCGTACGAGTCCTGCCGCGGTGAGGGCGTGCAGGCCCTCGTACACGGCCTGGAGGGACACATGGCCCACCCGGTCGCGCACGCCGGAGGCGATCGCCTCCACGCCGAGATGATCGCCCGCCCGGACGGTCTCGAGCAGGGCGACGCGGGCGGCGGTCACCCGCAGCCCTGCTCCGCGCAGGTCCTTGGCCGTGGCCGTGCTCCGGGGGGCGGTCATACGGGCGAACCTACTCCGCCAAACCGGAACTCCTCAAGGAAACGAACGATTCTAATTTTCGAAGATGCCGGGGAGGGAGCGGTGCGCGGGCGTCGCCCGTCCACGCGTCCGCCGTGGCGGCCGCTGATCGTGGTAGACAACGTGCGTGGCGGGCACTGGCAAGGACGTGCCGCGACCGGCACAGCGCGACGACAGGAATGAGTAGCCCGTGCTTGTGAAGACGTTCCGCTGGGCGTTCGCCGTCACCGCTCTCGGCCTCGCCGCGGGGGTCCTCTACGACGGCTGGGCCGCACTCGGGCTGGTGGCGGTCCTGGCGGTCCTGGAGGTCTCGCTGTCCTTCGACAACGCGGTGATCAACGCCGGGATCCTGAAGAAGATGAGCGCCTTCTGGCAGAAGATCTTCCTCACCGTCGGCATCGTGATCGCGGTCTTCGGCATGCGTCTGGTCTTCCCGGTGGTCATCGTCGCGATCAGCGCCCGGCTGAGTCCGTGGAAGGCCGTCCACCTCGCGCTCACCGACAAGGAGCGCTACGAGCAGCTGGTGACCGACGCGCACCCGTCGATCGCCGCCTTCGGCGGCATGTTCCTGCTGATGATCTTCCTGGACTTCATCCTGACGGACCGGGACATCAAGTGGCTGGGCCCCGTCGAACGGCCGCTGGCCAAGCTCGGCCGGGTCGACATGCTCTCGGTCTGCGTCGCGCTGATCGTGCTGCTCGTCTCCTCGCTGACCTTCGCCGCGCACGCCCACCAGCACGGCGGCGTCCACGCCGACAAGGCGCAGACGGTGCTGCTCTCCGGGGCCCTCGGCCTGGTCACCTACATGGTGGTCCACGGTCTCTCCGGGTATTTCGAGCACCGGCTGGAGGCGGAGGAGGAGCGCGAGCACGAGGCCGAGGAGGAGGCCGAACGCTCCGGCACACCGCGGTCGGCGGCCGCCCTGACCGGCAAGGCCGCGTTCTTCATGTTCCTGTACCTCGAGGTCCTGGACGCGTCGTTCTCCTTCGACGGCGTCATCGGCGCCTTCGCCATCACCAACGACATCGTCCTGATGGCCCTCGGCCTCGGCATCGGCGCCATGTACGTCCGGTCCCTCACCGTCTACCTGGTCCGCCAGGGCACCCTCGACGACTACGTCTACCTGGAGCACGGCGCCCACTACGCCATCGGCGCCCTCGCCGTCATCCTCCTCGTCACCATCCAGTACGAGATCAGCGAGATCGTCACCGGCCTCATCGGGGTGGTCCTGATCGGCTGGTCCTTCTGGTCCTCCGTGCGCCGCAACAAGGCGCTCGCGAACGCCGGCTGACACCGCGTCCGGAGCGGACCTCCGCCCGCGGCGCCCGCGGCACCGAACTGGTGCGCTACATTTTGCATCGCCTTGACCACGATCACTCTCGATCACTCACGCTACGGAGCCGGCATCCCCATGAGCGACATCGTCGACGGACTCGGCCGCGCCACCGCCTACGGGGCCCTGGGCCTGGTCCTGCTGGTCCTCGGGATCTTCCTGGTGGACCTGCTGACGCCCGGGAAGCTCGGCCGGCAGATCTGGGAGCAGCGCAACCGCAACGCGGCGCTGGTGCTCAGCTCGGCGCTGCTCGGTGTCGGCGGCATCGTGTTCACGTCGATCTGGACGACGTACGAGGACTTCGGCAAGGGTCTGGTGTCGACCGCGGCGTTCGGTCTGCTGGGGCTGGTGATGATGGCCGTGGCGTTCCTGGTGGTCGACGTGCTCACCCCGGGGCGTCTGGGGGCGACGCTGGTCGAGCCGGAGCCGCACCCGGCGGTCTGGGTGACGGCGTGCTGCAACCTCGCGGTGTCGGCCATCGTCTCGGCCTCCATCGCCTGACGTCCGCCCCGCGCGGGACGCGGTGGCGAACGCCGGGCCGGCCGGTGGCCACAGGGGTCAGGCGTCCCGCTCGACGCTCCACAGCGGGAGCTGTTCGAAGAAGGTGACCGCCTCGTCGCGCCAGCGCGGACGCCAGCCCGCCGCCACCCGTCCGGCCTGCTCGGCGTGGCGCCGCATGGCCGCCCGCATCAGGCCGGGCACGCCGTGGCGCTCGCCGGCCCCGCGGATCGCGGCGAGCGTCTCGGGCGTACAGGCGGGGTCACCGAGGGCCCCCTCCACCAGGGCTCGCTCGGAGCCCTCCAGGGCGGACAGCAGGCGGACGACGGCGTAACTGCGCCTGCCCTCACGGATGTCGGTGCCCACCGGCTTGCCCGTCCGGGCCTCGTCGCCGAACAGGTCGAGGTAGTCGTCGCGCATCTGGCCGCAGATGCCCACCAGCCGCGCGTAGCGCCGCAACTCCGCTTCGTGGGCGCCCGGCTGTTCACCCGCGGCCAGGAGTCCGAGGCGCAGGGGGGCGAGGACCGAGTAGCGGGCCGTCTTGTGGTCGGCGATGTCGTGCAGGACGTCGTCGTCGGTGACCGCGGGGCCGAAGTCGCGTTCCAGGTCGGCCATCTGGCCCACGAAGGTGTCGGCCGCGGCCCGGGTCTGGACCTCGGTCATGGCCTGCCGCAGCTCCGCCGGGAGCTCGGCGTCGAGGAGCACCCGCAGGGAGAGGGCGAGGGCGAGGTCGCCGGCGAGGACGGTGAGCCCGAGCGCGGCCTGCTGATGGTGGGGGAACCGCTCCCGGTAGGCGTAGTAGGTGGTGGGCCCGCCCCGGCGGGTGGCGCTGTCGTCGATGAGGTCGTCGTGCACCAGGCCGTGGGTCTGGAGCAGCTCGATGCTCAGCGCGGCGGCGTCCAGCGCCTCGGCGGGCGCGTCGTCACGCACCAGACGCGCGGCCTCGTGCAGCAGGACGACCCGCATCCGCTTCCCGCCGCGCAGGGAGAGGTCGCGCAGCAACTGGAGGCAGTCCGGTGTGAAGCGGCTGAAGGACGGCGCGTCCAGCGTCGCGCCCAGCCGGTCGAAGTACTCCGCGAAGAGCCCGTTGAACCGGCGCTCACAGCGGGCGGCACGGTCCAGCACCTGCTCGGTCATGGCGAAGTCCTCCTGGCTGCGGGGCGGGTGACACGCCGCCAAGTCTGTCAGGAGGCGCGGGGCGCACACGGCGGGCGTCGAGATCGCCGCAGAACGGGACGAATCGCCGTTCGAGTTGAAGGAACCGTGTGCCCGCCTTCACCCTTCCTCCATGTCTGTCACCTCTCCCGCCCCCGACCGCACCCCACAGCGCGACCACGCCTTCGAATGGGCACTGGTCGACGTGGAGACCTCCGGCCTCGTACCGCGCCGTGACCGGGTGCTGTCCGTGGCCGTGGTGACGCTGGACGCGGACGGTGAGCAGACCGGGGAGTTCTCGACCCTGCTGGATCCCGGGTGCGACCCGGGGCCGGTGGACGTGCACGGCCTGACGCGGGAGCGGCTGCGGGGTGCGCCGGCCTTCGCGCAGGTGGCCGAGGGGATCGCCGCGTTGCTGGAGGGCCGGGTGCTGGTCGCCCACAACGCCCAGTTCGACTACGACTTCCTCGCCCACGAGTTCGCGCGGGCCGGGCTGCGGCTGCCCGTCGCCCGACGGTTGTGCACGCTGGCCCTGAACCGCCGGGTGGACCCGCCGACCGACGACCTGAAGCTCGGCACGCTCGCCGCCCACTACGGCGTCCCGCAGCTGCGGGCGCATGACGCGCTCGACGACACCCGGGTGCTCGCGGGGGTGCTGCGGGCCTCGCTGCGCGAGGCGGCACGGTTGGACGTGCCGCTGCCGCTGGTGGCCTGCCCGCCCCGGCAGGACCCGCAGTTCGCGCCGAAGCCGCCGAAGACACCGTGTGCCTTCCGCAACCCGGGGCGGCTGACCCCGGGCGGGCCGCTGGTGCAGGGCATGAAGATCGCGATCACCGGGGAGACCCGCACCTCGCGGGCGGACCTGCTGCTGCGGGGCGCCGCGGCGGGGCTGAACATGATGGGTTCGGTCAGCCGGCACACCAGTGCCCTGGTCACCAACGACCCCTCCGCCGGCTCGGCCAAGGCGCGGCGGGCGCTCGCCGAGGGGGTGCCGGTCATCGACGAGGCGGCCTTCCTGGAGCTGCTCGGCGCCGTGCGGGCCGGTACCTCGCACGAGGCGAGGGCCGCCGGGACCGCCGCCGGTCCCGCCCCGGCTCCGGCCTCGTTGCCGGCCGTCCCCGCTCCCCGGGCACCGGAGGCCGCCGAGACCGTCGGCACGGCGCCCTCCCCCGCCGAGCCGGCCGTGCCCGCACAGGCCGCGCCGCACACCCCGCCGGCCGGGGGTGCGAAGCCCGCACGGCGGACCGGCAAGCCGCGCGGTCCGCTCACCGGACGGCGGGTTCTCGTGCTCGGCGGCACCCACCCCGAGGCGGTGGCCGCGCGTACCCGTGTCGTGGAGCTCGGCGGGGCCGCCGCCATCAACCTGTCCGCCGGCGTCACCGACGTGGTCGTCCTCGACGGCGGCCACACCGACCGCCGGCTGCCCCGGATCACCGCGCTGCGGCTGCCCGTGCACGACGCCGCGTGGCTGGTGGCACCGGTCGTCACGGCGACGCCGCGGCCGGACCGGCGTACGGCCGCCCACGTGCTGCCGCGCGGCGGGGTCGTCGACCTGCCTCTTCAGCACGGGCGGGGTTCGGCGCACCGCTGGACGGTCACCGCGTCCTGGGCACAGCAGACGCGGTGCGACATCGACGTGGTCGCGTTCGTGCTGGACGAGGACGAACAGGTCGCCTTCGACGAGGACTTCGTCTTCTACGGCGCTCCGGAGAACCCGGGCGGCACGGTGCGGCTGCTGAGCGACGGCCCGACCGAGCAGACGGTCAGCGTGGACCTCGTCACGCTGCCGCCCTCGGCCCGCAAGGTCGTGGTCGCCGCCGCCGTCGACGGCTCCCCCGCCTTCGGCGACGTCGGGGCCCTGCACATCGCCTCCGGGCCCGGCACCAGCGCGGCGGCCCTGGTGCAGGCCACGCTGGACGCCGCGACCACCGAGCGCACCATGCTGCTCGCCGAGATCTACCGGCGCGGCGAGAGCTGGCGGCTGCGGGCCGTGGGGCAGGGGTACGACCACGGGCTGGGCGCGCTCGCGCGCAGCTACGGGGTCGACGTCGCCGACTGACCCCGGCGGAACGGGACACGGAGCGACCCGGACCGCCGGCCGCGGGCCCGCGGCCGGGGTCGTCGGGGCGGGGTCAGCAGTCCTGCCAGAGGCGGGTCATCACCCGTGCCCCGAAGCGCGGGCCCTCCAGCGGCACTCGCTCGTCCACGCCGTGGAAGAGGCGGCCGTGGTCCAGGCCGGCCGGAGGCCTGAGCCCCTTGAAGCCGAAGCAGCGCACGCCGAGCCTCGTGAAGGCCTCGGCGTCGGCGCCGCCCGGGTTGCAGTACGGCACCGGGTGGCCGTCGGGGTCCTCGGCGCTCACCGCGGCGCACATGGCGTCGACGAGCGGGCCGTCGAAGCCCGTCTCCATGGCGATGTCGTGGTTGACCCACTCCCGGGACACCGAGGGCAGCAGCGCGTCGATCGTGTCGATGGCCTGGGTCACGCCGGCGCAGCAGGACGCGGTGTTCCGGGCGATCCGCGACCGCGACCAGGAGGCGGCGGACCGGGTCATGGCCGAACACATGCGCATGGCCGGCGCCCGGCTGCGCGTCTCCGTGGACGGCGACGGCTGAGCCGTCCGCGCGCACGGGCCGGGCGGCGGTGCGGTGCCGTCCGGGGTGACCGGAACGGGCGTACGGGCCGATGAGGGCACCGGAGGTTCACGTAGGGTCAACTACGCACCGGTGGAGGGACATTGACCCGAGCTGCGTCCCACGTCCACCGGCCCGGGTCACCGTTCCCCCCACGCCGTCCGGGTGAGTGTGAGATGCGGTGCCGCGCGACAGCGGCTCGTATGGGACGCATGCGCAGATCCATAGCCGTGGCGTCACGCCACTCACGCCTGCTCGTGTCGGGCATCGCCCTCGCCGTCCCGTCCCTTCTCCTCACCCTGTGCACCGCGCCCGCCTCGGCCGACGCGTCCGGCGGCACACCCGTCCGCGGTACGGCCTACATGGGCCGTGGCGTACTGGCCCACGAAGGCGTGCAGGGACTGCCCGCCGACACCAGGGCCACGCAGACGGAGGGTGTGGACGTCTCCAGCCACCAGGGCAACGTCGCGTGGCCGACCCTCTGGAACAGCGGGGTCAGGTGGGCCTATGTGAAGGCCACCGAGGGCACGTCCTACCGCAATCCCTACTTCGCCCAGCAGTACGGCGGTTCGTACGACACCGGCATGGTCCGCGGCGCGTACCACTTCGCGACCCCGGACACGGCCGGCGGCGCCGCGCAGGCCGACTACTTCGTCGACCACGGCGGCGCCTGGTCCAAGGACGGCAGGACCCTGCCCGGCGTCCTGGACATCGAGTACAACCCGTACGGCGCCACCTGCTACGGCCGGTCGGCGAGTCAGATGGTCAGCTGGATCAAGGCCTTCCTCGACCGCTACAAGGCGCGCACGGGCCGCGACGCCGTCATCTACACCTCCACCAACTGGTGGAAGCAGTGCACCGGCAACTACAGCGGCTTCGCCGCGAACAACCCGCTGTGGATCGCCCGGTACGCCTCGTCGGTGGGCGAACTCCCGGCCGGCTGGGACTTCCACACCATGTGGCAGTACACCTCGACCGGGCCGACCGTCGGGGACCACGACAAGTTCAACGGCGCGGTGGACCGCGTCAAGGCGCTCGCCAACGGCTGAGCCCAGCCCCGGACCCGGCCGGCCGCGGCGTCAGCGGCCGGCCGGACCGGCGAGGACGGCGGCGACCTGCCGGCGCACCGCCTCTCGGGCCTGCGGGGGCAGCGCGCCGACGTCCGTCCGCTCCAGGGCGCCGATGACCTGATCGGCGCCCTCTTCGCACGCGGTGGTCTCGCTGAGCACGTCGTAGCCGTCGCGGACGGCCACCCGCAGCTGCTGCCGTCCCTCGGCGTCGGCGTGGACGGCGGTGGCGACGACCAGGGGCGGTGGGCCGCCGGCGTCGGCGTGCTCCTTGTGGTAGCCGCTGGCCACGGGGGTCCGCCAGCGCAGGGCGAGCAGCAGGTGACGCTTCGCCAGAAGCTCGTTCAGGTCGGTCTCGTACGTGCCGTCGGTGCCGAGGACGGTGGCGCGTGCGTCCAGGACGAGGGCCGCGGGGAGCAGACAGCGCAGGCTGCTGCCGACGAGGTTGCCGCCGACCGTGGCCGTCCGGCGCACGGCCCCGGTGCCCACGGAACCGGCCGCCCGGCGCAGCACCTCCGGCACGCGGTCGTCGACCCGGTGCAGCACCACGGCTCCGCCCAGCGTCCCGGGCCGGACCTCGGTCGCCTCCGGGAGGTTGCGCAGCGACATGGCCTGCTCCGGGAAACCGTCCCGTTGCCAGGTGGCCCACACGAGGGTGGCTCCGCCGATGGGCACCGCCCCGTCGGCCAGGCACTCCTGTGCTTCGGTCACGGACGTGGGCAGACGCAACAGCACGGCGATCGACCTGCTTTCCCCGGAAGTCGGCGGTCGGCCGGCCCGCACCCCCGCCGCGTGATCACGGTCCTGTCGTATTGTCCGCGCGGCCGCGGGGGCGCGTACAGGGCTCACACGCAATCCATGCGCGCCCTGTGCGCGCCGGAGCGTCTCCGGCGCGCATTCGGTGTGTGCTCGGCGCGTCTCCGGCGGTCCCGGACGGTCTTCAGCGCCTTGAACGCCCGGTCCGCCGTGCCGTCTCCGCCGTCCGGTGGACATGCCCGACGGTCAGGCCGCCTTCTCGGCGAGGAAGTCCAGCAGGGCGGCGTTGAAGCGGTCGGGCTGCTCGGCGCCGGGGAGATGGCCGGCCTTCTCGATGACGGCCAGGGTGGCGTGCGGGACGAGTCGGTGGATGGCCTCGGCCTGCGCGACCGGGGTGTAGACGTCGTCCGCGCCGACGACGATCAGCACCGGTGCCGTCACACCGGCCAGGACGTCCCGGTAGTCGGGGCGCTCGGCCCGCCCGCGCAGGGCGGCTGCGGCACCGCGTGGATCGGTGGCCCGCATCATCGCCAGGACCCGCGTGGCCACGTCCGGCATCGCGGTGACGTTGTAGTCGGCGAGCATCTTGTCGATGACCTCGTGCGCGTAGCCGTCCATGCCCTCGGCGAGCAGCCGGTCGGCCAGCCGGTTGCGCAACAGCCGGCCCTCGGGGGTCTCCGCGGGCGCCGAGGTGTCGGACAGGACGAGGGCACGTGCGCGTCCCGGGTGGCGCCGCTGGAACTCCATGGTGATCTGGCCGCCCATCGACACACCGCCGACCACGGCGCGCTCGATGTCCAGGTGGTCGAGCAGTGCGGCGAGGTCGTCGGCGAAGTCGGCGAGGAGGACCTTGCCGGGGGTCACGCCGCTGCGGCCGTAGCCGCGGAGGTCGGGTGTGACGACGCGGTGGCCCGCCTCCGTCAGCGCCGTCACCTGCGGCGCCCACAGGGTGCGGTCGAAGGGGTGCCCATGGATCAGCAGGACGGGAAGACCGGTCGAGGGGCCCGCGTCGTCGTAGCCGATCGTGGCGCCGCGCAGGGTCACGGAGTTCATTCCGGGACCCTGACTCCCCTGACGCATACGGGCGAAGTGATTGCGGGGCAGGCCCGTGACCAAGTGCGTGGCCCGGCCAAGTACCGTCGGGCCAGGCCGGCCCGTCAGCCCTCGGCCCGCCGGCCCGTCCGCCCCAGCACGCCCGGAAGGTGAGCCACCGTGAGCACCGGCAGTTACTTCGAGCCCATCGACGAGCACCGTTACAAGCCCACCGGTCACGCGGGCGGCGCCTGGGACCCCGACGAACAGCACTTCAGCCCGCTCGGCGGTCTCGTCGTCCACGCGATCGAGCGTCATCTGGCCGAGCGGCCCGGACTCGCTCCGCTGCTGTCCCGGATCAGCTTCGACATCCTGGGCCGGCTCGCCCTCGACGAGTGCGAGGTCCGGGTGGAGACGCTGCGCCCCGGGCGCACCATCGAACTCGTCGAGGCCGTCGTCCGCATCGCCGGCCGGTCCGTCGTGCGGGCCCGCGCCTGGCTCCTCGGTCCCGGGGACACCACCGCGGTCGCCGGCGGCGGCGCCGCGCCGCTCGCCCCGCCCGAGACCCTCGCCTCCTGGCCGATGAGCGACCTGTGGCCCGGTGGGTACATCGCCTCCCTGGACGTCCGTCCGCTGGCGCCGCCGCAGCCCGGCCGCACGACGGCCTGGATCTCCACCGGTCTCGACCTGGTCGCCGGGCGGACCGTGAGCCCGCTCGCGTCCTACGTCGCCCTCGTCGACACCGCCAACGGCATCGCCGTACGGGAGTCGCCGACGGCCTGGATGTTCCCCAACGTCGACCTCACCCTCCACCTCCACCGCCGGCCCGAGGGCCGCTGGACCGGGCTGGACACCACCGTCGTCTTCGGCCCGACCGGGCAGGGCATCACCAGCACCGTTCTGCACGACCTCACGGGTCCGGTCGGACACGCCCAGCAGATCCTCACCGTCCGTCCCCTGCCGGCCGCCGACGCCACCTGAGAAGCGGCGACACCGGCCGGGTCCCCGGGCTGGGGCAGGCGGGTGAAGGCGGGGCCGGTGCGTCGTCCGGCCCCGCCGCCCGGGGAAGAGAGGGACTCATGCGCGCACTCGTCATCAACTGCACCCTCAAGCCGTCGCCCCGGCCGTCGAACACCGAGGCCCTCGCCGCCACGGTCATCGCGTCCCTGAAGGGGCACGGCGTGGAGGTGGACGTCGTACGGGCCGTCGACCTGAATCTGAAGCCGGGCGTGGAGACCGACATGGGCGACGGCGACGACTGGCCGGCAGTGCACGAGAAGCTGCTGGCGTCGCACATCCTCATCATCGCGTCGCCGACCTGGCTCGGCCGCCCGTCGTCGGTCGCCCAGCGCGTCCTCGAACGCATGGACGCGATGCTCTCCGAGACCGACGACGAGCAGCGGCCCGTCGCCTACAACCGTGTCGCCGGCGTCCTCGTCACCGGCAACGAGGACGGTGCCCACCACGTCATCAGCGAGATCGGCGGCGCGCTCGGCGACATCGGCTACACCGTCCCCGGCCAGGCCTGGACCTACTGGCACCTCGGCCCCGGGCCCGGGCCCGACTACCTGGACGACGAGCGCGGCCACGACTGGTCGACCTCCACGGGCAGGGCGATGGCGTCCAACCTCGTCCACGCGGCCGGCGCTCTCGCCGCGTCGCCGCTGCCGGCCCCGCCGTCCTGACGCGGCCGCCCCGCGGGCCCCGGAAGGAAGGCGTCCGGGCATGTCTGCCGTCGCCGAATCGGGGCATTCGTGCCGGTGCAAAGCCGTACACGACAGATCAGGAGCTGAAGCCCGCCATGACGCACGACCTGACCCCGAAGTACACGGTCCCCGGCATCGAGCGCGAGGCCGCCGGACGACTGATCGGCGTGCTGCGCCTGCGCCTGCACGCGCTCAACGACCTGCACCTCACGCTCAAGCACGTCCACTGGAACGTCGTGGGTCCGCACTTCATCGCCGTGCACGAGATGATCGACCCGCAGGTCGACCAGGTGCGCGAGATGGCCGACGACGTCGCGGAGCGCATCGCCGCGCTCGGCGGGGTCGCGCAGGGGACCCCAGGGGCCCTGGTGGCCGAGCGGAACTGGGACGACTACTCCATCGGCCGGGCGGACGCCATCGCTCACCTGGGCGCGCTCGACGTGGTGTACACCGGTGTGATCGAGGGCGTGCGCGCCGCGGTCAAGGAGGCCGGGGAGATCGACCCCGCCACGGAGGACCTGCTGATCGGGCAGCTGCGCGACCTGGAGCAGTTCCAGTGGTTCGTGCGGGCCCACCTGGAGACGGCCGGGGGCACCCTGGCGACCGGCAGCGCGGAGTCCGAGGCGGAGGGCGCCGAGCGGGGCTCGGAGCTCGCTCGGGGCCAGAGCGGGCGGTGACGTGCCGAGGTGCCCGGCCGCGTCACCGCGATGCGGCCGGGTTCCTGGTGACGGCCCGGTTCCTGGTGACGGCCCGGTTCCTGGTGACGGCCGGGTGCCGGGTGCTCAGCGCCGGCCCAGCCGGCGTTCGCCGCGGCTGCCCTGCGCGTAGGGCAGGTCGTAGTGGGCGAACACGGCGCTCTCCGCATCGGCCTCGAGTTCCCCGTCCGGGTCGATGCCCGGGGCGGACTTGACCAGCCCTTTGTCGTAGGTCACCTTCAGGTAGCCCGGTCCGACGGTGGCCCGGTCCAGCGGGACGAACACCAGCCGGCGGCGGATCGCGAGACCGACGGTGACCGTGGCGAAGGCGGGCCGGTCGGTGGCGGTGTCGAAGTAGACGGACTCCAGAGTGCCGATCTTGTTGCCGCCGTTGTCGACGACGTCCTGGCCCCGCCAGTCACGAATGTTCTCAGCCTCGAACATGGCTCGTTCTCCCTTTCCGGAACTCGCTCTCCCTTCTTTGTTCCCCTCTTCGTGCATATGTCGCATGTTTTGTCCGTTATCGGGCGGGAGACGGCTCGCCGGCCGTGCCGTCGCGGACCCCCGTCTGGCCGGTCGGGGGTCCCCCGTCGCGCTAGGCTGCCTGGCCGGAGCCTTTTTCCCGGCCCGCGCCGAAGGGGAGCGCCGTGCCGGACCCGGCGAACGCCTTCCCGAAGGAGACCGAGTGTGGACGGCACACACGACAGGGCCGTGCTGGAGGTGGGACCGTTGTCCGGACGTCCCGGCATCCGTGCCCGCGGGGAGATCAACGTGATCTCCCGCCCGTCCTGGGAAGAGGCCCTCGCCGAGCTGTCCCGGCGCCACGCGGACGTCTCCTACGTGGAGCTGTCGGGGGTCCGGTTCGTCGACGTGGCCGGGGTGACGGCGCTCGCCGTCACGGCCATGAACCTGCCCGGCGGCCGGGTCGTGGTGGAGCAGCCCCCGCCCCAGCTGCCACGCGTGCTGGAGCTGTTCTGGCCGTCGCTGCGCGGGATCGAGGTGGCCGCCCGATGAGCACGCGGACCACGGAAGAGGTGTTCGCGCACCCGGCGCTCTTCTACCGCTCGGAGCGGGAGTACACCGACCGCACGGTGTCGTTCGTCCGGGAGGGGCTGGAGGCGGGCGAGCCGGTGGCGGTGGCCGTCCCCGGACCGAACCTGGAGCTGATCAGGGCGGGACTGGGCGCCGTACGTCCACAGGACGTCGTGTTCCTTGACATGACGGAGGCCGGGCGCAATCCCGGGCGGATCATCCCCGGGGTCCTCAGGCGGTTCGCCGACCAGCACGCGGGCGCACGGGTCCGGATCATCGGCGAGCCGATCTGGGCCGGGCGCAGCGCGGCGGAGTACCCCGCGTGCGCCCAGCACGAGGCGCTGATCAACGCGGCCTTCACCGGCCGCCCCGCGACCATCCTGTGCCCCTACGACGTCTCCCGGCTGGACGCGGAGGTCCTCGCCGACGCCCGGCGCACGCACCCGACGGTCGTCGACGAGGGCCGTGAGGCGGCCAGCGAGGCCTACGACTGGCCCGCGGTCGTCGCCCGCCACAACCAGCCGCTGACGGCCCCGCCGGACGCCGCCGTGTTCCGGTTCGACGCCGAGGGACTTCCCGGCGCGCGGCGCTTCGCCGTGGAGCGGGCCGGGTCGCTGGAACTGACCGAGCGGCGGCTGCCGGACCTGGAGCTGGCCGTGGCCGAGCTGACCACCAACAGCGTGGTGCACGGCGGCGGCCTCGGGACGCTCGCCGTCTGGGCCGAGGCGGGGCAGGTGGTGTGCGAGGTCCGCGACACGGGGCGGCTGACCGACCCGCTCGCCGGCCGCCGGCCGCCGGAGCGGGGCCAGATCGGCGGACGCGGACTGCTGCTCGTCCACTACGTCGCCGACCTGGTGCGGATCCACACGTCGGACGAGGGCACGACGGTCCGCTTCCACCTCGGGGCGGCGCCCGCGTAAGACCGCAGGTGTGCGCGGCGTGAGCCGGGGTAGGCGCTTGGTCGTCGGCCGATATGGACAGCGACAGGGCCGACCGACAGGGAGGGCACATCATGGCGACGACCGTGCAGGCTACGGAGCACCACACGACCGGCGTACCGGAGATCGCGGACCCGTCCAAGGTGGCGCCCAGGGACGCACGGGAGCTGTCGAAGCTCTTCTTCGACCAGCTGGCGGTCCTCGAGGAGGGCACTCCCGAGTACCAGTACGCGCGCAACACGCTGATCGAGATGAACATGTCCCTGGTCCGCTTCGCGGCCGGCCGCTTCCGCAGCCGGGGCCCGGAGGAGATGGAGGACATCGTCCAGGTCGGCATGATCGGCCTGATCAAGGCCATCGACCGGTTCGAGCTGACGCGTGAGGTGGAGTTCACCTCGTTCGCCGTGCCGTACATCGTGGGCGAGATCAAGCGGTTCTTCCGCGACACCTCGTGGGCCGTCCACGTGCCGCGGCGTCTGCAGGAGGCACGGGTGCAGCTGGCCCGCGCCACCGAGGAGCTGCGCAGCCGGCTGGGCCGCAATCCGACCACCAAGGAACTGTCCGAGCTGATGAGCCTGCCGGAGGACGAGGTCGTCGAGGCCCGTCTGGCGGCCAACGGCTACAACTCGTCGTCCCTGGACGCGGCCATCGGCGGCAGCGAGGACGGCGAGTCGGTCCTCGCGGACTTCATCGGCGCCGACGACGCGGCGCTCGCGCTCGTTGACGACTTCCACGCCCTGGCCCCGATGATCGCGGAGCTCGACGACCGCGACCGGCAGATCATCCACTGGCGGTTCGTGGAGGAGCTCACCCAGAAGGAGATCGGCGAACGCCTCGGCGTCTCCCAGATGCACGTGTCCCGGCTGATCTCGCGCCTGCTGGCCCGGCTGCGGGAGGGCATGCTCAGCACCGCGTGAGGCACGCCCGAGGCGGATCTTCTCAGGCTGCCGTGGGCTTCTTGCGGGGGCGGCCGGTGGCGGCGAGGGCGTCGATGAGCTGGCTGCGGGTCATCCTCGAGCGGCCGGGGACGTCCTGGTCGGTGGCCATGCGGTAGAGCTCCGCCTTGCTCAGGTCCCGTAGTTCGGACCGCGCCGGCGCCGCCTTGCCGGAGGGGGCCTTGGCCTTCTTCCGTTCGCGCGGTGCCGGCTCCTCTTCCCGGCCGCTCTTCGCGCGGTCCAGGCTGTTCCGGAGGACGTCCATGAGGTCGACGACATCGGTGGCCGTGGGCGGTTCCTCGGCGAGGGCGACCTCCTGGCCCTCCGCCTTCGCCCGTACCAGGTCGCGCACCTTCTCCTGGTAGGTGTCGTGGTAGCGCTCCGGCTCCCAGGGACCGCTGAGCGCCTCGACCAGTTGCAGCGCCATGTCCAGCTCCTTGCCCCGGCCCGCCGGTTCCGACGGCAGCTCAGGCAGCTCCTTGACCGGGTCGCGGACCTCGTCGGCCCAGTGCAGGGTCTGGAGCACCAGGACCTCGCCGTCCGCCCGCAGCGCGGTCAGGTACTGCCGGTTGCGCATGACGAAGGTGGCGACGCCCGCCTTGTTCGCCTCGGCCAGGGCGGTACGGAGCAGCTGGTAGACCTTGAGGTACTCCTTGCCGCGCGGTGCGACGTAGTACGTGCGGTCGAAGTAGACCGGCTCGATCCGGTCCAGGTCGACGAAGTCGGTGATGTCGACGGTCTGCGAGCGGCCCGGCGCGATCTCGTCCAGCTCGTCCGGCTCCACGACCACGTACTCGCCCTCGGCGAGCTCGTAGCCCTTGACGATGTCGCCCGTGCCGACCTCCTCGCCGGTGCGCTGGTTGACCCGGCGGTTGCGGATCCGGTCGGAGGTGCCGCGCTGCAGCTGGTGGAAGCGGACCGAGTGGTCCTGCGTCGCCGAGTACAGCCCGACGGGCACGGTGACCAGCCCGAAGGTGATCACACCCGTCCAGATCGCCCGTGCCATGGCCGTCCGCTCCGTCCGTCCTGCCGGCGCCGCCGGTGCCCTCCACGCCCTTCCACGCCCTTCCACGCTGGCACTCCTGTCGCGGCACCGCGCGTCGGGCGGGGCAGCCAGGGGGTGACGGGACCGGCTGCCGCCGGCCCGCGCCCACTGCCCGAACAGCCGGTAGCCCGCGCGGATTCCGCTCCGCCGGTATTCCCTGGGGGTGGGGGACGGCACCGCTTGCGCGCCGCGGCCGTCCCGACCGTCGACACCGTCGAGCGAGCCGAACGAAGGGTCACCGCCCATGAGCCATCACCTGAAGGCGATCACGCGTGAGGAGCACCTGCGCTTCGTCGCGTCCCGGCCTCCCGTGAGTCATCTCCAGCTCCCCTCGTGGGGAGAGGTGAAGCCGGACTGGCGGGCGGAGAGCCTCGGCTGGTTCGACGACGGCGGGGACCTGGTCGGGACCGCCCTGGTGCTGCTGCGTCCACTGCCGAAGCTGCGGCGCTACCTGGCCTATCTGCCCGAGGGCCCGGTCATCGACTGGAACGCGGCCGGGCTGGACCGGTGGCTGGAGCCGATGCTCGCCCATCTGAAGCGGCGGGGCGCGTTCTCCGTGAAGATGGGTCCGCCCGTGGTGGCCCGGCGCTGGAGCGCCGAGGCCGTCAAGGCGGGGATCGCCGACCCCGGGGCCCGGCGGCTGCGGGACGTGAAGGCCACCGTGGACGAGCCCGGCGCCCGCGAGATCGCCGAGCGGCTCCGCCGGGCGGGCTGGCGGCAGGCGGAGCCCGGCGGCGAGGACGGCTTCGCCGCGGGGCAGCCGCGCTACGTGTGTCAGGTGCCGCTCGCCGGGCGGTCGCTGGAGCAGATCCAGAACGGGCTCAACCAGCAGTGGCGCCGCAACGTCAAGAAGGCGGAGAAGGCCGGCGTCAAGGTCGTCCAGGGCGACCAGGAGGATCTGCGCGTCTTCTACGAGCTGTACGTCGAGACCGCCGAGCGGGACGGGTTCGTCCCGCGCCCGCTCGCCTACTTCCGGCGGATGTGGACCGCGCTGACGGCCGAGGACCCGGACCGGATGCGGCTCTACCTGGCCCATCACGACGGCGAGGTGCTCGCCGCGGCCACCATGCTGACGGTCGGCGACCACGTCTGGTACTCCTACGGCGCCTCCACCGTCCGCCGGCGCGAGGTCCAGGCCAGCACCGCCCTCCAGTGGCGCATGATGAGCGACGCCCACGAACGCGGTGCACGGGTGTACGACTTCCGGGGCATCACCGACACCCTGGACGAGGACGACCCCCTGCTGGGTCTGCTCCGGTTCAAGGTCGGCGCCGGCGGCGAGGCCGTCGAGTACCTCGGGGAGTGGGACTACCCGCTCAACAAGGTGCTGCACAAGGCGCTTCAGCTGTACCTGTCCCGGCGCTGACCGGCCGGGGCGCGGTTCAGCCGGCCGGCTTCTCCCGGACCGAGACATGTCGTCGGCCCTCGTGCGTGACGGGAGTCCCGTCCCAGTCCTCCCACCGGTCCCGCAGACGCCGTCCCGCGAGCCGCGCCATCAGGTCGACCTGGGCGTCCTGCGTGGTCAGGTTGTCGACGGTGTTGCAGACCAGGCAGACCAGGCAGACCAGCGTGAACGTGCCCGGCACCCGGGTGGTCGCGAAGTCGCCGGTGGTCACCCCGACGGCGTCGCCGCCCGGCTTGGCGCGCAGCCGGGCGGGCATGGCGCGGGACCTGCCGGGGCCGTACCTCTCCTCAGGCCCTGGGCGCCACGGAATTTCCGCCGCGCGCCAGGGCGGCGTAGAGCAGGGCGGCGACGGCCATGCCGGCGGGGAGGGAGAGGTCGATGCCGCCGAGGGCCCGGGCGATCGGGCCGGTGTAGAGGGTGTTGACGCACAGGGCGGACACGGCGACACCGCCCGCGAGCGCCAGGGCGCCGGCCGGGTTGACACCCGCGGTGTACCAGAAGGGGCCGCCGGCCGACTCGTCCGTCAGGGCGGGCCCGTCGTAGCGGTTGCGGCGCAGCAGGATGTCGGTGGCGTAGACGGCCATGGCGGGGCCGAGGAGGACGACGGTGAGCTGGAGGACGTTGCTGACCGTGTCGAGGAAGTCGGAGACGAGCAGGCCGTAGAGGGTGAGGGCCACGGCGGCGGTGCCGTCGGCGAGGACGCTGCGGGTACGGGGGATGCGCAGGCCGACGGCCTGGAGGGCGAGGCCCGCGCTGTAGGCGGTCAGGGCGTTGATGGCGATGGTGCCGAGGACGAGGGCGAGCAGGAAGACGGGCTCGAACCAGCCCGGCAGGATGGTGCCGAGTCCGGCCTGCGGGTCCGTCATGTCGACGGCGGTCGCGGCGAAGGCGCCGAGGGAGCAGACGGCGATGCTGGGCAGGATGCCGCCGAGCGCGGTCCAGCCGATGATCGACCTGGCGGACGTCGTCCGGGGCAGGTAGCGGGAGAAGTCGGCGCTGGTCGTGTACGACAGCGGGCCGGCCCCGACGAGGGTGACCCCGGCGACGAGCACCGCCCACAGGTCCGTGCCGGTGAGCGGCTCGGCGGGTACGTAGGAGAAGTCGGTCTCGCCGAACACGTAGAACGCGACGACGGCGAACGCGGCGGTGAGCGCCAGGGTGATCGGGAGGTAGAGCTTCATGATCATGGCGTGGCCGTAGACGCCGATGGCCAGGGTGAGCGCGGCGATGACCACGACGACGGCGATCTTGACGCCGGTGCCGGCGGTGAGTCCGGTCTTCTCCACGAGGGCGAAGGCGGCGGTCGCGGCGGCGGCCAGGTTCAGGGCGAAGTAGCAGACGGAGATGAGCCAGCCGACGATCGCGTTGTTCACGCGGTTGCCGCGCACGCCGTACATCGCCCGTGTGATGACTTCGCTCGGTGCGCCGGCGGCCGGGCCGGATATCGACAGCAGGCCGGTGAAGAACCAGAACAGGTTGCCCACCACGATGACCGCGAGGGCCTGCCACAGGGTCAGGCCCATGAGGACCAGGGCGCCGCCGATCACCAGGCTCAGGTAGTTGACGTTCGCCGCGGCCCAGACGGAGAACAACTGCCGTGGGTGCCCGTGGCGTTCGCTGTCGGGTATGTGGTCGATGCCGTGCGCCTCGACGCGGCCGGCCCGCTCCGGATCGGGCACCCCCTCCTTCGGGCGGAGGTCGGGGGTGCCGGACTGCGGGTCGGGAATCGTGGACGCCATAGGGCTCCTCCGGGTGCTGGTAACCCACCTGCTTGCTTGTTGGTCGCACACTCAATAGCATGGATTCCATGCCGTCAAGCGTCCCGAACAAGCGAATCCGCAAATCTCCCGCGGCCAGACGTGCGGAAATCGTTGCCGCAGCCGCCGACGTCGCCCTCACCGAAGGGCTCGAGTGCATCACCCTGCGGCGGATCGCCGAGGAACTCGACGTCCGTCCGGGACTCATCAGCCATTACTTCCCGGCGGTGGAGGAACTGGTGGCCGAGGCCTACGGCGACGCCGTCGGCGGCGAGCTCGACGAACTCCTCCCGGCCGACCGGGAGGGCAGCACGCCGACGCGGCATCTGGCGCGCTTCTTCGCCCGGACGAGCGGCGAGGCCTTCGACGACATCAGCCGGCTCTGGCTCAACGCCCGCCACCTCAGCCGCTACCGTCCCGCGCTGCGTGACCGCGTCGCCGTCCAGGAGGCGGCCTGGCGGGAGCGGCTGGAGTCCCTCGTCCGCGACGGCGTCGAGCTGGGCGAGTTCCGCACCGCGGACCCGGCGCTGGCCGCCATCCAGATCCTGGTCGTCCTCGACGGCCTCGGCATGCTCGTGAACAGCGCCGACACCGGCGAGGACCCGCCCGCGGTGCGGCGCCTGCCCGTCACCACCGCGGAACGCGAACTCGGCCTGCCCGCCGGGGCGCTGGCACCCGTCGACGCCCACTGACCCGCCCTCAAGGAGCCTTCGTGCGCACCTCTCTCATCCTGCTCTCGGCCCGCCTGCTGGACCCGGTCACCGGTGGCTTCCTGCCCCAGACCGCGCTGGCCGCCGGCGGCGGGCGCATCACCGCGCTCGGTGACGACCGGGAGATCCGCGCCCTCGCGGACGCCTCGACCACGGTGATCGACCTCAAGGGCGCCGTGGTGACTCCCGGCCTGGTGGACGGGCACATCCACCCCGTCTCCGGCGCCGAACTGACCCACGGCCTCGACCTGTCCGGCTGCACCGGCCTGGAGCAGGTGCGCGAAGCGCTGGCCGGCGCGGTGCGGGACCTCGCGCCTGGCGAGTGGCTCCAGGGCTGGGGGCTCGACCCCAACGTCTTCGCGGGGGGCCCGGTCGACATGGCTCCCTTCGAGGCCGTGCTCGACGGTGTGCCCGCCTTCCTGCTGCTGTTCGACGCACACTCGGCGCTGGCCAGCCGGCGGGCGCTGGAGCTGGCCGGGGTGGCCGGGCCGCGCACCTTCGCGCAGGCCACCGCCGAGGTGGTGTGCGACGCGGACGGCAGGCCCACGGGGCTGCTGCTGGAGGACGCCGCCTGCGAGCTCGTGGAGCGAGTACTGCCGCAACCCACGCGCGAGGAGCGCCGCGACCGGCTCGCCGCCGCGCTGGGCGCCATGGCCGCGACCGGTCTGACCGGCGGCCACGTCATGGACGCCAACGGCGACAGCCTCGACTTCTTCGCCGAGCTCGACACGGCCGGGCGGCTGCCGGTGCGACTGCGGGTGGCGCCCTGGTGCCAGCCCGGCACCGACGCGGAGGGCCTGCGTGCGCTGATCGCCGGGCAGGGCGCGGGGGGCAGGCTCTGGCGGACCGCGGGCGTCAAGATCTTCATGGACGGGACGGTGGACAACGGCACCGCGTGGCTGGAGCAGCCGGACTGCCACGGCGAGTCCCGGCACGCCTTCTGGCCGGACCCCGAGGAGTACACGCGGGTCGTCGGCGAGCTGCACCGGGCCGGGGTGCCCACGGCCACCCACGCCATCGGGGACGCGGCGGTACGGCATGTCCTCGACGCCGTCGAGAAGGCCCGGGCGGACGGCGGACCCGGGGTGCGGCACCGGGTCGAGCACATCGAGACCGTCCCCGACGACACCGTGCGCCGGTTCGCCGAGCTGGGCGTGGTCGCCTCGATGCAGCCCACCCACTGCTGCGACTTCACCCGGGCCGACCACACCGACAACTGGTCGCGCCGCCTGGGCGAGGAGCGGGCCTCGCGGGCGTGGCGCTGCCGCGACCTGCACGACGCCGGTGCCGTCGTCGTCCTCGGCTCGGACTGGCCCATCGCCCCCTACCCGCCGCTCGGCGTGATGGCGGGCGCGCGTCACCGCCGGCCCACCCGTGACCTCGGCCGGGACCCGCACGGCCCGGAGCAGGCGCTGACGGCCCTGGAGGCGCTGCGGGGCATGACCGTCAACGCGGCCCACGCGGCCGGCGAGGAGTACGAGGCGGGCCGGATCGCCGTCGGTCACCGCGCCGACCTGACCGTCCTGGCCGCCGATCCGCTGAGCGTCGCGGCCACCGAACTGGCCGATGTTCCGGTGCTGCTGACCGTCCTGGACGGCGGCCTGACACATCGCGCCGCCGGTCTGTGACCCCGCCGGGGGTTGGCTCCGGGCGCGGTGTGGGCAGGGGGCTGGTGTCCGGGTGAGGTGAGCGGGAGGTGGGCGGGTGTCACGGGTGCTGGTGGTGCAGAACGGCCTCAGCGGCGGTCCGGGGCGGTTCGGTGACTGGCTGACCGCGCAGGGGCTGACGCTGGACGTGGTGCACGCGTACGCCGGGGCGCCGCTCCCCCGGCGCCTGGACCACGCGGCCGTGATGGTCCTGGGCGGCGGTTATCTGCCCGACGACGACCTGCGCGCCCCCTGGCTCGCGGACACGCGCGCGCTGGTCGGCGAGGCGCTGGAGCGGGACGCTCCCGTGTTCGGGATCTGCCTCGGCGGGCAGTTGCTCGCGCAGGTCGCGGGCGGCATGGTGCGGGGGCGGCACGGCGAGCCGGAGTACGGCAGCACACCACTGAGCCTGCGCCCCGAGGCCGGGGCCGATCCGCTGTTCCGGGGACTGCCGGGCCGGGTGAGCGCGATCGAGCACCATGTGGACGCCGTGACCGCGCTGCCGCCGGGGGCATCCTGGCTGATGGAGAGCGAGGGGTGTCCGTACCAGGCGTTCCGCGTCGGCGACCGGGCGTGGGGCGTGCAGTTCCACCCGGAGGCGGACGCGGACCGGGTGCGGTCGTGGGACCCGGAGCGGATCCGGGCCCTGGGCCTGGACCCGGCGGAGCTGTCCCGTCGCGCGGAGCACGACGAACCGGCGGCCGCGGCGGTCTGGCACCAGGTCGCCCGGCGCTTCGCCGCGGTCGTCGGGGGGTGAACGGGTCCCCGGGACGGACGCCTGTCGCATCGCGGCCCGGGGTGACCGGCGCAGCGGAGAGTGCAGGGCGGAAGGTCTCGGCCAACGCGGTGTCGGCGACCGTGGCGAGCGCCAGGACGACGGCCGCGGCCGGCCGGCCGAGCCCGTACACGGCGAGGGCACCGCCGCCGAGCACCAGCGCCTTGACGACGAGCACCGGCGGAAGTCCCGGCCGCCACCGCACCCGGGGTGCGGCGAACAGCCCCCACGGCACGATCGCGAGCGCCGGTGCCCTCGCCGAGCAGCACGCGCACCGCGCCCTCGCGGCCCGCGCCGAGCCCCGCCGGCCGGGCGCCACGAGCGCGACGATCTCCAGAAGGAACGCCAGCGCCTCGTCGGCGGCGAACCACCCGCTGGCCGCGGGTGCTCGAGCGTCACCGGCCATGCGGTCCTCCCCCGTCCGCCGGGCCCCAGCATGTCCTGGCGACGACCGCGTCCGGGTCGCGTCGCAGCCGGGGCACCCGTAGACAGGATGCAGTGTCCGTGGACGTCCGACGGGAGGCGGAGGAGCATGCAGCGCAAGGGCGGGCGCCGGCCCGGAGCGGGGGAGCCGGACGTGGAGGCGGTTCTCGACGAGCTGTACACCACGCCGCCCTCCGACTTCGTCTCCCGGCGCGAGGAACGGGCCGCCGCCGCGAGAACCGCCGGGCAGGCACAGGACGCCCGCAGCATCCGTGCCGCACGCAGGCCCACGCGCGCGGCCTGGGCGGCGAACCTGCTGCTGCGCTCCCGGCCCGAGGAGAGCCGTCGTTTCCTGGAACTGGGCCAGGCCCTGCGCGAGGCACACCGCACCCTGGACGCCGCCGGGCTCAAGGAACTCTCCGCACAGCGCCGGAGCGTCGTCACCGCGCTGTCCCGGCAGGCGGCCGAGCTCGCCGGCCAGGCGGGTCACCCGTTGTCGGAGGCGGCACGGCGGGAGGTCGAGTCGACGCTGCGCGCGGTCCTGGCGGACCCGGACGCCGCCGGGCGCTGGGCGGAGGGACGCCTGGAGAGCTCACTCACCCCGCCGTCGGAGTTCCCCGCCGGAACCGCGGCCACCGCCCCGGTGGCGAAGCCGTCCCGGCCGGCGGCGGAACGTGCCCCCGCCGGTGCACGGGCCGAGGACGAGCTGGCCGAGCGGCGGCGCAAGCGGCAGGAGGAACTCACCCGGGCGCAAGAGGTCGCCGAGGCCGCCGAGCGACATGCCGATGAGCTGCGTGCGGCACGGGCGGACGCCGAGGAGGCACTGCGGCGGGCGGATGACGCACGGGACCGGGCCAGGCAGCGTGTGTCGGACGCCGAGCGTCAACTGACCGAAGCTCGTGAGGAGTTGGAGCGCACTGAGCACGAACGACGCGAGGCCGAGGAGCGGGACCGGTCGGCCGGCGACGCGCTGGCGGGGGCCGAGCGGCAGGCGCGGGAGGCGGTACGGCACAGGGACCGGCTGGCCGCACGCGTGCGGTAGTCACCCCGGAACATGTGCCGCACGGGCGTGGGGAGTCGGGTGTCTGTGTTCCGAACACCCGCGCGACGAACCGGTACCGGGCGACGCCCCGGGAGTCACTGAAGGCGTCGATGTGCTGGTGACGCGTACCACGGCACAGGCCTGACGTGGTATACCGGCCCGAAAGCAAACAGGCGAACAACAGGCGCCGCCGTCCGTACCATTCGGGTGTCGACGCGGTCGGCAGCAGTACCGAACGCTCCGCTGCCCGGCGCCGACCGGACATGACCTCCATGTCCCACGACTTCTGTCCCGCCGTTCTCCCGTGCCTTCACGGCCGCGAATCGAGGAGAGTCCACACGATGTCCGAGAGCACCACGCAGAGCGCCACCGAACTCGCTTCCCAGTACAGCGTCCAGGTGGCGAACGACCTGGAACGCAACGTCAAGGAACAGGAGCGTGTCAGCGGGGAGATCACCGACCTCCAGCAGCAACTCGCGGCGCTGCAGCACGACCACGCCCTGCTGGTGAACATGCAGCAGGCGCTCGGTGTCACCGCGCCACCGGCCCCGCCGGTGACCGGGTCGGCGCCGGTGCCCGCGCCCCGTGACAGCGCCGCCACCGAGACGGCCGTCGCCGGCAGGCGCACACGGGGCGGGAAGGCCGGTGCCGCGCCCAAGCGCGCCGCGGCCACCAAGCCCGCCACCAAGCCCGCGACGAAGTCCGCGGGCAAGCCCGCCACGAAGTCCGCCGCCGCCAAGCCCGCCTCGAAGTCCTCCGCGAAGCCGGCCGCCAAGGGGTCCGCCAAGGCGGTCAGGAAGCCGGCGGCGAAGAAGTCACCGGCCGCGTCCGCCACGGCCGCCGTCTCGTCCTCCTCCCCGCAGTCCTCGCCGTCCTCTGCGGCCGCGAGGCCGGACCAGCCCACGCTGGTCGAACTGGTCCGGGGGCACCTGGGCGAGCAGAAGGAGCCGCGTTCCGCCGCCGAGGTCGCCACGGCGCTCGGCCAGGCCCACCCCGACCGCACCGTCAAGACCACGGTCGTGCGCACCACGCTCGAGGGGCTCGTCGCCAAGAACCAGGCCCAACGCACCAAGCAGGGCACGTCCGTCTACTACACCGCCACCGACGCGCCGGAGCCGAAGCGGGCCGACGCCGGGGCGGCGGCCGCCGACCGCGCCGACGGCTGATCCGGCACCCGGCAGCGACCGAGGACACGCCGGAGCACCGCGGCGCGCGGCCGGGGCGAAAGCGGGTGAGGATCGGTGGATGGGTGTTGTCCTGCCGGTGCTCTTCGCTCTCGTCGCCGCGTTCAGCAACGCGCTGGCCACCGTGTTGCAGCGGCGGGCCGCCCTGAGCGTGCCGCAGTCCCAGGGCTTCCGTCCGGGGCTCGTCCTCGACCTGCTGCGGCGGCCGGTCTGGCTCGGCGGCATGCTGGCCGTGGTGGTCGCCGGGGTGGGGCAGGCGGCGGCCCTGGCGACCGGGCCGATGTCACTCGTCCAGCCGTTGTTCGTGCTGGAACTTCCGCTGGCGCTGCTGCTGGCCTCGCTGGTGACCGGCCACCGCCTGCCCGAGGTGATGTGGCTCGCCGTGGGCGGTGTGGTCGTCGGCCTGGGGGTGGCCCTGGCGGCGGCCGCGCCGGACGGCGGCAGCGAGAACGTCTCCATGGACCGCTGGGTGCCCGCGCTCGGCGCCTGCGCCGGGCTGGCGGTCCTGCTGGCCGCGGCCGGGCTGAAGCGCCCCGTCGGCAAGGCCCGCGCCGGCTGCCTGGGTGCGGCCACCGCCGTCTGCTACGCCCTGACCGCCGGGCTGATGAAGGACTCCATGCGAGTCCTGGACACGGACGGCGTGGCCGGCTTCCTGACCGTGTGGCAGACGTACGCGTTCGCCGCGGCCGGGGTGTGCGCCGTGCTCCTGCTGGAGCACGCCATGCAGGGCGGCCCCCTGGTCGCCTCCCAGCCGGCCCTCACCCTCGGCGACGCCACGGTGAGCCTGATGCTCGGCGTGGTCCTGTACCAGGAGGACGTGCGCACCGACTGGTGGGTGCTGCCCCAGCTGGCCGGGGTCGCCCTGATCGTCGTCGGTGTCCTCACGCTGGCCCGGCGCGGGGTGGATCTGCGGACCGGGCAGTGAGGCGCCGCCCGGGAACCGGGTGGCGAAGCGCCGGGCGCCCGACAGGAAGCCGCTGGTCAGACGTTTTGGCAGGTCAGCTCGGGTGGCGTAACTTCGGCGAAACATGGACCGGGCTAACGTGCCCCGCATGGAACACGACCTGGGGCGGCCCCGTGCCGAGCGGGCCCGGCGGATGGCCGACGTGCTGCGGCAGCAGATCGGCGACGGTCACTTCGCCGGCGGCATGCTGCCGGACGAACGGGTGCTGGGCCGTCGGTTCGGCGCCTCCCGCAACGCGGTCCGCGACGCACTGGCCCTGCTGCGCGCGGAGGGACTGATCACCCGGCGCCGCGGGGTGGGGACCTCGGTGGTGCTGGCGAAGCACGGACACGGTCTGGACCGCCTGACCGGACTGGCCGAGGAGCTCACCGGGTGCGGCACCGTCACCAACGAGGTGCGGGCCGCGGCGGAGGTGTCCGTCCTGCCCGACGCGATCGCCGCCCGGCTGGAGGTGCCGGCCGGGGCGGGCGGCGTGTACGTGGAGCGGTTGCGCCGGCTGGACGGGGTGCCGCTGTCGCTGGACACCAGTTATCTGACCGCGGACATCGGCCGTGCGGTGCTCGCCGGTGACCTGGCGGGACGCGACGTGTTCGCACTGATCGAGGAGGCCGCGGGCGAGCGGCTCGGGCACGCCGAGGTGGCCGTGCACGCCGTCACCGCCGACCCGGGCACCGCGGAGCTCCTGGGCGTCGATCCCGGGGCGGCGGTGTTCGCGCTGGAACGGCTGACCCGGCTGGAGGACGGGCGGCCGGTCGACGCCGAGTCGATCCGGGTCCGCGCGGACCGGATGACCCTGCGGGCCACCGTATACCGCACGCCAGGGGGCCGGTGATGGCCGGGCCGAGCCCTTCCGTCCTGGTCGCACTCGGGCTGTTCGGTCTGGTCGGCGGGATCGGCCTCACCGCCGTCGGTCCGGGCGGCGTCCTGCCCACGGTCGGCCTGTTCGCCCTGACGGGACTCACGCCCGCGCAGGTGGCCGGTACGGCCATCGTCACCCATGTCGCCACCGGGGCGCTCGCCACCGCCGCCTACACCCGCTCCGGCCAGCTGCGCGAACCCGGCACCCGGCGCACGGCCCTCGTCCTGGCCGTGAGCGCCGTCGCCGGGACGCCGCTCGGCGTGCTGGTCAACTCCCATGTGTCGAAGGGGGCGTTCGGGCTGGTGCTCGGGCTCTTCGTGGCGGCCGTGGCCTGCCTCGTGTGGTTCCGGGAGCGGCGCCGCCGCCCGGTCGCGCCGCGGGCACACCCTCGGCCGGCGCTGCTGGCCGGGCTGGGGTTCGGCGTGGCCGTCGCGGCGGGTGTCGTCGGCATCGGCGGTCCGATGCTCACCGTGCCGCTGCTGGTGGCCCTCGGGGTGCCCGTGCTGGAGTCCCTGGCCTCGGCGCAGGCGCAGTCCGTCGTCATCGCCGGGGTGGGGACGGCGGGGTACGTGGCGCACGGCGCCGTCGACTGGCCGCTGGCCGCGCTGGTGGGCGTACCCGAGCTGGCCGGGGTGCTCATCGGCTGGCGGATCGCGCACGCGCTGCCCACCCGCCATCTGAAGTACGCCTTGATCGCCACCCTGCTGGCGCTCGCCCCGTACCTCGCCCTGCACGGCTGACCCCGGCATCACCGGCAGAAGCCGTACGCCTGTTCCAGCCATCGGCGCAGGGCCACGTGCACGCTGCCGGGGAGCTCGCTGAGCCGGTCGATGGCCGCGCGGTCCCCGGCGGAGGGCGCGATGCCCGCCGCGGTCAGGAGGGCGAGCAGGTCCAGGCGGCGCAGGTCGACGGGGTCGATCCGGCAGGGGACACGGTCGGCCGGGTCGGGCGGCTGGAGCAGGAAGTCGCCCTGGGTGTCGGCGGGTGTCGGGGCAGTGATCGTGTGCATACCGCGGTCCTCCAGGTGAGGGGTCGCCGTTCTTGCCGGGATGAGACACCCGGGCGGTGCCGGCGGTTGCGGGCCGCCGCGACGACCACACGGTGGATGCAATCGGCGTCTTGTCGCACGAACCGGCCCGGGCGGCCCCGGCGTCCGGGGGTGTTGGTCCGTACGAGTGGTGCGTCGGTGGACGCGGTCGTACGGTCGGTACGGGGAAGAGCGGAGACAGCGACCCCGAGACGGCCGGGAGCAGACATGGGCAGGAACCCGATGAGGGCAGCGGTCACACTCTGTGCCGCCGCCGCGCTGGCAGTACCCCTGGGCACCGCTTCGGCCGCCCCGCGGGCGGAGCACACCGTGCGGCAGCAGGTGCAGGACCCGGTGCTCGTCGACTGCTCGATGCAGGGCCAGGTGCGGCCGGCGGCTTACGTGCTGGCCTGCGGGGACGGCAACAGCCGCCTCACCTCGATGCACTGGTCCCGCTGGGACGCGGCCGAGGCGGTCGGGCAGGGCTACAACGCGGTCAACGACTGCGACCCCTACTGCGCGGCCGGCACCTTCCGCTCGTACCCGGTGACCGTGCGGCTCGACCAGCCGCAGGGCCGCGAGCAGGACCCGGGCGAGCAGCACTACACCCGGATGACGCTGACCTACACCGACGGCAGGCCGGACGGGTTCCCGCGCGTGGTGACGTACCCCCTGCCGGGCTGAGGGCCCGGCCGAGGACCCGGGCGGAGGAGTCAGTCCGGGAGCATGAGCCGGCAGGCGTCGCCCGGCTGGAGCCGGATGGCCCGGTCGGGCAGCCGGACGTCGATCGGCAGCCGGTCGGAGGGCGGCACGGCGATCTCCAGGCGGCCGTGCTCGAGCCGGAACCGGACGCCCCAGTGTCCCTGGTAGCGGACGGCGAACTCGTACGACGACAGCTCCGGAAGGGGCACCGGGTCCAGCCAGAGGGCGCCGGCGCGGGTCTCCAGTCCGGTCAGGCCGCGCTGGACCAGGTCGAGGGTGCCCGCCATGGCACCGAGGTGGATGCCCTCGCCGGTGGTGCCGCCCTGGATGTCGGCGACGTCGCCCTCGAGCGCCTCCTGGCAGAAGGCCCAGGCCTCGGCGCGGCGGGCCCGGGCCAGGATCCAGCCGTGCACGAGCCCGCTGAGGGTGGAGCCGTGGGAGGTGCGGGCGAGGTAGTGGTCGACGGTGCGCCGCCAGGTGTCGTCGTCCAGCGGGTAGCCCAGCCGCTCGAACAGGGCACGGAGTTCGGCCGGGGAGAACAGGTAGCCGAGCATCAGGACGTCGGCCTGTTTGGACGCCCGGTAGTTGTTGACGCTGTCGTCCTCGGCCTCCAGGATGCGGTCCAGCCGCCGGATGTCGCCGTAGCGCTCGCGGTAGCCCGCCCAGTCGAGTTCGGCGAGGTCGCCGTAGCCCTCGAACTGGCTGATGACTCCCTCGTGGAAGGGCACGTGGAGGGTGCGGGCGATGTTCTCCCACTGTTCGAGTTCGCCGCCGTCCAGGCCGGTGCGCTCCGCGAGTTCGCGGCGGCGGGGTTCGGGCAGGGAGCGCACGGTCTCCAGGGCGCGGGTGAGTACCCAGGAGGCGGTGACGTTGGTGTAGGCGTTGTCGTCGAGTCCGGGTTCCTCGGCGCCGGGGTAGGCGTCGTGGTACTCGTCGGGGCCGACGACGCCCCGGATGCGGTGCCGCCTCAGGCCGTCGTCCCAGGTGGCGGAGTCCGCCCAGAAGCGCGCGATCTGCAGCAGCGTCTCGGCACCCTTGGTGTGCAGGAACTCGGCGTCGCCGCTGGCCTCGTAGTACTGCCAGACGTTGTAGGCGATCGCCGAGCCCACATGGTGCTGGAGGTGCGAGTGGTCCGGCAGCCACCGGCCCGAGTGGGGGTTGAGGTGCAGTCGCTGGGTCTCCTCGCGGCCGTCGCTGCCGCTCTGCCAGGGGTAGAGGGCGCCTCGCCGGCCGATCGCCCGGGCCGCGGCGCAGGCCCGTTCCAGGCGGCGGTGCCGGTAGCGCAGCAGGGCCCGGGAGACCTCGGGGAAGTGCAGGTTGAGGTAGGGCAGGACGAACAGCTCGTCCCAGAAGACGTGCCCCCGGTAGGCCTCCCCGTGCAGCCCGCGGGCGGGTACGCCCACGTCGAGGTCGGCGGTGTGCGGGGACAGGGTCTGCAGGACGTGGAAGAGGTGCAGGCGCAGGATGGCGCCCGCCTCGCCCGCGACCTCGAGCCGGGCGCGGCGCCACAACTGGCCCCAGGCCGTGCGGTGGCGCTCCAGCAGCTCGTCGAAGCCGGGGGCGTGGGTCACCCGGTCCACGGCGGCCTGGAGGGGGTCGCTGATCGCGGGGTCGCGTGAGGTGTGCAGGGCCACGGTCTTGTCGACGGTGACGGTGCGTCCCGGTTCCAGGCGCAGGGTGGTGCGCTGGGCGACGCGCAGGTGCTGCCGGGCCGGCGAGACCGGGGTGGGGGCGGTCGTACGGGCGGCCATGCCGATCCGGATGTCCGAGGTGCGGGTGCGGCAGCGCAGCCACACGGTGCCGTCGCCGCCCTCGCCGGTGTGGACGTGGGTGAGGTGACGGCCGTCGAGGTCCCGGTAGCGTGCGACGCCGGCGTTGGTGACGTCGCCGTCGAGGGCCGCCTCCACGTCGAGGCCGGTGGCGGCGCCCTCCACCGTGAACTCCGTGCGCAGCGCGGCGAGGTGGGGGTCGGCCATGTGCACCAGGCGGAGCTGGCGCACGGTCAGCACGCGTCCCTCGCCGAGGGGGAAGCGGGTGCTGCGCTCCAGTACTCCGGAGTCGAGGTGCACGGTCTGCCGGTGGTCCCGCACCGGCGCGGTGTCCGGTGTGAGCCAGTCTCCTCCCGGGACGCGGAAGCACAGCGGCAGCCAGTCGGGGAGGTTGACCATGTCCTCGTTCTCGACGTGCCGCACCTCGTCCCCGGCGACGGTGGAGGTGAGCCGGTTGTAGCAGCCGGCCACATAGGTGCCCGGGTAGTGCACGTCGTCCGCGGCGCACTCGGGCAGTGCGCCGCGGGTGGCGAAGTAGCCGTTGCCCAGGGTGCACAGGGACTCCCGCAGCCGCTCCTCGGCGGGGTCGTAGCCGATGTACTCCCAGACGGAGGCGGTCACGGGTTTCCCTTCACTGGGCGCTGCGGCACGGCGGATCAGCCCTCCCAGGACCAGTCGGCGACCTCGGGCAGGTCGACGCCGTGTTCCCGGATCCAGTCGTGGTGGCGCAGCCGGGTGTCCTCCATGCGCTGCCGTACGGCCGCGGCGCGCACGGCGAGGCCCGGCACCCGGTCGATGACGTCCATGACCAGGCGGTAGCGGTCCAGGTCGTTGCCGAGGACCATGTCGAAGGGTGTGGTGGTGGTGCCGATCTCCTTGTAGCCGCGCACGTGCAGGTGCGGGTGGCCGGAGCGGCGGTAGGCGAGGCGGTGGATGAGCCAGGGGTAGCCGTGGTACGCGAAGATCACGGGCCGGTCGGCGGTGAACAGCCCGTTGTACTCGAACTCGCTCATGCCGTGCGGGTGTTCCTCGCCGGGCAGGAGCCGGGCGATGTCGACGACGTTGACCACGCGCACCGCCAGGTCCGGCAGGTGGCGGCGGATGAGCTGGGCGGCGGCCAGCACCTCCTGGGTGGGGACGTCGCCCGCGCAGGCGAGCACCACGTCGGGTTCCCGGGTGCCGTCCTCGGTGCCGGCCCACTCCCAGATGCCGGCGCCGCGGGCGCAGTGGACGCGGGCCTGTTCCATGGTCAGCCAGTCGAAGCAGGGCTGTTTGCCGGCGACGATCACATTGACGTAGTCGCGGCTGCGCAGGGCGTGGTCGGCGACGGACAGCAGGGTGTTGGCGTCCGGCGGCAGATAGACCCGTACGGCCTCGGGGCTCTTGTTGAGGATGTGGTCCACGAAGCCGGGGTCCTGGTGGGAGAAGCCGTTGTGGTCCTGGCGCCACACGTGGGAGGTGAGCAGGTAGTTGAGGGAGGCGATGGGGGCTCGCCAGGGCAGGCGGCGGGTGACGCGCAGCCATTTGACGTGCTGGTTGACCATCGAGTCGACGATGTGGACGAAGGCCTCGTAACAGGAGAACAGTCCGTGCCGGCCGGTGAGGAGATAGCCCTCCAGCCATCCCTGGCAGGTGTGTTCGGACAGGATCTCCATCACCCGGCCGTGCCGGTCGAGGTTCTCGTCGACGGGCAGGATGTCCTCCTGCCAGGCCTTCCCGCTGGCGGTGTAGACGGCCTCGAGCCGGTTGGAGGCGGTCTCGTCGGGGCCGACGAGGCGGAAGTCGCGCCGGTCGGCGGTGGCCGCCATGACGTCAGCGAGCAGGCCGCCGAGGACCCGGGTCGGTTCGTGCGTGCTCGCGCCGGGCTTGTCCACGGCGACGGCGTACGTGTCCAGGGGCGGCAGGGGCAGTTCGCGCAGCAGCAGGCCGCCGTTGGCGAAGGGGGTGGCGCCCAGGCGGCGCGGTCCCTCGGGACAGGCGGCGAGGACGGCGGGGCGCGGGGCGCCGGTGTCGTCGAAGAGTTCCTCGGGCCGGTAGGAGCGCAGCCACTGCTCCAGCTGCCGCAGGTGCTCCGGGTCGGTGCGGACGGCGGGGAGCGGGACCTGGTGGGCGCGCCAGGTGTTCTCCACGGGCAGTCCGTCGACCTCGGCGGGTCCGGTCCAGCCCTTCGGGGTGCGCAGGACGATCATCGGCCAGCGGGGGCGCTCTCCGGCGCCGTCCTCGCGGGCGGCGCGCTGGATCGCGGCGATGCGGTCCAGGCAGGTGTCCATGGCGTGGGCCATCGCCCGGTGGACGGCGGCGGGGTCGTCGCCGGTGACGTGGACCGGGTCGTGGCCGTAGCCGCGCAGCAGGTCGTCGAGTTCCTCCTCGGGGAGGCGGGCCAGGACGGTCGGGTTGGCGATCTTGTAGCCGTTGAGGTGCAGGATCGGCAGGACGGCGCCGTCGTGCACCGGGTCGAGGAACTTGTCGGAGTGCCAGGACGCCGCCAGGGGGCCCGTCTCCGCCTCGCCGTCGCCGATCACGCAGGCGACCACCAGGCCGGGGTGGTCGAAGGCGGCGCCGTAGGCGTGCGAGAGCGAGTAGCCGAGCTCGCCGCCCTCGTGGATGGAGCCCGGGGTCTCCGGGGCGACGTGGCTCGGCACGCCGCCGGGGAACGAGAACTGCCGGAAGAGCCGGGCCATGCCGTCCGCGTCCCGGGTGACGTCCGGGTAGGTCTCGGTGTACGAGCCCTCCAGCCAGGAGTTGGCGAGGACGGCGGGTCCGCCGTGGCCGGGGCCCCAGATGCACAGGGCGTCCAGGCCGCGGGCCTTGATCACGCGGTTGAGGTGGGTGTGGACGAGGTTGAGACCCGGTGAGGTGCCCCAGTGGCCGAGGAGGCGCGGCTTGACGTGTTCCGGGCGCAGGGGCTCGTTGAGCAGCGGGTTCGCCATGAGGTAGATCTGGCCGACGGAGAGGTAGTTCGCGGCGCGCCAGTGGGCGTCCAGGGTGGCGAGCTCCTCGTCGGGGAGACCGGGGGGCTCGGGGGGCGCCTGCTGCGTGTCGGCGGACATCGGGGGTCCTTTCCGTGTCGGGACAGCGGTCGGGCGGGCGGACGACGCGGGGTGGTGCGGCGGTGGTGCTCCTGCACATCCCAACCCTGTGGGGAGGGAGCGGGTACCCGACAGGGCCGTTCGGGTCACGTCGGATCCTGAGCGGGGGGTGCCGACGGGGTGGGTGCGTCATGTGGTCCGGCGTTTGCCGTGGCCGGCGGCGGGGTGGGGCGCGTGCGTTTCGCGGCCCGGCGTTGCGGGGCGTCTCCCCCACAGTCGGCTTCGCCCGCAGCCACGTACGTGCGGGCTGCACGGCCGTCATCGGCGCCGACTCCGGTGGCGGCCGTGCTGGTGCGGCGTGTACCCCAACTTCTCGGTGGCACCCCGGAGTTGTACGGAAAGGTCAGGCCAGGGACAAGAAGAGCTTCTCCAGGCGGGCGCGCATCTGCGCTGAGTCGCGGACCTCGGGGTCGTCACTGGTCATGCACTGCTGAAGCCCCGTGGCGATGATCGAGAAGCCGGCCCGGTCCAGGGCGCGGGAGACGGCGGCGAGCTGGGTGATCACGTCCTCGCAGTCGCGCCCCTCCTCGATCATCCGGATGACTCCGGCCAGCTGGCCCTGGGCGCGCCGCAGCCGGTTGAGTGCCGACTTCAGCTCCTCGGCCGACATGTCGAGTTCCACGCGTCCTCCTTCAGATACCCCTGCGGGTATGGTACCGCGAGGGAGGAATTTTGCAGGGCATGCATCTTTGCATACCATGCAAATTATGTCGGAGAAGAGTCCCGCCACGGGCGGTCTGCGGGAGCGGAAGAAGCGGGCCACGCGCGCCGCCCTCGCCGAGGCGGCGGTACGGCTCGCGGCCGAGCACGGGGCGGACAAGGTCACCGTCGAGGCGATCAGCGCCGCGGCCGGGGTGTCCGTGCGGACCTTCTTCAACTACTTCGACACGCGCGAGGACGCCTTCGTCGTCATCGACGCGGACGCGGGCGCGCGGATACGGCGCGCCGTGCTCGGCGCACCGGCCGGCCTCTCCCCGCTGGAGGCCCTGCGCGAGGCCATGGCCGCGGAACTCGCCGAGGCGGAGCAGCAGCACGAGCTGTGGCGTCTGCACGCCGAGGTGCTGCACGCCTCCCCGCACCTCCTGGCGCGCGGCGTCGGGGCGCACATGGCGGCGGAGGCCGACCTGGCCGATGCCATCGCCGTCCGGCTGCACGGGACCTCCGGCGACGGGGAGCGGCCCACGGACCCCGGTCTCTACCCGCGGCTGCTGGCCGCGGTGGCGAGCGCCGCGGTGCGGACCAGCGTGGACCACTGGTCGGCCCACCAGCAGGAGGCCGCCTTCGTGGACGTTTTCCACGAGGTGTTCACCCTCCTCGCCGCCGGTCTTCCGGCGCCTCCCGCGTGACCGCCGCGCACAACCATCGCGACCCCCACCCCACCATCACGTGAAAGAGTTGCCGTGACCGCACCTCAGGCGCCCGACGACGCGCCTCCCACCTCCATGACCCACCGGCAGATACTCCAGGCCATGTCCGGGCTGATGGCCGGCATGTTCGTCGCGATCCTGGCCGGCACCGTCGTCTCGAACGCGCTGCCCACGATCATCGCCGACCTGGGTGCCAGCCAGTCCTCCTACACCTGGGTCGTCACGGCGGAACTGCTGGCCATGACGGCGACGGTGCCCCTGTGGGGCAAGCTGTCCGACCTCTTCAACAAGAAGCTGCTGCTCCAGCTCTCGCTGTGCATGTTCGTCGTCGGCTCGCTGCTGGCGGGCTCCTCCCACGGCGTCGGCCTGCTGATCTTCAGCCGCGTGGTGCAGGGCATCGGCGCGGGCGGTCTGACGGCCCTCGCGCAGGTCGTGATGGCCTCCGTCATCCCGCCGCGCCAGCTGGGCAAGTACGCCGGCATCTTCGGCGCGGTGTTCGCCGTGGGTACCGTGGCCGGACCACTGGTCGGCGGTGTGCTGGTGGACACCTCGTGGCTGGGCTGGCGCTGGTGCTTCTTCATCGGCGTGCCGTTCGCGCTGCTCGCCATCGCGCTGCTCCAGCGCACGCTGCGGCTGCCGACCACGCGCCGCGAGGTGCGGATCGACTGGCTCGGCGCGTTCCTGATCGTCGCCGGCGTCTGCGCGCTGCTCATCTGGGTGTCGCTGGCCGGCAACGAGTTCGACTGGGCCTCCTGGCAGACCGGCGCCCTCGCGGGCGGCGGCGTGCTCCTGCTGGCCGCCGCGGTCCTCGTGGAGGCCCGTACGGCCGAGCCCGTCATCCCGCTCGGCATCTTCCGCAACCGCACGGTGACGCTCACGACCGTCGCCAGCCTCCTGGTCGGCGTCGCCATGTTCGGCGGGACGGTCTTCCTCTCCCAGTACTTCCAGGTCTCCCTGGGCAAGTCGCCGACGGTCGCCGGTCTGATGAGCCTGCCCATGATCCTCGGTCTGCTGGTGTCGTCCACCGTCGCCGGCCAGGTGATCAGCCGCACGGGCAGGTGGAAGCGGTACCTGGTGGCGGGCGCGGTCGTCATGGCCGCCGGCCTCGCGCTGCTGTCCACCATCGACGCCGAGACCCCCTTCGGTCTGCTGAGCCTCTACATGGCGGTCCTCGGCATCGGCGTCGGCATGCTGATGCAGAACCTGGTGCTCGCCGCGCAGAACGACGTGCCCGCCGCCGAGCTGGGCGCCGCGACCTCCGTGCTGTCCTTCTTCCGGAGCATGGGCGGCACCATCGGCACCAGCGTCCTCGGCGCGATCCTCGCCAACCGGGTCACCAGCGAGATGACCGAGGGGCTCAGGAAGGCCGGCCTCACCGTGCCGGCCGGTGAGGGCTCGGGCGAGAGCAGTGTGCCGGACATGTCCACGCTGCCCGCCCCGATGCGGGAGATCGTCGAGCACGCCTACGGCGTCGCCACGGCGGACCTGTTCCTGGTCGCCACGCCGTTCGCGCTGCTGGCGCTGGTGGCCGTCGTGTTCCTGAAGGAGAAGCCGCTCAAGACCACCAGCGGTATGGAGCGTCTCGCCGAGGAGTCCGGCGAGGCCGCCGCGGCACCGGCCCGCAAGGGTCCGGCCGCGCCCGTCGGCTGATCTCCCGGCAGGCACCGCACGACGGAGCCGGCTCGCCCACCCGGGCGGGCGGCTCCGTCGTGTGCGCGGGCCGCCCCGTGCGCGGAGCCGGCTGTTACGCTGGTGGAGACGTTGATCGCGTATCGAGAGGTCCCGGACATGGTGGGTGACGACGACATCTGCGGGTGATACCCCGCGCTGAAGGCCACGGGCAGGCACACAGGAGCGCCGCCTCAGTGGTCTCTCTCGTCGTTCCCTTCTCCCCTGTCTGCCCGGGCGGGCGTGTCCACTCCCCCGCCCCTCTTTCAGCGAGGTCACCCATGTCCGACGCCGCCGTCGTCTGCTCGAACCTCTCCTTCTCCTGGCCCGACGACACCCCCGTCTTCGAGGACCTGTCGTTCACCGTGGGCCCCGGCCGCACCGGCCTGGTGGCGCCCAACGGCTCCGGCAAGAGCACCTTGCTCCGTCTGATCGCCGGGGAACTGCGGCCCGGCGCCGGGTCCGTGTCCACCGCCGGCAGCGTCGGCTATCTGCCGCAGACGCTCCCCCTGAGCGGTGATCTCACGGTGGCGCGGGTGCTGGGCGTCGACGGCGTGATCCGCGCCATCGACGCCGTCGAGTCCGGCGACGTGGCCGAGGAGCACTTCACCGCCATCGGCGACGACTGGGACATCGAGGAACGCACCCGTGCGCAGCTCGACCGCCTCGGCCTGGGCGACCTCACCCTGGACCGAAGCCTCGGCACGCTCAGCGGCGGCCAGATCGTCTCCCTCGGGCTCGCCGCACAGTTGCTGAAGCGGCCCGACGTGCTGCTGCTCGACGAGCCCACCAACAACCTCGACCTGGACGCACGGCACAAGCTCTACGACGTGCTGTCGGACTACAAGGGCTGTCTGCTGCTGGTCAGCCACGACCGCGCCCTGCTCGACCGCATGGAACGCATCGCCGAACTGGACCGCGGTGAACTGCGCTTCCACGGAGGCGACTTCACCGCGTACGAGGAGGCGGTGCGGGCCGAGCAGGAGGCCGCCGAGAAGAACGTCCGCAACGCCGAGCAGGAACTGAAGCGGGAGAAGCGGGAGATGCAGCAGGCCCGGGAACGGGCCGAGCGCCGCGCGAGCAACGCCGCCCGCAACCTCAAGAACGCCGGTCTGCCGAAGATCTTCGCGGGCACCATGAAGCGGGGCGCACAGGAGTCCGCGGGCCGGGCGGGCCAGACCCACGCGAACCGGGTCGGCGAGGCCAGGGCCCGGCTGGACGAGGCGGGGCGCGCGCTCCGCGACGACCAGCGCATCGTCATCGACCTGCCGGACACCGACGTACCCGCCGGCCGCACCCTCTTCCACGGGGAGGGGTTGCGGGTCCGGCTCGGCGACCGGGACGTGTTCGCCGGCCGGGGCGTCGACCTGTCCGTCCGGGGCCCCGAACGAATCGCTCTGACCGGCCCCAACGGCGCCGGCAAGAGCACGCTGCTGCGCCTGCTGAACGGCGACCTCGAGCCCGGGGAGGGCACGGTCCGGCGGGCCGACGGGCGCGTCGCGTATCTCTCGCAGCGGCTCGATCTGCTGGACGAGGACCGCACGGTCGCCGAGAACTTCGCCGCGTACGCGCCCGGCCGGCCCGAGGCCGAGCGGATGAACCTGCTCGCCCGCTTCCTCTTCCGGGGGACCCGCGCCCATCTGCCCGTGGGCGTGCTGTCCGGCGGCGAGCGGCTGCGGGCCACCCTCGCCTGCGTCCTGTGCGCGCAACCCGCCCCGCATCTGCTGCTCCTGGACGAGCCGACCAACAACCTCGACCTGGTCAGCGCGGAACAGTTGCGGAGCGCCCTGAACTCCTACCGGGGAGCCTTCGTGGTGGTCAGCCACGACGAGCGGTTCCTCCAGGAGACCGGGGTCGGCCGGTGGCTGCGGCTGGCCGACGGCACCCTGACGGAGACGGCGGCTCCCGAGGTGTGAGCCGCCGCCCGGTGTCTGTTGCGGCCGGAGGGTGGCGGAGGGCAGGCTTCGGGGTGTGACCACCTTGCTGATCGTGCATCACACCCCGTCGCCGAACTGCCAGGCGATGCTCGAGGCCGTCGTGTCCGGAGCGACCGCACCGGAGATCGAGGGTGTCCGGGTCGTCCGGCGGGCGGCCCTCGCGGCCACGGCCGTCGACGTGCTGGAGGCCGACGGCTACCTGCTGGGCACCCCGGCCAACCTGGGCTACATGTCCGGCGCCCTGAAGCACTTCTTCGACCAGGTCTACTACCCGTGCCTGGACGAGACGCGGGGCCGGCCCTTCGGCTACTACGTGCACGGCGGCAGCGACACCACCGGCGCGGTGCGCGGCATCGAGTCGGTGACGACCGGTCTCGGCTGGCAGCGCGCAGCCCCGGCGGTGACGGTCGCGGGTGAGCCCGCCAAGGCCGACCTGGAGGCCTGCTGGGAGCTGGGGGCCGCGCTCGCCGCCGGGCTGACGGACTGACGGGCCGGGCGCGGGCGCCTCGGTCAGAGGGGCGTCGCGGCGCGCAGGACGAGGAACATGGTCACCGCCGCGTTCGCGGACGACATCGCCGAGACGGCCGTACCGGCCGCCGCGCCCCACACCGCCAGCCCCACCGAGGTGAACACGGAGGGCCAGGTGCGGATCGTTGGGGCCGGGCCGAGCAGGGCCGCCACCCGGCGGGGCACCGGCCCGGGTGCCGCGAGGCCGGCCAGCGTGGCGACCGGGGTGCCGCGGGAGACGAGGGCGGCCTTCCCGATGGCGGTCGCCACCGCGCGGCGGTCGCCGACCGTCCGCGCGGCCTCCTCGTCGGCCCAGCGCTCCGCCGTGTAGGCGACGGCCGTACGCAGCGGCCGCAGGAAGGGGTTGGCCAGCGCGGCGAGCCGGACGGCGAGCAGGAACCGGTGGTGCCGGGCGGCGAGGTGGGCCCGCTCATGGGCGAACAACGCCCGCCGCTCGGCCGGTCCGAGGCACTCCAGCAGGGCCGTGGTCACCACCACCCGGTCCCTTCGCCCGCCGGGCAGGGCGTACGCGTAGGGGACCTCGTCCGGCAGCACGGCCACGGAGGTGCCCCGCAGTCCGGCCAGCGCGCGGTGGGCGCGGCGGCGCACCCGGCCGTGGCGCCACAGGGTCCGGGACGCGGTCGCGACCACCGCGCACAGCGCCGGGATCGCCGCCTTGCCGGCGACCTCGTCGTGGGGCAGCGCGGCCCGCACCTGAGGGTCCGACCAGCCGTCGGGCAGCGGATTGCCGGGGAGCTGTGCGGTGCCGACGACCATCAGCAGGGCGAGGCACACCGTGCTGCACAGCGCCATCACCGCGGCCACGGCGGTGAGCAGCCGGGTCGCGGTCCGCGGATGCAGATGCTGTTCGGCCAGGCGTGCGATCGGCCACGCGGTCAGCGGCAGGACGAGCGGCAGGAAGACGAAGACCCCCATGAGGCGTCAGTCTTCTCCTTCGGCCCGTGCCGCGTCGTCCAGCAGTTCGCGCAGCAGGCGTTCGTCGGCCGGGTCGAGGCCGGTCACGAAGCTCGCCAGTACCGCCTCGCGGTCGCTCTCCGCGTCCAGCACCCCGCGCATCCTGCGGGCGGCCAGCCCCGCCGGGTCGACGGGCGTCCAGACGAAGGAGCGGCCGGCGCGCTCCCGGCTCACCGCACCCTTGTCCAGCAGCCGGGTCAGGATCGTGACCACCGTCGTGTAGGCGAGGTCCCCGCCGAGGCGCTCCTGCACCCGGCCGGCCGTCACCGGGCCGTCCGCCTCGCGCAGCACCGCGAGCACCAGGGCCTCCAGTTCGCCCTGCCCCCGCCGCCGGGGACGCCGGTGATCCGTCACGCCCGTACTCCCTCGCACCGCTGTCTACCTGCCGGTACGCCATCGTATCGACGCCGTGGCGGGTCCACGCCGCCGACGCCGTTCGGTCCCGGCCGGCGTCGGGACCGAACGGCGCCGTCACCGGTGTCACCGGGTGCGCCGCCGGGTGCGGAGCAGCAGCAGGCATCCGGCGGCGAAGAGGACGCCTCCGGCCGCCGCGGGCCACAGCCCGAGGCCCGAGCCCGTCTCGGCGAGGCCGCCCCGGGCGCCCTGCGGCTCGCTCGCGGAGCCGGCGGCCTCGGCGGCGCCGCTGCCGCCGTCCGTGCCGCGCGTCCGCTCGGGCGCGGCCGTGTCGCCGTTCGCGGCGCCCGCCGTCCCGGCCGGTGTGGTGGCGGGCGTCGTGGCGGCCCGGGGTTCGGCGGCGGTGCGGGAGGCCTCGGGCCGGTCCGGGTTCGCGGGGTCGGTCTGCTTCCCGTGCTGCCCGGCGCCGGCCGGTGCCGACGCGCTGCCGTCGCCTGCGGCCGGGGGTGCGTCGGTCCGTGCGCCGCCGTCGCCCGGCTGCCGCGGCGCCTCCTGACCGTTGCCGTCGTCGGGGGCGGCGGAGACCTCGGGGGTCATGGAAGGCTCAGGGGTCTGGGGGGTCTGCGGGTTCTCCGGGGCCTGGGTCGGCTGCTCCTGCGGAGCCTCGCTCTCGGCGGGGCCGGGCTCGGCGGGCGTGTCCGGGCCGCAGGAGCGGCCGCTGTTGATGCAGTCGACCATCTCGCGCATCAGGTCCTCGTCGAAGACGTTGATGAAGTCGCTGTGGTCCGTGACCGGCTTGTGCAACTGCTCGGGGAAGGAGTCCACGGCGAACAGCGGCGTCGTCCTGCCGCCGTCGCCGAGGCTGGGAGCGTCCACGTCGTAGACGATGCGCTGCACCAGCCGCGGGATGGGCTGGAAGCCGTCCGGGCAGCTCCCGTCGGCGGCGGCGAACGCCACGTGGGTACGGTGGTTGGCGCTGTCGGTGTTGCGGCCGTCCCAGCAGCTCTGGAAGGTGAAGGTGCGCACCACGTCGCTGCCGGCCGGGCAGAGCGGGTACTTGTCCTCCAGGCTCCGGTCCTCGAAGCCGGTGCAGCTCCAGGAGGCGTTGGCGTTGGTGTCCCCGTTGACGAACGCCTTGGCGTCGCCGGTGATGATGCGCAGCAGCCTCGGCATGTCCGTGACCTTGCCGCGCTCGTTGCCGGCGAACGTCAGCGTCACCTCGGCCGGCGTGACGATCTCGCCGGCGTTGCCCTCGATGCCGCCGCCGGGCGACTGGGCGTCCTTCTCCGTGGTGCCGTTCTGCAGGCGCAGCACCGGCCAGTAGTAGGACGACTTGTCGCCCTGGTCCGCGCAGCTGGTGCCGGCGGCGGCCAGGTCGTCGTCGGAGGCGAAGGCGGTGTTGCCCTGGTTGCCGACGTAGTCGTGGAAGTGGTGGGCGCCGTTGCCGACGCCGGGGGCGGCGATCACGTTGTCGGAGTTGAACAGTCCCTCGGCGTTGACGCCGCAGCTGGTGGTGAAGGTGCCGCGCGAGGCGTCCTCGTCCTGGCGCGGCTTCACGGCGTTGGGCTGCACCGTGGTGATGTCGGCGTAGTCCGCGGCGACGGGGCCGTTGCCGGCCTGGCCGCCGTTGCCCTGTTCCTGTTCCTGTTCCTGCTGCTGTCCCTGTCCCTGTCCCTGTTCCTGCTCTTCGCCGGCCTGTTCGCCGTCGCCGCTCCCGTCCTGCTGCTGCCCGTCCGGGCTGCCGCTCGGCGTGCCCTGGGTCGCGACCGCGGTGCGTCGCAGGGTGCACGCCGCGAGGGCCTCCAGCCCCTCGGGCCGGTCCCCCGCGCCGTCGACGGCCGTGACGATGCGGGCGATGGTCTCGGTCCGCTGCTGCTCCAACGGGTCGAGGATCGCGCCCTCGTCGACCGTGCCGTCGTCGGCGGCGCCTGCGGCTTCCTGGAGTTGGCGGTAGGCCGTGGCGATCTGCTCGTCCAGTCGGGCGAGTTCGGCGTCGACGCCGGGTCTGGCCGGTTCGGGGACCGTCGTCAGCCGCTCGCTCAGGTCGGGGCAGTCGACCGTGGCCGCGACGCCGGAACTGCCCAGGGGAACGGGGCTGTTCGCCGACTCGGTCGCCGAGGCGAACACGTTGACGGCGACGAGGCCACCGCCGCCCAGTATCAGCGCGACCGCGGAGAAGGTCGCGCGCCGCGCCCCGGTCGGGCGTCTGCGCCTGTTGTGTCCCAAGGCGTGCTCCTGTGTCGTGCGTCGTGGCGGTCCCGGGCATGCGATGCCCCCGGCTCCATACGGAGCCGGGGGCGCCGGTGTTCAACCGCCCCGTGGATTCTCAGGAATCCCTCACCTCACGGGCGCGGGAAGCGCCCACCGCGGATCCCGGCCCTCGCGGGGCACGGAGGCCGGCAGCAGCCGGGTGTGGTCGGGTCCGGCCGGCACACGGCGGGTGGGCCCGCATGGCGAGCACCCGGGCGCTCGCGACCGCCGCCGGCCGCCGGACGTCTGCCGGGGCCGTGCGCCGCCCTCCCGTCCCCGAGCCCGACCCGGTCCAGCGGGACCGCGGCCTCTTCCCGACCCCCGGCCAAGCACACCGGGGACACCGCGCCGCGAGCGGGCCCGGCCGGCCCGCGCCCGGGAGATCCACGGAGAACGACACGTCGTCGGCGGCGGTGAGCCGGCGCGTCCGGGCAGGGGGTACGTCCTGCGCGGGCGGTCCACGTCGAGCAGGGCGCTGTCGTCGGTCACGAGACGCCCGCTCGCGGGGTCCGGGGCGGACTCGCTCACGGGGTCCTCCTCTCGGCGGCCGAGGACGGGGCGGCCGGGGACAGGGCGGCGGGGCCGGCGACAGCCGGGTGCGGCGCGCGGGCCGCGGCGCGAGCCCACGGGGGGCCTCTGTTAGGCCGCCACGAGAGGGGAACCCGGGGGCCGTCGTGACCGTCGTGCGCCAGCGCGCCCGTACCGAGGGAGTTCCGGTATGCAGTCACTGATCAAGGGCCTGGTCGCCGGCGCGGCGGGGACCGTCGCGCTGAACCTCACCACGTACGGCGACATGCTGCTGCGCGGCCGGGGGTCCAGCGACATGCCCGCCGAGGTCGCGGACCGGGTCGCCGACCGGGTCGGGCTGGTGCTCGGCGACGAGGAGACGAAGCCGAACCGCGAACAGGCCGTCGGTGCCCTGCTCGGCTACGCCACCGGCCTCGGGGTCGGGGCGGCCTACGGGCTGCTGTGCCGCCACCGCGGGCCGCTGCCGGACTGGCTGGCCGGACCGCTGCTCGGCGCCGCAGCCATGGTGGGCAGCGACGTACCGGCCGCGGCGCTCGGCGTGACCGACCCGAAGCAGTGGGACCGCACGTCCTGGGTGTCGGACATCGTGCCGCACGTCGTGTACGGCTTCACCACGGCGTCGGTGTACCAGGCGCTGCACTGAGGCGGTGAGCGGGCACGCGGTGGCACCGGCCGGGCCGCCCGCTGACGGCGCGGGACGGCCGGCGGGCCCCTTGCCGGTGGCTGCGCCGCGGTGGAACGATGATCCCGGCACCGGCTCACCCCACCGGAGGTACCCCCGTGGCCGACGGACAGCAACGACCCCCGGCCGCCGCCGTGTTCGACGCGCTGGGCGCCGACTACGAGAAGGCGTTCGCCGGGGCGCCGGCGCACCGTCGCTCCCTGGAGTGGCTGCTCGGGCGGCTCGCGCCGGGCAGCCGGGTGCTGGACGTCGGCAGCGGGACCGGACGGCCCACGGCCCGGACCCTCGCGGACGCCGGTCACCGGGTCGACGGCGTCGACGTCTCCCCGGTCATGGTGGAGCTGGCGTCCCGGCAGGTGCCGGAGGCCTCCTTCCGGTGCGCCGACATCCGCGACGTCCCGCTGACCGACGGCTCGTACGACGCGGTCTGCGTGTACTTCGCCCTGCTCCAGCTGGACCGGCGGGAGCAGACGGACGTCGTCCGGCGCCTCGCGCGGACGCTGGCCCCGGCGGGACACCTGGTCCTCGCGACCGTTCCGCTGGACGTGGAGGGCGTCGACGCCACCTTCATGGGGCAGCCCGTGCGCGTGACCAGCTTCACCGCGCCGGACTTCGTCGCCGTGGCCGAGGGCGCGGGTCTGGAGGTCCTTGAGCGGGAGGAGCTGCTGTTCACCCCGGCCCACCCGGACGCCGGGCCCGAACCGCACCTCTTCCTGCACTGCCGGCGCCGGACCACCGCGACGCCCGGCGCCTGAGCCCGCCGCCCGGCGCATCTCCGCCCCCCTCGCGGTGAGCGGGGCGCCGGCCCGCGCCCGGATGGGGTAACAGGGGGCGCGCGGACCGGGACGCGCGGCCAGAGTGGGCTCCATGACAGAACCTGGCGAGCGACGCCGCGGCACGACGTCCACGACCACGCGCGAGCGTGCCGTGCGGGACGCCCGGGAGGCCGCCCGACGCGCGGCGGACGCCCTGTCCGAGCTGATCCGGCACCGCGTCGAGGGGGTCTCCGCGGTGTGCCGCAGCGAGGACGACGGGTGGATCGTCAACGTGGACGTGCTGGAGGTGGCGCGCATCCCGGACACCACCAGCCTGCTCGCCACCTACGAGGTCGAGCTGGACGAAGCGGGCGGTCTGCTGCAGTACCGCCGGATCGCCCGCTACCGGCGCGGTGCCCAGGACCAGTGACCCGGGCCGCCGGCCCCGCCCCCGGAAGGACGACCGCATGATCACCTATGACGACGAGATCGTCTGCGCGCCCCGCGCCGGAACGCTCTACGACGTCCTGGAACTCATCCTCGACCGCGGCATGGTGATCGACGTCTTCGTGCGCGTCTCCCTGGTCGGCATCGAGATCCTCAAGGTGGACGCGCGCATCGTGGTCGCGAGCGTCGACACCTATCTGCGGTTCGCCGAGGCCTGCAACCGCCTGGACCTGGAGCACGACGTGCGGTCCAAGACCGTGCCCGAGCTGTTCGGCGGGCCGGTCGCCAAGACCGTGGGCCGTGCGGCCGCCAGACGCGGGACGCGTTCGCTGACCGACCGGGTGCGGGACATGCTCGCGCCCGAGGAACCGGAGCCGGCCGCGGAGGAGGAAGAGGAGGAGCCCCTCCCCCGGCGGCGCACCGGCTCCCCCGCCCGCGAGCGCGAGGAGCGGGCCCAGCGGCCCCGGAGCCGTACGGCCGGGCGTCCCCGCGGTGACGACGACCGCCCGCGCAGCCGCCCGCGCCGGCACACGGGAACGGAGGAGGAATGACCGTGTCCGCGACAGCCCCCAGCACCACCGCCGACGCCGTCGCGGAGTCCGGTGCCGCACTCTACGTCTACGGCATCGCCCCCGCCGGGGTCCGCACGCCCCGCTCCCCGGGGGTCGGCGGCGCCCCGGTGCGGCTGCTCACCGAGTCCGGCCTGAGCGCGGCGGTCTCGGACACGCCCGCCCGGCTCCGGCCCCGGCGCCGCGACCTGATGGCCCATCAGGCGGTGCTGGACGAACTGGCCGCGCAGGGGCCCCTGCTGCCCATGCGGTTCGCGGTCCTCAGCCCCCGGGTGGACGTCCTGCTCTCCCAGCTCCGCTCCGACGCCGGCCGTCTGGAACGGCAGCTCGACGGCGTCCGGGGGTGCGTCGAGCTCAACGTCAAGGGCGCGGTCGTGCCCGGTAGTTTCGCCGAGCTGGTGCGCCGGGACGAGAAGCTGCGGGCCCTGGCCCTGCGGACCCGGCGCCGCCCCGACTACGAGGCCAACGTCCGGCTCGGCGAGGCGCTCGCCCGGGCCGTCCGCCGCGAGGCGCGGCGCGCGGCCCAAGAGGTACTGGACCGGCTGACCCCGCTCGCCGTGCGCACCGTGGGCGGCCCGACCGGCGACGACCAGGTGCTGAGCGCGTCGTTCCTGCTGCGCTCCGCCGACGAGGACCGGTTCCGGCAGGCGGTGGACGCGTGCGCCCGTGAGCGCGGGGACCGCATCGCCCTCAGCGTGACCGGCCCCCTGCCCTGCTACAGCTTCGTCGACCCGTCCCCCGCGCCGGCCGGGCGGTGACGCGGTGGGCATCGTGAGCGGCCTCCTCCTGCTGCCCCTGGCCCCGGTGCGGGGCACGGCGTGGATCGCGGACCACCTGCTCCAGGAAGCCCGGCGTCAGCTCCACGATCCGCGTGCCGTGCAGGCCCGTCTGGCCGCGCTCAACCGGGCGCTCGACGAGGGCGCGATCGACGAGGCGGCCTTCGAACGCGAGGAGGAGCGCCTGCTCGCCCTCCTCGACCGCCCGGCCCGGCCCACGGGCCGCACCACCATCACGCATCCAGCGCACGGAAGGCACCCATGAGCGACAGCAAGGCGGCCCTGGCGGCGGCCATGGCGGGCGGATACCTCCTCGGCCGCTCGAAGAAGGCCAAACTGGCCCTCGTGGTCGGTTCCTACCTGGCGGGGCGGCGCCTCGGGCTGTCCCCGGCCCAGGTGCTCTCCCAGGGACTGGGCAGGCTCCAGCTGACACCGCAGCTCCAGGAACTGTCGGACCAGGTGCGCGGCGAGCTGCTGACCGCCGGGCGCACGGCCGTCACGGCCGCGGCGAACCGCCGGCTCACCGGCCTCGCGGACAGCCTCCGCGACCGCACCGACGCCCTCGACGGCGGCGGCCGGCGGGACGACGAGGACACCGCGTACGACGACTCCGACGGGTACGACGACTCAGACGACGCGATGGACGAGGCCGGCTACTTCGACGACGAGGAGTGGGAGGAGGACCAGGAGCCCGCCCCCGCGCCACCGAGGAAGACGGCGCGGAAGGCTCCCCCGCGCAAGGCCGCGCCCGCCGGGAAGCCACCGGCGAAGAAGACGGCCGCGAAGAAGACCGCCGCCCGGAAGGCCGCGCCGTCGCGGAAGGCACGGGGAGGTGGGCGCGGATGAGCCCCGCCGGACCGGGGGACGGCGCATCCCCCCTGGGCGACGTGAAGGACGCCCTCGGCGGCTACCTCTCGGCCGCCGGACGCAGCCTCGTGGGCAGGGCGGGCAAGGGGATCGGCGGTCTGACCGACCGCCTGACCGATTCCGCGAACAGCGGCTCGGACTCGGGCTCGGGCGGGAGTGGCTCCGGAAAACGGCGGGGCGGCTCCGCGGGCAGCGTGAAGGCGACGCACATCATGGAGACCGTCGACATCGGCGTTCCCCTGCGCACCGTCTACGACCAGTGGACCCAGCTCCAGGACTTCAGCTCCTTCACCAAGGGCGTGCGCAGCGTCAGCACCTCCGACGAGGTCACGTCCGACTGGAACGTCAAGGTGGGACCGTCGAGCCGGAGCTGGAAGGCGACCGTCGAGGAGCAGGTACCCGACGAGCGGATCGCCTGGACCTCCGAGGGGGCCAAGGGCAGCACCCGCGGTGTGGTCAGCTTCCACGAGCTGGCACCCCGGCTGACCCGTGTCGTCGTGGTCGTCGAGTACTACCCGGCGGGCTTCTTCGAGAAGACCGGCAACCTCTGGCGCGCCCAGGGACGCCGGCTGCGGCTGGACCTGAAGCACTTCGCCCGGCACGTCACCCTCCTGGGCGACGTGGAGGTGGAGGGCTGGCGCGGCGAGATCCGCGACGGCGAGGTCGTCCGGAGCCACGAAGAGGCGCTGGAGGACGAGGACGAGGGGTCGGACGAGGAGTACGACGACGAGGACGAGGACGACGAGGACGAGGACGAGGACGAGGACGACGAGGACGCGGACGACGGCGAATACGACGAGGACGAGGACGAACCCGACGGGGACGACGAGGACGACGAGGACGACGAGGACGATGACGACGAACGAGCCCGCCCGCGTCGCTGACCGCCCGGGGAGTACGCGGTGACCGACCTCGACCACGGATACCCGGGACCGGCGGCCGAGCCCTGTGCCCCCGCCGCCGGCAGCCTCGCCGACCTGCTCGAACGCGTCCTCGACAAGGGCATCGTCATCGCCGGCGACATCAAGATCGACCTGCTCGACATCGAGCTGCTCACCATCCGGCTGCGGCTCTTCATCGCCTCGGTGGACACCGCGAAGAAGGCGGGCATCGACTGGTGGGAGACCGACCCGGCGCTGTCGTCCCGGGCCGCGCGGGACGAACTCGCCGAGGAGAACGCGCGGTTGCGGGCACAGCTCGACGAACTGACGGAGGCGGTCGAGGAGACGACGGGAGCCGTCCGGTGAGCGGGCGCCCGGCCGGCCTCGCGGAGGCCCCTGTCCTCGTCTGCGCGTTCGCCGTCACCCGCACCCCGCCGGACCCCGCCGCACTCGCCGCGGCGACCGGTCACGAGGAGGGCGGCCCGCTGCGCGTACTGCACACGGACGGCCTGTGCCTGCTCGTCCAGGACGTCCCCGCGGAGCTCTTCGACGACGCGGCGCTGGCCGAGCGGCTGGGCCGGCCCGACGAACTGGAGCGGTGCGCCCGCGCGCACCACCGTGGCGTCGAGGCCGCCGGCGGGCGGGGCCGCTCCGTCGTCCCGCTGCCGCTGGCGACCCTGTACCACGACGACGGGAGCGCCCGGCGGGCGATCACCGCCCGTGCGGCGGAACTGAGCGCGCTGCTCGACCGCCTCCAGGGCCGCACGGAATGGGCGGTGAAGGTGCATGCCGCCGAGGCCGCGTCACAGCCCGATGCCCGTTCTGACGGCGACACCGGCCCGGGTGCGGGCGGGCGTGCCTACCTCAGCCGGGCCAGCGCCCGGCGGCGCGACCGGCACGACGCGCACGCGAAGGCTCTCGCCGAGGCGGAGGCCGTCGACGCGGAACTGCGGCGGTACGCCGTCGCGGCGACCCGGCACCGCCCGCAGAGCGAGCGGCTGACGGGCCGGCGCTCCCCGCAGCTGCTGAACTGCGCCTACCTCGTGGAGGACACGGAGGGCTCCGCCTTCGCCCGCGCGCTGGCCCGGCTCACCACGGACCGTCCGTACCCGGCCGTCGAGGTCGGCGCCTCGGGCCCGTGGATCCCGTACTCCTTCGCCCGCTGGGACCAGGCGCCGGACCGGCCCCAGGAGGAGCGGGACCGACCCCGACCGGAGCACGCGGAGCAGGGAGCCGGCTCATGACCGCCGTGGCACCCCGCAAGCCGGGTCCCGCGCCCGTGCCCTGGGGCGGGCCGGAGCCGTACGCGCCGGTCGGGGTGCCCCTGGTCGACCTCCTGGACCGGGTGCTGGCGACCGGTGTCGTCGTCAGCGGGGACCTGGTCCTGGCCATCGCCGACGTCCCCCTGGTGCGGATCTCCCTGCACGCACTGCTGTCGTCGGTGAACGAGCGCGTGCCCGCCCCGTGGCCGGACAGCGGGCCGCTGTGACCGCGCCCCGCGCCCACGCCCTCGACCTGGACCCCGAGCGCGTGACGAACGACCTGGCCGCCCTGGTGCTCACCGTCGTCGAGCTGCTGCGCCAGCTCATGGAGCGCCAGGCCGTGCGCCGCTTCGACGAGGGCACGCTGAGCGCCGAGCAGGAGGACCGGCTGGGCACGGCGCTCATGCTGCTCGACCGGCGCATGGACGACCTGTGCGCGCAGCACGGCCTGAGCCGGGGCGACCTCAATCTCGACCTGGGCCCGCTGGGCATGCTGCTCGCGGACCCCGAGCCGTAGGTCCGTAGACCGAGACTCCCGATGCCCGGGACACCGGATGTGAGCGATCGTTATGATGACGCCGAATCGCTCAAACGAACATCTGCGGGTGGGGAGTCCTGATGCGGGAGCCGGTCGATGTCAGGCGGCAGCGGATCCTGGCGGCGGTCCAGGCGCGCGGTACCGCGCGGGTGCGCGATCTCGCCGACGAGTTGCAGGTCTCGGTCGTGACGGTCCGCCGGGACGTGGAGGAGCTGACGCGGGAGGGCAGGCTGCGCCGCGGGCACGGCGTCGTCCGCTCGACGCTGCCCGCCCCCGAGGTGCCGGCCCGCGAGCCGGCCGGCGGCGACCGGGTGGCCGTGGTCGTGCCGGAGCGGCACTCGTACCTGACCGAGACGCTGCACGGCGCCCGCACGGTGCTGGAGGAGGCGGGCGTGCGCCTGGCGCTGCACATCGCGCCCCAGGCCACCGGGGCCGAACGCCCGCTGGTGGAGCGGGCGATCGAGGACGGCGCCCGGGGGGTGCTGCTCGCTCCCCGGTGGAGCACCCTGGCCGCCGAGGAGGCCGACTACGGGTGGCTGGCGGGGCTGGACGTGCCGACGGTACTGATGGAGCGGCGGCCGCGGCGCGGCAGCGCGCCGCACTCGCTGGACTCGGTGTGCTCGGACCACTGGTACGGGGCGCATCTGGCGGTGGAGCACCTGGTGGGGCTCGGTCACCGGCGCATCGTGTTCGCGACCCGGGACGACAGCCCGACGGCGCGCACGCTGCGGGCCGCGTTCGCCGGGATCGCCGGGACGCATCCGCTGGTGGAGCACTGGGCGTGGGCGCTGAGCGCACCGGAGTCGGGGCCGGAGGGGCCGTACTCGGCGCAGGAGACGGCCGGGCTGCCGGAGCTGCTGCGCGGGACGGGGGCGACCGCGGTCGTGCTGCACGGCGACGTGGACGCGCTGATGATCGTGCAGCGGCTGGCGGACGAGGCGGTGCGGGTGCCGGAGGACTGCTCGGTCGTGGCGTACGACGACGTGGTGGCCGGGCTCGCCACACCTCCGCTGACGGCCGTGTCCCCGCCCCGGGCGGAGGTCGGCCGGGTGGCCGCCGAGCTGCTTCTCGAGCGGCTGCGGGAGACGGGCGCACGGCCCACGCGGCGCGTCGAGCTGCTGCCGCGGCTCATGGTGCGCGGCTCCACCCGTCCCGCGGTCGACACTATGAGCGTTTGAGCGCTTTATTTTCTTCTGATCGATCTATTGACCGTTTCCATCGGGCCGGTCCAGGATTCCCGTGTCCCCAACAGCCGTGCCCGGAGCCGCGGGCACGCAGGAGCCGTGGGAGCCGCCATGCCCGGACGACCCAGCCGCCGCTCCGTGCTCGCCGCGATGGCCGCCGTACCCCTGACAGGAGCCGTGAGCGCCTGCCAGGGGGACGGCGGCGCCTCGTCGGCCCGCACGGGCACCACCACGCGCATCACCTTCTGGTCCGCCCTGCGCGGCAGCCAGGAGGTGGTCGACGCCTTCAACCGCACGCACCGCACCGTCCAGGTGGAGTTCCAGCAGATACCCTCCGGCGGACAGGGCGGCTACGCCAAGCTGAGCAACGCCGCACGGGCCGGCAACGCGCCCGACGTCGCCACCATCGAGTACCCGCAGGTGCCGGGGTTCGCCATCGACGGTGTCGCCCGTGACATCACCGACCTGGTCGGCGACGGACTGCGCCGCAAGCTGCTGCCGCAGGCACTCGGCCAGACCACCTTCGAGGGCCGGGTGTTCAGCGTGCCGCTGGACGTCGAGCCCATGGTGATGCACTACCGCGCCGATCTCTTCGACCGGTACGGACTGCGGCCGGCGCGCACCTGGGACGAGTTCGCCGAGCAGGCCGCCACCGTGCGCCGCACGGCGCCGGGGCGGCGGCTGGTGCTGTTCCCCACCGACGGCATGACGCAGTTCGCGGGGTACGCGTGGCAGGCGGGCGCCCGCTGGTTCGACATCTCGGACGGCGCCTGGAACGTCTCCCTCGCCGACGCGCCCTCCCGGCGGGTCGCGGACTACTGGCAGCGGCTCATCGACCGGGACGACGTCTTCATGAACGCCGTGGAGAGCAGGCAGTCGGACGCCCAGCTCGGCAACGGACTGGTCCTCACCCGGCTCAGCGGCGCCTGGGACGCCGGCGCCCAGATGAACGCGCGGCCGGGGCAGAAGGGGCAGTGGCGGATCGCCCCGATGCCGCAGTGGGGCGCCGGCGCGCCCGCCGTCGGCATGCACGGCGGCTCCACCTTCGCCGTCACCGAGGACAGCCGCCATCCCGAGGCCGCCATGGAGTTCATCGAGTGGCAGGTCTCCCACCCCGACGCCCTGCGCGCCCGTCTGTCCAGCGGCACCAGCAGCCAGTACCCGGCCGCCCCCGGCCTGGTGGCGGTGGGGCGCGAGGCCTTCGACCGGTCGTACTACGGCGGCCAGGACATCTACGGCCTGTTCGAGCAGGAGGCCCGGAAGATCGGCGAGGGCTGGCTGTGGGGGCCGCGGATGAGCGCCACCCAAAAGGTCATGCAGGACTCCTTCGCCCGGGTCGGCGCCGGCCAGGGCTCCCTGGTCGAGTCGTTGCGCACGGCGCAGGAGGGCACCATGCCCGACCTCAAGGCCCTCGGCCTGTCCACCACCCAGCACAGCACCTGAGCCGACGAAAGGCAGGTGACACCCCCATGACCACGACCACTCACCCCCGGGTGCCGGCCGGCACCGTCCAGGCCGCCGGCCCGGAGTCCGCCGCCTCGGGTCTGCGCGCCCGCAGGGCGGCCGGACGCCGCCGGCTGACCGCGTGCGCCGTCCTGATGGCGCCCTTCTTCGCCCTGCTGGTCACCGTCTTCCTGATCCCCGTCGGCACGGCGGTCTACCTCAGCTTCTTCAGCGACGACCAGCCCGGACTCGGCTTCGGCCCCGAGCGCACCGTCTTCGTCGGCCTGCGCGGTTACGCGGCCGTCCTGACCGATCCCACCTTCCTCGGCGGGCTCGGCACGGTCGCGCTGTACTGCCTGATCTACATCCCCCTCATGGTCGTCGGCGCGCTCGCCCTCGCCCTGCTGCTCGACTCGGGCGTGGTGCGGCTGCGCGCCTTCGCCCAGCTGGGCCTGTTCCTGCCGCACGCCGTGCCCGGCATCATCGCGGCCCTGATCTGGCTGTATCTGTACACGCCGGGCATCAGCCCGGTGATCGACCTGTTCGCCCGCGCCGACATCACGATCGATTTCCTCGGCATCCACACGGTGATCCCGTCCATCGTCAACATCGCCCTGTGGAGCAACCTCGGCTACAACATGGTCGTCTTCTACGCCGCCCTGCAGGCCGTGCCCCGCGAGGTGATCGAGGCGTCGGTGGTCGACGGCGCCGGACCGGTGCGCACGGCGCTCCAGGTGAAGACGCCGCTGGTGCGGGCCTCGATCGTCATGGTCGCGATCTTCACCCTGATCTGGGCGCTCCAGCTCTTCACCGAGCCCATGCTGCTCAGCCAGTCCTCCCCCATGATCAGCTCCCGGTTCTCGCCGAGCATGTACATCTACGACGCGGCCTTCACCCGGAACAACTACAGCCTGGCGGCGGCCGCCTCGGTCGTCCTGCTCGTCTGCACCATCGCCCTGTCCTACGGCGTCACCCGCTTCACCAGCCGCGCCGACTCCGCCGAGGAGGCCCGATGAGCGCCACCGACAGCTCCCTGCGCCGCCCGGGACTGCTGGGCCGTACGACGGTCAACGTGGTCGTCGCGGTCTCCGTCCTCTACACGCTGCTGCCCGTGCTGTGGCTGGTGCTCGCCGCGTCCAAGAGCCGGGACGCCCTGTTCAGCAGCGACCTGCTGTCCCTGAGCGACTTCTCCTTCGTCCGCAACTTCCGGGACCTGTTCGCGATGGACGGCGGGCTGTACGGCCGCTGGTACCTCAACAGCCTGCTGTACGCCGTCCTCGGCGCCGCGCTGGGCGCACTGCTGAGCGTGGCCTGCGGCTACGCCTTCGACAAGTACCGCTTCCGGCACAAGGAGAAGCTGTTCGGCCTGGTGCTGGCCGCGGTGATGGTGCCGCAGACCGTCCTCGCGCTGCCCCTGTACCTGATGGCGTCCGAGGCCGGCCTGGTCAACACCTTCTGGGCGGTGTTCGTCCCGGTGCTGTTCAACCCGTTCGGCGTCTATCTCGGCCGCATCTTCAGCCGGGGCTACGTGCCCGACGAGGTGCTGGAGGCGGCGCGCGTGGACGGGGCGGGCGAGCTGACCACGTATGTGCGTGTGGCGCTGCGCATGCTCGGTCCCGGGCTGGTCACCGTCTTCCTCTTCCAGCTCACCGCGATCTGGAACAACTTCTTCCTGCCCATGGTGATGCTGTCCGACCAGGACCTGTATCCCGTCAGCCTCGGCCTGTACCAGTGGAACAGTTCGGCGTCCGTCTCGCCGGAGTACTACCCGGTGGTCATCATGGGGTCGCTGCTGGCCGTACTGCCGCTCATCCTCGCCTTCGTCCTGCTCCAGCGCTTCTGGCGGAGCGGGCTGACCGCCGGAGCCGTCAAGTGACCGTGCACGCCCCCGACACCCCCGGCCGCGCAACCCGGCCCCGGGCCGTCGCGGCCATGTCCCCGGACGCCGCCGAGGCCGTCCTCGACCCCGAGTCGCTCGAGGCGTTCCGCCGGATCTGCGACCTCGCCCCGCTGCCCGCGCTGGACGACCTGTCCGCCCCGCGCGCCCGGTCGCTGCTGGCCGAGGCCGAGCTGCTGATCACCGGCTGGGGCTGTCCGCCGCTGGACGCCGCGGTGCTGGAGGCGGCGCCCCGGCTGCGGGCCGTGGTGCACACGGCGGGCAGTGTCCGCGGTCATGTCACCGAGGCCTGCTGGGAGCGCGGGATCGAGGTCTCCTCGGCCGCCGCGGCCAACGCGCTGCCGGTGGCCGAGTACACCCTCGGCATGATCCTGCTGACCGGCAAGCGGGTGCTGGAGCGGGCCCGCGACTTCCGGCGGTCCCGCACCCGCGGCAACTGGCTGCGCACCCCCCGCGACGTCGGCAACTACCGCCGCACGGTCGGCATCCTGTCGGCCTCGCTGATCGGCCGCCGGGTCGTCGAGCTGCTGCGCCCGCACGACGTCGAGGTCCTGCTGCACGACCCGTACGTCGGCGACGCGGACGCCGCCGGGCTCGGCGTCGAACGCGTCGGGCTTCCGGAGCTGTTCGCGCGCTGCGACACCGTCAGCGTGCACACCCCGCTGCTGCCCGAGACCCGGGGCCTGGTCGGGCGGGCGCTCATCGACGCCATGCCGTCCGGCGCCGTGCTGATCAACACCTCGCGCGGCGCGGTCATCGACCAGGACGCGCTCACCGACGCCGTCCTCGCGGGCCGGATCCGGGCCGTGCTGGACGTCACCGACCCCGAGGTGCTGCCGCCGGACCACCCGCTGTGGGACTGCGACCACGCGCTGATCACCCCGCACCTCGCCGGTTCCGAGGGCAACGAGTGGCGCCGCCTGGCCGACCTCGCCCTCGCCGAGACCGCCCGCTGGGCGTCCGGCGCCGGTTTCCTCCACCCCGTACGACGCGAAAGGCTGGCGTTCCTGGCATGAGCATCCCCTTCGAAGTGCCCACCGAGGACCGTGCGCTGAGCCCCCGCACGGGGTACACCCGCGCCCACTGGGAGGCCGTCGCGGACGGGCTGCTGTGGGCGGCGTGGCGCTGGAGCACGCCGGGCTGCGCGCTGCTCGACCTGCCGGGGCGGCCCTCGCGCTCGGGTGTGCGTTCCGACGGTCTCGAGGGGTTCGCCCGGACGTTCCTCGCGGCGGCCTTCCGGGTCGCCGGCGCCGACGGCGACGACCCGCACGGCTGGCTGGACCGCTACGCGCGCGGCCTGGCCGCGGGCACCCTCACCCCCGGGCGTGAGGACACCGAGTCCTGGCCGCTCATCCTCGACCACGACGTGCAGGGCCAGCCCATGGTCGAGTCGGCGTCGGTGGCGCTCGGCCTCAGGCTGACCGCGCCGTGGCTGTGGAAGAACCTGGACGCCGGGGTGCAGGACCGGGTGGAGGAGTGGCTGCGCGGGGCGCTGCGGCACGTTCCGGCGCCGAACAACTGGTACCTGTTCCCGTACACGGTCGCGGGGTTCCTGGAGTCGGTCGGCCGCGGCGACGCCGAGACGGCCGCGGCCCGGCGGCGGGCGCAGGAGCTGATGGAGAGCTGGTACCGGGGCGACGGCTGGTACGCCGACGGCGACGGACGCGCCTTCGACCACTACAACGGCTGGGCGCTGCACTTGTACCCGGTGCTCGACGCCCACCTGGCCGGCGACGACGCCCTCGGCGCGCGGTACGGCGAGCGGCTGCGGGCCCACCTCGAGGGGTTCGCGTCGATGTTCGGCTCGGACGGGGCGCCGCTGCACTACGGCCGGTCGCTGTCGTACCGCTTCGCCGCATCCTCGGCGGTGAGCCTCGGCGCGCTGACCGGGCACACCCCGCTGTCGCCGGGGGCCTCGCGGCGGCTGGCCAGCGGCAGTCTGCGGTACTTCCTGGAGCGCGGGGCGCTGACCGACGACGGGCTGCTCAGCCTGGGCTGGCACGGCCCGCACGACGCCACGCTCCAGACGTACTCCGGTCCCGCGTCCCCCTATTGGGCGTCCAAGGCGTTCGTGTCGCTGCTCGCGCCCGCCACGCATCCGCTGTGGACGGCCACCGAGGAGCCGGGGCCCGTCGAGGAGGCGGACCGGATGATCGCCCTGCCGGCACCCGGGCTGCTGGTGCAGTCGACGCGCGGCGACGGGATCGTGCGGCTGCACAACCACGGCAGCGACCACGTCCGGCCGCACGAGGGCGAGTCGGCCGCCGAGGACGACCCGCACTACGGCCGGCAGGCGTACTCCACCCGGACCGGCCCGACGGCACCCGGCAACGTCGCGGACAACCACCTGTCGGTGGAGGTGAACGGCCGGCGCAGTGTGCGCCGCCGGATCCACCCCCTGGGCGCGGGGCACGGCGACGGCTGGGGCTGGGCGGCGTCCTGGCACCGGCCGGTCTTCGCCGGCGGCCCCCCGATGGTGCCGGGCCTGCGGGTGGAGAGCGTGACCGTGGCACGGGGCCCGTACGAGCTGCGGGTGCACCGGGTGACCGGCGCCCCGGCCGGGACCCGCCTCACCCACACCGGGTGGGCCACCGGCCCCGAGGAGCCGCTGGTATCGGCGCTGCACGGACTGCACGGCTGGAGTCCCGAGCCGGAGACCGTCCGCGCCCCGCAGGGCACCGCCTACGCGCCGTGGGCGGAGCTTCCCCGGCTGTCCGGCGAGGCGGGCGCCACCTCGCTGCACGTCTGCCTGGCCGCACTCACCGGTGAACCGGGCCCCGGGCCGCTGGCGGACGCCGTCACGGAGGTCGTGGCCGACGGCGACGGTGTCGGGGTGGTCTGGGCGGACGGTGGTGCGCGCACGCGCGTCTCGTTCGAGCCGGTGCGCGTCACACACGGCTGAGCCTGAGCCTGCGAGGCCCCCGGCCGGCACGACGCCGGCCGGGGGCCTCCCTCGTGCGCGTGCCTCCGGTGGCGCCCCCTCCCGGGGCCGGTGAGGCTGGTACGGCCACCGGCGAGAAGGAGTCCCCATGCACAAGGCGTCGTGCGCCGGGGGGCGGTGGAGCGTTCGTCGTCGCGCGTCACGTCCCCGTGTCCTGCCGCCGTCGCGCATGCCTTGAGTCGCGGTGGCTGGGTACGCGGTCACGGCCCACCACGGCAGTCGGTACCCGAAGACGACCGGTCGCGAGCAGCGGCCCGCCCAGAACGGAGACAAGGCTGATGAGCGAGGCCAACCCCCTCAAGCGGGTAGCCCACAAGGTCACCGAGAGCCTGCAGGGAGAGGGCGGCGGTCCGGCGGACGGCGTGCCCGGCAAGCCCGGGCCCGAGTCTCCGCCGGTCGCCGAACCCACCACCCCGCGCGAGCCGCTGCCCCCGAAGCCGGACCAGAGCGGCCCGGACACGGTGTCGCCGACCGGGCAGCCCACCGGTGCCGACCAGGCCCGCGTCGCCCAGTCCGGCAGCTATCTGACGAACGCGCAGGGCACGCGGGTGGGCGACACCGACCACTCGCTGAAGGCCGGTCCGCGCGGGCCCGTGCTGCTGCAGGACCATCACCTGCGCGAGAAGGTCATGCACTTCGACCACGAGCGCATCCCGGAGCGCGTGGTCCACGCCCGGGGCGCGGGCGCGCACGGCGTCTTCCAGAGCTACGGCACGGCGGCCTCGGTGACGAAGGCGGGCTTCCTCGCCGCGGACGTGGAGACGCCCGTGTTCACGCGCTTCTCCACGGTGGTCGGCTCCCGGGGGTCCGCCGACACCGTGCGCGACACCCGGGGTTTCGCGACGAAGTTCTACACCAGTGAGGGCGTCTTCGACCTCGTCGGCAACAACATCCCGGTCTTCTTCATCCAGGACGCCATCAAGTTCCCGGACGTCGTGCACGCGGCGAAGCCGCACCCCGACCGGGAGATCCCGCAGGCGCAGAGCGCGCACGACACCTTCTGGGACTTCGTGTCGCTGCACACCGAGGCCACCCACCACACGCTCTTCTTCATGGGCGACCGCGGCATCCCGCGCTCCTACCGGATGATGGAGGGCTTCGGCGTCCACACCTTCCGGCTGGTCAACGCCGAGGGCGCCACGACACTGGTGAAGTTCCACTGGAAGCCCAAGCTGGGTGTGCACTCCCTGGTGTGGGACGAGGCGCAGATCATCAACGGCGTCGACCCGGACTTCCACCGCCGCGACCTCGCCGACGCCATCGAGGCGGGCGCGTACCCGCAGTGGGAGCTGGGCATCCAGACCTTCCCGGACACCCCGGAGCAGACCTTCGAGGGCATCGACCTGCTGGACCCGACCAACATCGTGCCCGAGGAACTCGCCCCGGTGCAGCCGGTCGGGCTGCTGACCCTCAACCGCAATCCGTCCAACTTCTTCGCCGAGACGGAGCAGGTGGCCTTCCACGTCGGTCACCTGGTGCCGGGCATCGACATCACCGACGACCCGCTGCTCGCCGGACGGCTGTTCTCGTACCTGGACACGCAGATCACGAGGCTGGGCGGTCCCAACTTCCCGCAGCTGCCGATCAACCGGCCGCAGGCGCCGGTCAACGACATGCTGCGCGACGGCATGCACCAGACGGCGGTGCACCGGGGTGTGGCGCCCTACAGCCCCAACACCCTGGACGGCGGCTGCCCGTTCACCGCCGGCGCGGACATGGGCGCGTACATCGAGGCGCCGGTCCCGATCCCGGCGGCGTCGAAGGTGCGTGAGGCGCCGGAGTCCTTCGCCGACCACTTCAGCCAGCCGCGCCGGTTCTGGCTGAGCATGAGCCCGGTGGAGCGCGAGCACATCATCGGCGCCTACACCTTCGAGCTCGGCAAGTGCTACGAGCAGGCCATCAGGGAGCGCACCCTCCAGGTCCTGGCCAACATCGACCCCGAGCTGTGCGCGGGCGTCGCCGAGGGTCTCGGTCTGCCCGCCCCGGAGCCGACGGTGCCCCTGGCCGACGTCGAGCCCAGCCCGGCGCTCTCCCAGGTCGGCAAGGTCTGGCCCGTCGAGGGACGGGTCATCGGCATCGTGACCAGCGGGGCCGACGTGGAGGGTGTGGCGGCGGTGCGCGAGGCGGTGCTGGACGCCGGCATGGTGCCGCTCGTGGTGGCGCCGACCGGCGGCCACCTCGGCTCGGGCGACGCGGCGCTGACCGTCCAGCGCAGCTACGTCACCGCGCGGTCGGTGGAGTTCGACGCCGTCCTGGTGGCGGGGGTGCCCGCGCTGGGCGGCGACGCGTACACGCCGCGGGACTACAAGGCGGCGCCGGCGCCCACGGGTCCGGGGTCGATCGACCCGCGGGTGAGCCTGCTGCTGTCGGAGGCCTTCCGGCACGGCAAGGCGATCGGCGTCTGGGCCGGCGGCGAGGCCGCCCTGGAGGAGTCGGGCGTGCCCGCCGACGCCGCCGGCGTGGTCGTCGCCGAGTCCGGCACCGCAGCGCTGGAGCAGGTCACCCGGCTGCTGGGCTCCCACCGGGTGTGGGAACGCTTCACCACGCCCCGGGGCTGACCGCGCACCGGGACCTATCCGCTCGCCGGACGCGCTGCGTGTCTCAGTGCAGGACGCGCAGCGCTCCGGGAAGCACCCGGGCCGTGACGGGGAGGACGGCATCCACCTCGCCGTCGGCGCCGTAGGGGACGGGCCGGTCGGACTCGATCCGGACCTCCTTCCCGCGCAGGACGTGCACCTGGGGTCGGTGGACGTGGGCGCCGGAGGAGAGTTCGTTCATGAGGGCGAAGAAGAGCCGGCGCGGCGCGTGGTGGATCATCACGACCTCGAGCAGGCCGTCGTCGACCCGGGCGGCGGGGGCTATGAGGCGGTTGGAGCCGTAGTAGCCGGAGTTGGCGGCCACCACGGTGTAGCCGGTGAAGGCGTGCTCCCGTCCGTCGACGGTGACCCGGTAGCGGGTCGGGCGCCAGGTGGTGATGGCGCGCAGGGCGCCCGCGTAGTAGGAGGCGGTACCACGCAGCAGGCGTGCGTGGTTGGCGTGGCGGTTGGCGAGCGCGTCGACGCCGGCGTAGACGCTGCCGAGCACGACGGTGCGGTCGTGGACGGCGGAGACGACCTCGATGGTGTCGACGGGGCGCGGCTCGCCGCGCAGCAGCAGTTCGGCGAGGTTCTCGGGCTCGGCGGGCAGGTCCAGGGCGCGGGCGAAGTCGTTGCCGCGGCCCGCCGGGACGAGTCCCAGCACGGCGCCGGTGCCGCTGAGGGCGCCGCCGATCCCGCCGGCCATGCCGTCCCCGCCGACGGCGAGCACCACCCGGCCCCGACGCCCGGCCTCGCGGGCGAGATCCCGGGCGTGGGCGAGGCTGCGGCTGTACTCGGTCTCCAGTCCGGCGCCCGCCTCCCGCAGCAGCCGCGCCACCCCGAGCAGTGCGGCGGCCGAGGTGGCGCCGCCCGCGGTGGGGTTGACGACGGCGGTGAACTGTCGCATCGATGTGCCTCCGGGCTGACGGGTGGTGCCGGACTGTTGTCTCACGGGACGGCCGGTGACCGGCCGGCGGGGGTCTGCCGTGCGGGTCGCGGCCGTGGGTGGCGACCCCTGAAAGCCCTATAGGGGCAGCAGGACGCCCGGGTTGAGCAGCCCGGCCGGGTCCAGCGTCCGCTTGACGGCGCGCAGCGCCTCGATGCCGAGGGGGCCCGCCTCCCTCAGGTACCAGTCGCGGTGGTCGGTGCCCACCGCGTGATGGTGGGTGATGGTGCCGCCGGCGGCGAGGATCGCCTCGTTCGCGGCGTGCTTGGCCCGCGTCCAGTGGGCCACGGCATCCCCGTCGCCCTGGGCGGAGACGACGGTGAAGTACAGGGAGGCGCCGTTCTCGTAGACGTGCGAGATGTGGCACATGACCAGCGGCGGGGTGCCGGCCTCGGTGAGCGTGGCCGTGAGCGCGTCGCGGACGGCCGTGTACAGCGCGGGGATCCTGGACCAGTAGGCCGCGGTCTCCAGGGTCTCGGCGAGCGCGCCGGCGTCGAGCAGGGAGTCGCGCAGATAGGGCGCGGAGTAGCGGCCGTGCGCCCACCGCTCCCCCGGTTCCGCGCCGGCGAAGGTGCCGCCGCACTCGGCGAGCACGGCCGCCGCCTCCTCCCGGCGGTGCGTGGTGTCCCGCTCGGTGCCCTCGAAGCCGGCGATCGCGAGGCAGCCGGCGTTCGTCTCGGCGAGGGAGGCGCCGATGGCGTCGGGCTGGGCCAGGCCGATCAGGGTCTCCGTCTCGTCGGACAGCCGCAGCACCGTCGGGCGCGGTCCGTCCTGGGCGAGCCGGCGCAGGGCGGCGGCGCCCTCGTCGAAGGAGGCGAAGCGCCAGCCCTCGTAGCGGCGGACGTCCGGGACCGGGCGGATGCGTACGGTGACGGAGGTGATGACGCCGAACGCGCCCTCCGAGCCCAGCACGAGCTGGCGCAGGTCGGGGCCGGCCGCCGAGCGCGGGGCGCGGCCCGTGTCGAGGGTGCCCTCGGGGGTGGCGAGGGTGAGGCCCAGCACCATCTCGTCGAAGCGTCCGTACCCGGCGGAGGCCTGTCCGCTGGAGCGGGTCGCGGCGAAGCCGCCGACGGTGGCCCACTCGTAGGACTGGGGGAAGTGGCCGAGCGTGTAGCCGTGCTCGGCGAGCAGCGCCTCGGCCTCGGGGGCGCGCAGGCCGGTTTGCAGGGTGGCGGTGCGGGAGACGGGGTCGAGGTCGAGCAGGCGGTTCATGTGCCGCAGGTCGAGGGCGACGAAGGGGCCCGGCCGGGCGGGGGCGAGGCCGCCGACGACGGAGGTGCCGCCGCCGAAGGGGACGAGCGCCAGGCCGTTGTCGGCGCAGGCCCGCAGGACCGCGAGCACCTCGGCGTGGCCGTCGGGCAGGACGACGGCGGCCGGGGTGTCGCGGACGTCGCCCCGCCGCATGCGCAGCAGGTCCGGCGTGGACTTGCCGCGGGTGTGCCGGACGCGCGACTCGGCGTCCGTGCGCACGCGGCCGGCGCGGTCGCCGACGGCGGCGAGCAGCGCCCGGCGGGCCGGCTCGTCCAGGACGTCGGGCAGGTCGATCTCCGTCAGGCGGACGGGCGCGGCGCCGCTCTCCTTGACGCCGAGCAGATCGCGCAGCAGCCCCGTCACGGTGTCGGGCAGCGGCGTCGCCCGGGCCGGGTCGCCCCAGCCGTTCCACAGCATGTCCATTGCCTGTCGTCCTCACCGGTCGTTGCGGGGGATGCCGCCCGCGCGGCCCCATTGGCGTTACACTGTTACACATGACGCCCAACCGTCACAACCACTCGAGCCGGCCGTCCTCGGACAACGACACGGTGCTCGACGCCGTACGCGACTGTGTCCTGGCCGTCGGCGTGCGCCGTACGACCATGACCGACGTGGCCCGCCGCGCCGGGGTCTCCCGGATGACGCTCTACCGGCGGTGGCCGGACGTGCGGTCCCTGGTCGGCGATCTGATGACCCGGGAGTGGATCGCCGTCGCCACGGGGGCCATCCCCGCGCCCCGGCCCGGGCTGGACACCCGTACGCGCGTCGTCGAGGGGCTGGTGACGGGGGTGGAGGCGTTCCGCGCCCATCCCCTCTTCCGGAAGATCGTCGACGTCGACCCCGAGCTGCTGCTGCCCTACGTCCTGGACCGGCGCGGGGCGAGCCAGGAGGCCCTGCTCGAGCTGCTGGCCGCCGCGCTGCGGGAGGGGCAGGCCGACGGGTCGGTGCGGGCGGCGGCGCCGGAGCGGCAGGCGCGGTCCGTGCTGCTGGTCGTGCAGTCCTTCGCCCTGTCCCTGCGGACCATGACCGAAGAGGACGACCCCGATCTGACCGCCGCGGCCTTCCTCACGGAGCTGCGGACCATCCTCGAGAGGACCCTCACCCCATGAGCCCCACCAGCAGCCCCGCCGCCGGTGCCGCCCTGTCCGCCGCGCGCCGCTCGCGGGAACTGACCGACACCGTCGGCGGCCCGGTGGCCGACGTCCTGGTCGTCGGTCTCGGCGCGACCGGCGCCGGCGCCGCCCTGGACGCCGCGGCCCGGGGTCTGAGCGTCGTCGCCGTCGACGCCCACGACCTGGCCTTCGGCACCTCGCGGTGGAGCTCGAAACTCATCCACGGCGGCCTGCGCTACCTCGCCTCCGCCCAGCTCGACGTCGCCCACGAGAGCGCGGTGGAGCGGGGCGTGCTGATGGAGCGCACCGCCCCGCACCTGGTGCGCGCCCAGCCGTTCGTGCTGCCGCTGACGCCCCTGGTCTCCCGCTCGCAGGCCACGCTGGCCTGGGCGGGCTTCCGGGCCGGCGACACGCTGCGACTGGCGGCGCGCACGGCCCGGGCGACGCTTCCCGCGCCGCGCCGGCTGTCCGCGGTGGAGACCCGCCACCTCGCGCCGGCGCTGCGCCCGTCGGGACTGCGCGGCGGTCTGCTGTCCTGGGACGGCCGGCTCACCGACGACGCCCGGCTGGTGACAGCCCTGGCCCGCACCGCCGCCGCGCACGGCGCCCGGATCCTGACCCGCGTACGCGCGCTGGAGCTCACCTCGTCGGGCGCCCGGATCCGCGACGAGGTCACCGGCGAGGAGGGCATGATCCGCGCCCGCGCGGTGATCAACGCCTCCGGCGTGTGGGCCGGCGGCCTCGTGGACGGCATCCGGATCCGGCCCTCGCGCGGCACACACCTGGTGCTGCGCTCGGACCGTCTCGGCCCGCTGCCCGCGGGGCTGCACGTCCCGGTCCCCGGGGAGACCAACCGCTTCGTCCTCGTCCTGCCCCAGGGCGACGGCCGGGTCTACGTGGGGCTGACCGACGAGCCCGTGGACGGCCCGGTGCCGGACGTGCCCGAGGTGCCGGAGACCGACATCGGCTTCCTGCTCGACGTGCTCGGTTCGGTGCTGGACGTGCCGGTCCACCGAGAGGACGTGGCCGGCGCCTTCGCGGGCCTGCGTCCCCTGCTGGACACCGCACCACGGGACCGGCCCGGCGCGGGGTCCCGGACGGCGGACATCTCCCGCCGGCACGCCGTACTCACCTCGCCGGAGGGCGTGACGACCGTGGTCGGCGGCAAGCTCACCACCTACCGGCGCATGGCCGAGGACGCCGTGGACGCCGCCGTCACCGCCCACGGCCTCGCAGCGGGGCCCTGCACGACCGCCGCGCTGCCGCTGGTCGGCGCCGCCGCGCCGCACGTCCTCGCCGGGCTGCGGGCACCGCGCCGCCTGGTGCGGCTCTACGGCACGGAGGCACCGGCCGTGCGGGCCCTGGCCGACCGGGATCCCCGGCTCGGGGAGCGTGTGCTGCCCGGCCATCCCGTCACCGGCGCGGAGCTGGTGTGGGCGCTGCGTCACGAGGGAGCCCTGGACGAGGCCGATTTGCTGGACCGGCGCACCCGCATCGGGCTGGTGCCCGCGGACCGGGCGGCGGCGCTGGCCGCGGTGCGCGACCTCGTCGGCGAGGCCGCGGCGAGGCAGGGCTGACCCGCGCCCCGGCGCGGGTCAGGCGCCGCCCCTGCCGGGGCGGGTGCCCGGCCGGGTCAGGTCGCCCGTCGCGGCCCGTCCTGGACGGCCTTGCGGACCTTCGCCTCGAGCTTGTGCCGGGACTGGCCCTCCTCCTTGACGTACTCCGTCATCGCCGTCTGCGCGTCCCGGTCCAGGTCGCGCCATGCCCGTACGGCGGTCTCGTACGTCTGCGACTGCCGTCGGGTCCACTGTTGCTGCGTAGGAGGCCCGTACGAGTCGCGCAGCTCCTCGACCCGGTGCTGTGCCTGGTCCGCCGCGCGGCGCTTGTGCACGAGCTCTTCGAATGTATGAGCCACCACACCCTCGACCGTAGTCACAGGACGGCCATCGCGCGCGCCGAGCCCGCACGGCCCGCCCGGAGGCCTGCTCCGGTCCGCACAAGTGGCCCCCATGAGCGCGGAAGAGCCTTAACATCGACGCACCGACGGGGGCCGGGCATATGCGAGAAGTGGGGGAAGCGTGGCGGACATCGAGGGTGCGGCGGTACCCGAGCGGCTGCTGATCACCCGTACCACCGCGGACAGTGACGTCAGCCTCGTCACCGTCGCCGGAGAGGTCGACCTCGACGGCAGCAGTCAGCTCCGCGACGTGCTGCTCGCCTGTGTGGAGACGGCGCCGTGCACGGTGGCCGACTTCTCGGAGGTCGCCTTCCTGGACTCCAGCGGCATCAACGTGCTGATCTCCGCCCACCAGGCAGCCGAGTCCCGCGGCGTCCCCTTCCGGCTGGCCGCGCCGCAGGAGGCGGTCCTCCGGGTCCTGCGACTCGTCGGCGTGGACGCCCTCATCCCCTGCTACCCCACCGTCGACGAGGCCCTGGCCGCCTGAGCGCGGGGGCGGGGCGACGGAATCGCCGTTGCCCCGGCTCGCATCCGGCCGGTAACGTCGGCCGCGTGACTGCCGGGTCGGCCATGGGCCATGCACGAGTGAGGGTCCCGGCCTCGGCGTGACCTCACGGCGGGCCCGGGGCCCGCCCCCTTCTCCGCGTTCTTCGTTCCCGGCGCCCGTGCAGCGGACGCCGACCCGCCGAACCGAGACCCGGAGACCTCCGACGCATGCCTGACAACCCGCAGTACCCGCACGCTGCCGAGCCCTCGACCACCACCACCGTCCAGCTGAACCACACCGCCGTCCTCGCCCGGGACCGGCGGCTGTCCGCCGAGTTCCTCGCCGCGGTGCTCGGGCTGGAGGTCGGCGCCCCGTTCGGCCCGTTCCTGCCCGTCGACCTCGGCAACGGCGTGACCCTCGACTACTACGAGATGCGGGACGAGCCGATCCAGCCGCAGCACTACGCGTTCCTCGTGCCCGAGGAACGCTTCGACGGCATGATCGCCCGCCTGGACGCGGTCGGGGTCACGTACTACGCCGATCCCCGCCACACCGAACCCGGCCGGATCAACCGGCTGTTCGGCGGGCGGGGCGCGTACTTCGACGATCCGGACGGCCACAACCTGGAGATCATGACCCGGCCGTACGTCCGGCCCTGACGGCCCCGCGGCCGTACGCGCCGCGGCGCACCGGACCCCTCGGCCCTCGCGGGTGCGGGCGGGCCCGGTGCGCCGGGTGGTTCAGGAGGCGGTGCAGGCGCCGACGACGGGTGCTGCGGCGCTGCCGTTCTTCGCCACGGTGAAACCGAAGCTGGTCGACGCCCCGGCCGCGAGGGAGCCGTTCCACGTCGGCCGCACCGTCATGACGGTGCGGCTCGCGTCCCAGGCCGGCGAGCCGTTCCAGGTGGCCGAGACCTGCTGCGGCGGCGTCAGGGTGACCGTCGTCGACCACGAGGTGACCGGCTCGCTCCCGGCCGTGATGGTGACCTCGCCGTTGTAGCCGGTGCTCCAGTCCGCGGTCCGCGTGTAGGTGGCGGTGCAGCTCACCGTGCCGTCTCCCCCGTCACCGTCGCCGCCCGAGCCGCCGAGGGCGGCGAGGACCGCGTCGTAGGCGGGCTTGGCGGCGTAGTCGCCGTCGAACAGCAGCGGGGTGCCGCCGCTGCGCCACGAGTACTTGTCGGTGACGCCCCAGACGGTGATGCCGGCGCAGCGGCTCACGGCGAGACACGCCTCGGTCACCGTCCGGTAGCTGCTCGCCTGGGCTGCGCCGGAGCCCTCGATGTCCAGCTCGGTGATCTGCACGTCGACGCCGAGGTCGGCGAAGCGCTGGAGGTTCGCCCGGTAGTCGGAGGGGACCGGGGACGCGCTGTTGAAGTGGGACTGGAAGCCGACGCAGTCGATGGGCACGCCGCGGGACTTGAAGTCCGCGACCATCGCGTACACGGCATCGCTCTTCGCGTTGACGCCGTCGGTGTTGTAGTCGTTGTAGCAGAGCTTGGCGGCCGGGTCGGCGGCGCGGGCGGTGCGGAACGCCTCCTCGATGAAGCCGTCGCCCAGCTTGTCCTGGAAGGGCGAGCTGCGACGGGCGCCGCTGCCGCCGTCCTGGAAGGCCTCGTTGACGACGTCCCAGCTGTCGATCTGCCCCTTGTAGTGCTCCATCACCCGGGTGATGTGGTTGTTCATCGCCGCGCGCAGGTCGGTGGCGCCGAGGCCGCCCACCCAGGAGGGCAGCTGGGAGTGCCAGACGAGGGTGTGGCCGCGGACCTTCATGCCCTGGGTCTTCGCGTGGGTCACGATCTGGTCGGCGGCGCCGAAGGTGAAGGTGTTCCTGGTGGACTCGACGGCGTCCCACTTCATCTCGTTCTCGGGCGTCACCTGGGTGAACTCGCGGTCGAGTGTGGCGGCGTAGGCGGCTTCTCCGAGGTGGCCGGCGGCGACGGCGGCGCCGAAGTAGCGGCCCTTGCCGGCCGCCGCGGAGCCGAGGGTGTCGGCGGCCTCGGCGGAGTGGGTCGCGGCGGTCAGCGCGGCCGCGGCGACGAGTCCGGCCGTGACGGCTCTCCCCAGGCGCTTGACGGACATGTGCATGACATTCCTTTCGATCGCAACGGTGCAGGGAGTGAATGGGAAGTGCGAGATGTGCGCTGCGGATCTACGAAAGTTTCGGTCAACTTTCCGAATGACTCGCAGGAGGTTACGGACTCGGATACCGGAGGTCAACGCCCGTCACCGCATGGCTGATTTCCCCCCGTCGAGAGGGGCACGTTACCGAAACTTTCATCGCCTGAGCCGATCGTGATCACCCATGCGGCCCGACCACGTGCGCCGGAGCGGTCCCGTGACGCATTCTTGCTGTGTCGCCCGTGCGGCGGCACACGGACGAGGTGGGGCCGATGACGACAGGCGCCGAGGACGCGGACAGGACGGCCGAACGGCTCGTGACACTGCTGATCGACGCCACCGCCGGGGCGATCGGCGCGGCCGGAGGTCACACGGGCGGGGTGTACCTGTGCTCGCGCACGCCCGGACTGCTGCGGCTGGGCGTCCTCGCGGGACTGCCCGGCCCGCTGTTCCGTCCCTGGTGGCGACTGCACGCCGACAGTCCCTTCCCCGCCGCCGACGCCTACCGGCTCGGGGTGCGGGTGATGCTGCCCGACGCCGCCGAGACGATGCGCCGCTATCCGCAGTTCGCGGCCGGCCTGCCCTTCCCGTTCGGCTCCCTGTACGTGCCGGTCTCCGGCCCGCGGCGGACGTACGGCGTCCTGACCGTGCTGCGTGCGCCGGTCCCGGACGCCGCCGAGGTGCTGGAGGGCGTGGAGGGCATGGAGCGGTGCGCGCGGGTCCTGGGGGCGTCCCTGGACCGGCTGGAACGGGACGGTGCCGCCGATCAGGTCGCCTGGGACGGCGATCCGCTGTGTGTCCGGCCGCCCGCGTCCCGGCGGTACCCGCCGCGGGCCGGGACGTTCGCGTGGGACCCGGTCACGGACGAGGTCATCGTCGACGAACCGCTGTGCGCCCTGCTCGGCACGGCGGGCGGCCAGTCCCTCGGCCTCGGGGCGCTGACGGCCGCGCTGGCACCCGACGACGGGCACCGGATGGGCGCGGCCCTGCGTCAGACCGCCGCGGGCCGGCCACCGCCCCTGCCGCTGTACGTCCGTGCCGCGGACGGCGTGCTGCGGCTGGTGGAGCTGTGGACGCCGCGCTCCGGGCCGCCCGGCACGGGCCCGGTGCGCGGCGTCGTCCGCGATCCGGCGGCCGGCACGGTGGCCGACGCCGCGGCCGACCTGCTGCCCGACGGCGTGTTCTGCGTGGACCGGCTCGGCACGGTCGTGTACGCGAACCCGCGCGCGGCGCAGCTGCTGGGCCGGCCACGGGCGAAGCTGATCGGCCACTCCCTGTGGGAGGCCGTGCCGTGGCTCGGTCAGGCCGCCTACGAGGACCACCTGCGCGGCGCCCTGCTGTCCCCGGAACCGGTCCGGTTCCACGTACGGCGCCCGCCCGACGACAGCCGCAGGGCGGCGCCGCAGCCGTACGAGGGCGACTGGCTCGAGGTGTCCGTCCACCCGGGTCCCGACATCCTCACCGGCACGCTCCGCCCGGCCAACCGGGTGGCGGACACCTCCGCCGGACTCGGGCCCGGGGACGAGGAGACCGGGCCCGAGGAATCCGCGGGCGAGGAGTCTGCGGGCGAGGAGTCCGGGGCGGCGCCCGAGGCCGGCCGAGCGGCGCCGGCCGCCGCCTCGACCGCGCCCGTGTACCGCCCGATCGTGCTGGCCGTGGCCCTGACCGAGGCGGTCACCGCCCGTCAGGTGTCCGCCGTGGTCATGCGCGAGCTGCTGCCGGCCTTCGGCGGCCGGCGGCTCGCCATCTACCTGCTCCAGGACCGCCACCTGCACCTCGCCTGGGAGACGGGCTTCCCGCCCGGCTTCCTCAAGCCCTTCGAGGGCGTCGGTCTCGACGCCCGGCTGCCCGGCGTCGAGACGCTCACCAGCGGCCGTCCGCTCTTCTTCGACTCGATGCAGGACCTGGCCGCCGCCTACCCGGGCATCCCCCTGGACGCCACGGTGGGCGCCCGTGCCTTCCTGCCGCTGATCGCCTCGGGTCGCCCGGTCGGCTCCTGCATCCTCGGCTTCGACCGCGTCCGGAGCTTCGGCACCGAGGAGCGCACCGTGCTCACCGCCCTCGCCGGGCTGATCGCGAACGCCATGGAGAAGGCACGGCGCTACGAGTCCGAGACCGCGCTCGCCCGCGGGCTCCAGCGGGCCCTGCTGCCCCGCCGGCTGCCGGCCCACCCTCAGCTGGAGACCGCCGGGCGCTATCTGCCCGGCACCCAGGGCATGGACGTGGGCGGCGACTGGTACGACGTCGTCGCCTCGGGCGGCGGCATGGCCCTGGTCATCGGCGACGTCCAGGGGCACGGGGTGCAGGCGGCGGCCGTGATGGGGCAACTGCGCAGCGCGGCGCGGGCCTTCGCGCTCGGTGACCGGCCGCCCGACGAGGTGTTGAGCGGCACCAACAGCCTCCTGATCGATCTGGACGCGGGCCTCTTCGCGAGCTGCTGCTACATCCGGCTGGACCCGGCCACGGGGCATGCCCTGGCCGCCCGCGCCGGGCACCTGCCGCCGCTCGTGCGCCACCCGGACGGACGCACCCGGGTACTGGACCTTCCCGGCGGGGTGGTGCTGGGCGTGGACCCGCAGGCCCGCTACCCGCTGGCCGAGTTCCGGCTCGACGCCGGTGCCGTGCTCGCCCTCTACACCGACGGACTGGTCGAGCGGCCCGGCACCGACATCGACGACGGCATCACCGCGCTGCGGGTGGCCCTCGCCAAGGCCGGTGACCCCTCGGCGCGGCCCGGCGGCCGGGCGCTCGCGGGCATGGCCGACCGGCTCACCGCGGCGGCGCGGCACGCCGGCGACCGCCCCGACGACATCGCCCTGCTGCTCGCCAGCCGCCGGGCCGGCCGAGGGGGGCCCCCGTGACGGCGGGTGCCGGGCCCGGCCCGCGGGGCCCCGCGGCCCCCGCCGGCGCCTCTCGCCTCACGCGGCCCGGCAGTGTAGACATGGGCACATGGTCCGACTGATGGGTCGATCGGGAGAGCGGTCACCCCGTCGTCCCATCGGTTCGCTCGCCCGGCAACGCGACGCGGACCGGTCACGACGGGCGGCGGCCATGGGGCCGCGGGGGCGACTCGCGGCACTGCGGTCGGCGCTGTCCGGACGCAGCGTCGCCGGACAGGTCTTCGTGCTGAACATCGTCATCGTGCTGCTGCTCGTGGTGGCGGCGGCGGTGTCGCTCGTCCTCCAGGTGCAGCACGACAGCACGGTGGAGGCCCGCAACCGGTCGGTCGCCGTGGCCTCGACGTTCGCGAACTCCCCCGGCATCGTCGCGGCGCTGGACAGTCCCGATCCCACGGCGGTGCTCCAGCCGCGGGCCGAGGCGACCCGCAAGGCGACGGGCGTGGACTTCGTCGTGGTCCTGAACACCGACGGGATCCGCTACACCCATCCGCTGCCCGACCGCATCGGCAAGAAGTTCGTGGGGAACATCGAGCCCGCGCTGGCCGGGGAGACCGTCACCGAGGAGATCGACGGCACCATAGGCCGGCTCGTCCAGGCCGTGGTGCCGGTCGAGGCCCCGGACGGGAAGGTCGTCGGCCTGGTCTCGGCCGGTATCACCACGGAGAACGTGGGCGGTGTCGCCGACCGGCAGCTGCCGCTGGTGCTGATCGCCGCGGGCGTGGGGCTGGCCCTGGCGACCGCGGGCACCGCGCTGGTCAGCCGGCGGCTGCTGCGGCAGACGCACGGCCTGGGCCCGCACGAGATGACCCGGATGTACGAGCACCACGACGCGGTTCTGCACTCCGTCCGGGAGGGCGTGCTCATCGTCGGCGGGGAGGGCAGGCTGCTGCTCGCCAACGACGAGGCGCACCGTCTGCTCGACCTGCCCGCCGACGCCGAGGGCCGGCACGTCCTGGACCTCGGCCTGCCCGACGACATGACCCGGCTGCTGGACTCGGGGCGGGTGGCCACGGACGAGGTGCACCTGGTCAAGGACCGGCTGCTGGCGATCAACGTGCGGCCCACGGACGAGCGGGGCGGCCCGCCGGGCAGCGTCGCCACCCTGCGCGACTCCACGGAGCTGCGGGCCCTGTCCGGCCGTGCCGAGACCGCCCGGGAGCGGCTGGAGATGCTGTACGACGCCGGGGTGGGCATCGGCACCAGCCTGGACGTCACCCGGACCGCCGAGGAGCTGGCGGAGCTGGCCGCGCCCCGGTTCGCGGACTACGTCACCGTGGACCTGTTCGACGCGGTGCTCAGCGGCGGCCAGCCGGAGGAGGTGACCACACTGCGCCGCACCGCGCTCAGCGGCGTCGACGGGAACGCGCCGCTCTATCCGGTGGGCCGGCAGATCCGCTTCGTGCCCTCTTCGCCGCAGGCCCAGGCCCTCGCCACCGGGCGCCCGGTCCTGGAGCCGGACCTCCGCCGGGCCCCGGGGTGGCAGGCGCAGGACCTCGAGGTCTCCGCGCAGATCGTGGCGTACGGCATCCACTCGCTGATCACCGTGCCGCTGCGCGCGGGCACCCTGGTGCTCGGGGTGGTCGGCTTCTGGCGGTCCCGGCGGCCGGAGCCGTTCGACGAGGACGAGCTCGCGCTCGCGGAGGAGCTGGTCGCGCGCGCCGCGGTCTCCATCGACAACGCGCGCCGCTACACGCGCGAGCACGGCATGGCGGTGACGCTCCAGCGCAGCCTGCTGCCCCGCAGGATGCCCGAGCAGAACGCCCTGGACGTCGCCCACCGCTATCTGCCCGCGCAGGCGGGGGTGGGCGGCGACTGGTTCGACGTGCTGCCGCTGTCCGGGGCTCGGGTGGCGCTGGTGGTGGGCGACGTCGTCGGCCACGGTCTGCACGCCGCGGCCACCATGGGCCGGCTGCGTACGGCGGTGCACAACTTCTCGGCGCTGGATCTGCCGCCCGACGAGCTGCTGACGCTGCTGGACGAGCTGGTCGCCCGCATCGACCAGGACGAGGCCGCCGACGACTCCACCGCACCCGTCACCGGCGCGACCTGCCTCTACGCCGTCTACGACCCGGTCGCCGCCACCTGTGTGGTCGCCCGGGCCGGTCATCCGCCGCCCGCGCTGATCCGGCCGGACGGCAGCGTCGAGTTCCCTGACGTGCCCGCCGGTCCCCCCCTGGGCCTGGGCGGACTTCCGTTCGAGACGGCCGAGCTGCACCTGCCGGAGGGCAGCCGGATCGTGCTGTACACCGACGGACTCGTGGAGGACCGGGAGCACGACATCGACGTCGGCCTCGAGCAGCTGCGCAGGGCGCTGGAGATCGCCGGCGATTCGCCGGAGGACACCTGCCGGACCGTCCTCGACGCCCGGCTCCCGGACCGGCCGGTCGACGACATCGCCCTGCTCGTCGCCCGGACCCGTGTGCTGGGCCCGGACCAGGTCGCCGAGTGGACGGTGCCGAACGACCCGGCCGCCGTGGGCGAGGTACGGGCGCAGGTCACCCGGCGGCTCGCCGAGTGGGGGCTGGACGAGCTGGCCTTCACGACGGAGCTGATCCTGAGCGAGCTGGTCACCAACGCGATCCGGTACGGCGGTGAGACGGTCCACGTCCGGGTGCTGCGCGACCGCAGCCTGATCTGCGAGGTCTTCGACAGCAGCAGCACCTCACCGCATCTGCGCTATGCGGCCATGACCGACGAGGGCGGGCGCGGACTGTTCCTCGTGGCACAGCTCGCCGAGCGGTGGGGCACCCGCTACACACCGGACGGCAAGGTCATCTGGGCGGAGCAGCCCGTGCCCTGAGGGGCGGGGCGTCGTCCGTCGGCTCGAACACCAGGAGAACCCGTGAACCGTCCCTCCCCCGATCCCGCGCGCCCACGGGGTGTCCTGCGCCGCGCGCTGCTCGCCCTGACCTCCGCGTCTCCCGCGGCGGCGCTCCCGCTGCTGCGGCCGTCCCGTGCGGCGTCCGGGCGCGCGGCGGGGCTCGGCGATCCGGCGAAGAAGGAGATCGCCATGCGCCTGGTGGCGAGCGCGGAGAACTCCTCGCTCGACTGGAAGGCCCAGTACGCCTATCTCGAGGACATCGGCGACGGCCGCGGCTACACCGGGGGGATCATCGGCTTCTGCTCGGGCACCGGCGACATGCTCGACCTGGTGCGGCTGTACACCGACCGCAGGCCGGACAACGTGCTCGCGCGGCATCTGCCCGCGCTGCGCGAGGTGAACGGCTCCGCCTCGCACGGACGCCTGGACCCGGACTTCCCCGACGACTGGCGCCGGGCCGCCCTCGACCCCGCGTTCCGCCGGGCCCAGGACGACGAACGCGACCGCGTGTACTTCGGCCCGGCCGTCCGGCGGGCCACCGGGGACGGCCTGAGGGCGCTGGGCCAGTTCGCGTACTACGACGCCCTGGTGATGCACGGCGGCGGCGACGACCCGGACGGCTTCCCGGCGATCCGCGAGCGGGCCCTGCGCCGTGCCCTGCCCCCGGCCCGCGGCGGCGACGAGGTGACCTATCTGCACGCCTTCCTCGACGCGCGGGTGCGGGCGATGCGGCAGGAGGCGGCGCACAGCGACACCAGCCGGGTCGACACGGCCCAGCGTGTCTTCCTGCGCGCGGGCAACCTCGACCTCGATCCGCCGCTCCACTGGCGGGTGTACGGCGACAGCTACCACATCGGCTGACACCCCCGGGTCCCACGACGTCACGCGGGCCGCGGAAGGGGCCGTACGCCCTCCTCCGCGGCCCGCCCGGTGCCGCTTCGCCGCCGGCGTCAGTGCCGGAACGCGTCCTTGCCCTTCTCCTTGGCCTGGCGTGCGTCGCCCTTCGACTGCTCGGCGCGGCCCTCGGCCGTCATCCGCTCGTTGCCGACGGCACGCCCCGCCGCCTCCTTCGCCTTCCCCTTGGCCTGTTCCGTCCTGGCCTTGGACTTCTGGTTGCCGGCCACGTCTGCTCACCTCACGGCTTCGGTTGCGATCTCCTGCCCTGCGGGTCGCCCGTCCCGGCGGTGCCAAACCCGGGGCCTGTTCCGGGGGCCCCCGGGTAGGAGGGTGCCGTACGGGTGAGGACGCCGTACGGAGGACGCAGGACCCGTCGAGCGGAGGACGTCATGGCCGGAATGCTGGACCGGATCAAGCAGTTCGCGCGCAGCCCGCAGGGCCGCCGCGCGGCGGAGCAGGTGCGCCGCGCCGCGGCGGACCCCCGCCGCCGTGCGCAGGCCCAGGAGATGCTGCGGAAGTTCGGCAAGCGCCGCTGAGCGGGCCGGGGCGGCCGCGCGGGGCAGGTCCCTCAGCCCTGGCCCGCGTGGGTGTGACTGTGGGACGTCTCCGGCGCGCAGCCGTGCCTGGCGTGGCGGTCCCGGCGCCAGTCGAGGACGGCGACGGTCAGGGCGCACAGCATGGCGGCGACACCGGAACCGACCGACAGGGCCATGGCCTCGTGGTAGTCGTCGTGGGTGGCGTTCAGCGTCAGGTAGAACAGTCCGGGCAGCGCCGCGGTGCCCACGGCGCCGCCGAGGCGCTGGCCGGTCTGGAGGGCCCCGCCGGCGGCGCCCGCCATCCGCACCGGGACGTCCCGCAGCGTCATGGTGACGTTCGGCGAGATCACGCAGCCGCTGCCGAGCCCGCCGAGCAGCAGTGCCGGGGCCGCGAACCAGGCCGCCCGGTCGGCGGGGGCGAGCCACAGCACCAGCGCGGTCGCCCCGAGCCCCGTCATGACGGCGACGAGTCCCCAGACGGTCAGCACCCGGCCCAGCCGCTCCACCAGCCGGCCCGCCACGGCCGCCGCGGCGGCGGAGCCCGCGGCGAACGGGGTCACCGCGAGTCCGGACTCGAGCGGGGAGAAGCCCAGGCCGTTCTGGAAGAAGAGGGCGAAGACGAGCCAGACCCCGCTGAACCCGACGAAGTACAGGGCGCCGAGGCCCGCGCCGGTGGCGTAACCGCGGGTCTCGGTGAGCAGTTCGGGGTCCAGCAGCGGCTCCCCGCCCCGGCGGGCGACGCGGCGTTCCCAGCCCGCGAATCCGAGCAGGACGAGCAGCCCCGCCGGGAAGAGCCACCACGCGTGGCGCACCCCGCCCGCCTCGGCGAGCACGAGCGGCAGCATCACGGCGAGGATCCCGGCGCCGAGGAGCGCGACGCCCACCGGGTCCAGGCGTCCCCGGCCGCCGGGCGCGACCCGCGGCAGCAGGCGCAGGCCGAGCAGGAGCGCGAGCACGCCGACGGGCACGTTGACGTAGAAGATCCATCGCCAGCCCTCGGGACCGGCCAGGGCCAGGATCACGCCGCCGACGACCGGGCCCACGGCGCTGGAGACCCCCACGGTGGCGCCGAAGAGGCCGAAGGCGCGTCCGCGTTCGGCGCCCCGGAAGAGCTGCTGGATCAGCGCCGAGTTCTGCGGCGCGAGGCTGCCCGCGGCGATCCCCTGGGCGAGCCGGGCGGCGACCAGCAGCTCGATGCCGGGCGCGGCGCCCGCGGCGGCGCTGAACACCACGAAGGCGGCGAGGGCGGCGAGGAACACGCGGCGCCGGCCGAACGCGTCGCCGATCCGGCCGGCCGTGACCAGGGTCAGGGCGAACGCGAGGGCGTAGCCGGACACGACCCACTGCACGGACGCCGCGGAGGCGTGCAGTTCCCGCTGCATGGACGGCAGCGCGACGGCGACGATCGTCACGTCCAGCAGGGTCATGAACCCGGCGACCAGCGTCACCCACAGGGCCCGCCACCGGTTCGGATCCGGCCGGTCGTCCGGACGCTGCACGAGGGCTCCCCTCACGAGACGGACGTGGGACGCGTTCGCCGCGCCTCACGCCTGCGTCACCCGTGACGGGGGGTTCAAACCCGGCTCACAAAGCCGGGCCATGAGATCCCATAAGCTGTCCTTATGCCCTCATAGACCGGACCCGCGTACCGACTTAGGCTTGCCTTAGCTTAGGCTTCCCCGAGAGTCGATCTGTCACCGCTCGAAGGGAACCTGAACATGCCCCGCCCTCTGCGGGTAGCCATCGTCGGATCCGGCCCGGCCGGGATCTACGCCGCCGACGCCCTGCTCAAGTCCGAGGTGGCCGCCGACCCCGGTGTGTCCATCGACATCTTCGAGCGCATGCCCGCTCCGTTCGGGCTCATCCGCTACGGCGTCGCCCCCGACCACCCGCGGATCAAGGGCATCATCACGGCCCTGCACCAGGTGCTCGACAAGCCGCAGATCCGCCTCTTCGGCAACGTGGACTACCCCACCGACATCAGCCTGGACGACCTGCGCACCTTCTACGACGGCGTGATCTTCGCCACGGGCGCCACGGCCGACCGGGCGCTGTCCATACCCGGCATCGACCTCGACGGCTCCTACGGCGCCGCCGACTTCGTGTCCTGGTACGACGGTCACCCGGACGTGCCGCGCACCTGGCCGCTGGAGGCGGAGAAGGTCGCCGTCCTCGGTGTCGGCAACGTCGCCCTCGACGTGGCCCGCGTCCTCGCCAAGACGGCCGACGAGCTGCTGCCGACCGAGATCCCGCCGAACGTCTACGAGGGCCTGAAGGCCAACAGGGCGATGGAGATCCACGTCTTCGGCCGACGCGGTCCGGCGCAGGCGAAGTTCAGCCCGATGGAGCTGCGGGAGCTGGACCACTCCCCCAACATCGAGGTCGTCGTCGACCCCGAGGACATCGACTACGACGACGGCTCGATCGCCACCCGGCGCGGCAACAAGCAGGCGGACATGGTCGCCAAGACCCTGGAGAACTGGGCGATCCGCGACGTCGGCGACCGGCCGCACAAGCTGTTCCTGCACTTCTTCGAGTCGCCCTCCGAGATCCTGGGCGAGGACGGGAAGGTCGTCGGGCTGCGCACCGAGCGCACCGCGCTGGACGGCACGGGCAACGTCAAGGGCACGGGCGAGTTCAAGGACTGGGACGTCCAGGCGGTCTACCGGGCCGTCGGCTACCTGTCCGACCAGCTCCCCAAGCTGCCCTGGGACCTCGACTCCGGCACGGTCCCGGACGAGGGCGGACGCGTCGTCCAGGACTCCGGCGAGCACCTGCAGTCGACGTACGTCACCGGCTGGATCCGGCGCGGCCCGGTCGGTCTGATCGGCCACACGAAGGGCGACGCCAACGAGACGGTGTCCAACCTGCTGGACGACTACGCGAACGGCAGGCTCCACACGCCCGCCTCGCCCGCCCCGGAGGCCGTGGACGCGTACCTCGCCGAGCGGAACATCCGCTTCACCACGTGGGACGGCTGGTACAGGCTCGACGCCGCGGAGAAGGCGCTGGGCGAGCCGCAGGGCCGCGAGCGCGTGAAGCTGGTCGAGCGCGAGGACATGCTCAGGGAGAGCGGCGCCTGAGCCACGGACGCCCGGGCGCGGCCCGGCGGGACATCCCGCCGGGCCGCGCCCGCCCGTGTGCCGGGTGCCGTGGGGTGTCAGACCTCCAGGTCGCCCTCGATGCGGCGCAGCTGGTGCCGGGCCATCGCCAGGTTGGCGCGGCTGCCGTCGAGCACCAGGTAGAGGAAGAGGCCGTTGCCGCCGCGGCCCTTGAGCAGGCGGATCAGGTGGTACTGGCTGTTGAGGGTGATGAGGATGTCCTCGATCTCGTCCTTCAGGCCGAGCAGTTCCATCGTGCGCAGCTTGGCCCGCACCACGTCGGTGTTGCCGGCTGCGGCGACCTCCAGATTGAAGTCCTTGGTCCCGCCCAGGGTGCCGAGGGCCATGCCGCTGGTGTAGTCGACCAGCGCGGCGGCGGTCGCTCCGTCGATCGAGCTGAGGCATTCCTTGAGCGCGGTCTCCAGGTTGGCCATGCGTGGGTTCCTTCCGTGCGTGATCGGTGGATCGTGTTCCGTGCGGAATCGGTGGATCGTGTGGACACCCGACCCGGGGTCAGGTGGGCCGGCGGTGACCGTCGGCCTGGGGGCGTGGTTCGTGTGCGGGCCGTTGCGGGGTGCGCACCGGCAGGGTGCCGATCGGCCGCGCCGGGCCGGCCGGCGTGGACGGGGCGGGTTCGCACGGTGCGGACCGGTCGCCGGGGCGGCTTCGGTCATGGCCGATCCGGGCGGCGACCAGTTCGCCGATGCGGGCGCCGCTGCGCCGGCCCTCCAGGTGCAGCCGTCCCACGTTGACGCGGCCCTCGGCGAGCAGGGTGAGCACGGCGGCGGGGCCGGCTGCGTAGGTGGCTACATAGCCGTCGGCCCCCCGCAGCAGCAGTTCCCGGAAGCCGCCGCGTGCGGTGGCCTCGGCCATCCGGTGGGCGACGCCGAGCGCGGCGGCGGTGAGGGCGGCGAGCCCCTCGGGTTCGGTGCCCGGTGCGTCATGGGCCAGCACGAGCCCGTCGACGGTGGCCGCGAGTGATCCGGTCAGCTGGGGCACGCGGTTGCGCAGGCGGTGCAGTTCGTCCAGGACGTCGCTCTCGACGGCCATGATGAGCAGTCTCCTTTCGGCACGCTGGCGACGCGCGCGGATCACAGGGCCTCCAGGGCGTCTCGAAGCCGTCGCAGCAGGGCGGTGTCCGGGTCGTCCCACACGGCCGGGCAGGCCTCCTGGCCCGCCGGGGCCGGCGCGGGTGGGCGCGGTGCGGCGGTGACGAGCCCGGCCGCGGCCAGGCGGCGCAGTTCGACGAGGGTGTGGTAGGTGCGGCAGGCGAGGGACGCGGCGATGTCCGCGGCGGTGCGCACGCCGTCGACCCGGGACAGGGTCCGGCCGCGCCGGGCCGGCAGGTCGCCGGGGTCGGCGCCGGACACCCGGGCGAGCGGCGCCACGTCGATGGCGGGGTCCGGCCAGATGCGCTCCAGCAGGGCGCGGCGGCGGCGCGACTCCCGGACGACGGTGTCCACGGGCACGGACCGCACCGCGCCGAGCCAGTGCAGGGCACCGGGCCTGAAGCGGTGCGCGCGGGTGTCGTGGGCGAGGACGAAGTACGCGGCGTCGAAGAGCGCGCCCAGGTGGCAGACCTCGAGGGCACCGGCGGTGAGCCGGCCGCTGTCCACCAGCCGGTGTCCGACCCGGTGGTGGACCCCGCCCCGGTCGACCGCCTCCCACCAGCCGTCCGGCGGGACGGTGCCGCTGCGGGTGAGCAGCGCGCCGAGGTCCGGGGTGAGGGCCGACTCGACGTGCACGACGCGGCCCGCGGAGAGGTAGACGATGCCGCGTTCGCCCGACAGGGCACCGGTCGCGCCTTCGGCCGCGAGGGTGCCGAGGGCTTCGGACGTCGTCCCGTGCTCGGTCCACTCCGTCGTCACCGCGGTCATCCGAGCACCAGGCGGTCCGCCATCTCGCCCAGCCGGATGCGGGCCAGGGCGAGGTTTCCGTCGTTGCGGTCGAGCCAGAGGTGGAGGAAGACGGTGCTGTCGAAGGGGGTGCTCACGAATCTGAGCAGATGGTAGGAGTCCGCCGTCGTGACGATCATGTCCTCGACGGGTGGTTCCTTCTCCGGCGCCGCGGCCTCGCCGGCCGGTGCCAGGGAGCCGCTCTCCGCGACGTGCCGGGCGAGTTCGGCCGTCTCCGCCGCCGTCGCCTCCGGGTCGCCGCCCGGTGCGTCGCCCACCGCGCCGAGGGCGAGTCCGCTGATCCAGTCGACCAGCGAAGCGCCCCGGGCGCCGGGCAGCCGCATGGCTTCCAGCAGACTCTCGTCGATTCCGGGCACGCCGGATCCCCTCCCCCTGCACGGCAGTACCGCGAACGTGACCACGAGACTACGGAAGGTGCACGCATCCGGTGAGGGCTTTGGCATTTTCCAGAGGAACGTGCCCCTGGTGCGGCATACTGCGACGTTTCAGCCCGGTTCGGAGCCGGGAGCGCAGGGAGGGGGAAGGGGCGCGGGCAGGCCCGCGCCCCGGTGCGGATGGTGGGCGGGACCTGTCCGCCGGCCCATTGTGCGGGCGCCCCCGAGCACTCCGCCACGAGTGAGCGGCGCGGCCGCGGGTGCGCGCCGCACACCCGGTGCGGGCACCGGCGCACCGGCGTGTACGCGGGCGCACAGGCGTGGACGCTCCCGTTCGGGCAACCCGCCGGAACATGGCAGAACAGCCCCCTCCCCCTCATGGACAGCAGCCACCGGACCGCGACCGCGCGGCGGACGACAGGGCGCCGGAGGACTTCGGTCCGGGCGCCTCCACCGAGCGGGCCGCCCCCGACTCGCCCACCGAACTGCCCAGGCGCTCGTGGAAGGCGCTGCTGCGGCGCGTACTGGCCGAGTTCAAGGACGACGAACTCACCGACCGCGCCGCCGCCCTGACCTACTACGGGATCCTGGCGCTGTTCCCCGCCCTGCTGGTGCTCGTGTCCCTGCTCGGGATCGCCGGGCAGTCCGCCACTCAGGAGGTCCTGGACAACATCCAGAAGCTCGCCCCCGGCTCCGCGCGGGACGTCGTCACCGACGCGGTGAAGCAGCTCCAGGCCAAGGCCGGCCTCGGCTCCGTGCTGGCGGTGGTCGGTCTGCTCGGTGCCGTCTGGTCGGCGTCCGGCTATGTGGCCGCCTTCATCCGCGCCGCCAACGCGGTCTACGACGTGCCCGAGGGCCGGCCGGTGTGGAAGGTGCTGCCGCTGCGGGTGGCACTGACCGTGGTACTGCTCGTGCTCGCCGTGGTCAGCGCGCTGATCGTGGTGTTCACCGGCAGTCTGGCCCGGCAGGCGGGCACCGCGCTCGGTGTCGGCGACACCGCGCTGACCGTGTGGTCCATCGCCAAGTGGCCCGTCCTGGTGCTGCTCGTCACCGTCATGATCGCGACCCTGTACTGGGCCACCCCGAACGCCCGGGTGCGGGGCTTCCGGTGGATCACGCCGGGCAGTCTCATCGCCCTGCTGGTCTGGCTGCTCGCCTCCGTCGGGTTCGCCTTCTACGTGGCGAACTTCGGCTCGTACAACAAGACGTACGGCACGCTGGCGGGCGTCATCATCTTCCTGGTGTGGCTGTGGGTGACGAACCTGGCGATCCTGCTGGGCCTGGAGTTCGACGCCGAGCTGGCCAGGCAGCGCGTCATCGACGGCGGCCATCCGCCCGAGGACGAGCCGTACGTCGAGCCGCGGGACACCCGTGCCTGGGACGCCGCGGACCGACGGCGCGCGGCGTCACCGGACGAGTAGGGCCTCTGGCTAGGGGAGGATCGAGTCGACGTATCCCCCGTCGACCCGGACCGCCGCTCCGGTCGTGGCGGAGGCCTGTCCGGAGCTGAGGTAGACGACGAGGTTCGCGATCTCCTCGGGTTCGATCAGCCGCTGGAGCAGCGACTGCGGGCGGTGCTCGCGCATGAAGACCCGCTGCGCCTCCTCCCAGGGCAGGTCGCGGTCGACCAGCTGGTACACGAAGTCCTCGACCCCCTCGGTACGGGTCGGCCCGGCGATCACGGAGTTCACCGTGACGCCGCTGCCGGCCGCCTCCTTGGCGAAGCCGCGGCCGACCGCCAGCAGGGCCGTCTTGGAGACCCCGTAGTGGATCATCTCGGCCGGGATCACCACGGCCGAGTCGCTCGCGATGTACAGCACCCGGCCCCAGCCCCGTTCCCTCATCCGGGGGAGATGGGCGCGCGTCAGCCTGACGCCGGCGAGGACGTTGATCTCGAAGTAGCGGCGCCACTCGTCGTCGCTGATCTCCAGCGCGGGCACGGCGCCGAAGATGCCGAGGTTGTTGACCAGGATGTCCACGTCGGGCAGCGTCCGTACGGCCCGCTCGGCGCCCTCCTCGGTGCCGAGGTCTGCGGCGACGGCCACGAAGTCGCCGTCGGGCACCGCCGCCCGCAGCTCTTCGACGCTCTCCGCCAGCCGGGCGGCGTCCCGTCCGTTGACGCCCACCCTGGCTCCGGCCCGGGCCAGCTGGGCGGCGATCGCCGCGCCGATGCCCTGCGAGGAGCCGGTCACCAGCGCGGTCCGCCCGCCGAGGTCGAGGTTCATCGGGTCGCTCCCTGTCGTGCCGTGCGGTCTTCCGTCGTGCGCACCACCAGCCTCGCCCACGACCCGCCTCCGGACCCGGCGGGCCGCGCCGGGCGGGGTCGCGGCACGCCCGGTCGGCGGACCCGGGGTGATATCCGGCCGCCCGCGGCGGGATACTGGCCTTTCACCCCTGCTCCCGCCTCTCAGATGGACTCATGCCGACCTCTCCCACCGCCCGCCCCACTACTCCACCCACGGTGTGGCCGGCTCGCGGCCGCCACGTCGGCTCCGCCGCGGAGGACACCGTCCGGCGCACCCTGCGACGGCTCAAGGACGACCATGTCCTCGACGACTTCCAGGAACTGCCCGAGGACCCGGCCGAGGGCGGCGCGCCCGGTGCCCTCGTCTTCGAGGCCCGCTGGAGGGCCGGCGGCACCGTCACCGTGCGCGCCCGGCTGACGCTGGCGCGCGCCTCGGCGGGCGGACAGGACTGGACCCTGCTCGCGGAGGCCGAGGAGGCCTGGGACCCCGCGTGGCCGTCGCCCGCCACCATGTTCTGGCCCGACGACCCCGACGTCACGTGGGACCGCGACATCGCCACCGGCCTGCGGCTGCGCGGGATCAACAGCCTGCCGGACGACGACAAGGCCGTACGGCGGCTGATCAAGGAGGCCGGGCGCGGGGCGTGGAACATCCACGTGATCGTGCACGAGGCGATGACCCCGGACCACCGCGGCCGGGTGCCGCTGGCCGAGCGGCTGCCCGCGAGCCTGCGCCACCGGGTGGTCGAGCACCGCGCGGCGCCGCAGCAGCTGCGGGTGGTCAACTGGGCGCTGGAGGACTTCGGCGTCCAGGTGCCGCGCGGCGGCGCGGTGATCCTGCCCGGCACCCCGGCCCCGGCCGGCTACGAGGCCGGTGACTTCTCCGTCCGCAGCGTCTTCCTGGACGGCACCGAGCCCGTCGAACTCATCGCGGCGGTGACGGCCTTCGCGGAGCTGCCCCGGCCGCTCGTGGACGGCGCGGAGGAGGCGCTCAGGGCGCTGCGTGAGGACTGGCGGCTGCTCACCCTGGAGGAGGAGCTGGCCCGCGAGCGCAAGCTGGTGGCCATGTACGCCGAGGCGCTGGAGGCCATGACGCAGTCCCGCGACCTGTACCGGGAGGCGGCCGAACGCGCGTCCGAGGCGCTGGCCGCGTACCGCGAGTCCGCCGGAGCGGCCCCGGCCGTCCCGCCGCCGTCCGAGGCTCCGGCGCCGTCGCCGCTGCGCGGGCTGACCCGCACGCTGGAACGGTTCAGGAACGCCGGACGGGCGGCGCGCGCCGAGTCCGGCGGCCAGGAACCCCCGCCGCCCGGGCGCGGCGGCTGACGACGGCCGGCACCGGTCGCGGCGTTCGCGGTCCCGGCACCCGCTCCCGGGACCGCACCCGCTGAGGCGGTCTCAGGTGTCAGGCGGCGTGTCGTGGATACGCGGTCTGCACAGCAGCACGGCCCGTCCCGGAAGGTCAGCGACCATGGACAGCCAGCACCGGAGCGCCTCCCCCGCCTCCCGCACGTCCGAACCACCACGCTCGGACACCACTGTGCGGGTCAACGGCAAACCCCACACCGTCACCGTCGACCACCGTCGCGTCCTGCTGGACCTCCTGCGGGAGGACCTCGGACTGGCGGGCGCCAAGAAGGGCTGCGACCACGGGCAGTGCGGCGCCTGCACCGTCCTGGTGGACGGCCGGCGTGTCAACAGCTGTCTCCAGCTGGCCGTGGCCCTGGACGGCTGTGAGGTCACCACCGTCGAGGGCCTCGCCGGGGACGGCGAGGAGCTGCATCCGCTGCAGCGCGCGTTCCTGGAGCGCGACGCGTTCCAGTGCGGCTACTGCACGCCGGGCCAGATCTGCTCCGCGATCGGCGCGCTCGCCGAGGCCGAGGCCGGCCATCCGTCCCATGTCACGGACCCGTCGGTACCGTCCGGCGAGCCCGTGCCGCTGGACCGGGACGAGATCCGGGAGCGGCTCAGCGGCAACCTGTGCCGGTGCGGGGCGTACCCGCGCATCGCCGACGCGGTCGAGGACGTGATCCCGTGAAGCCCTTCGCCTACGTACGGGCGGGCAGCGTCGAGGAGGCCACCGACGCCTTCGCCGCCCACCCCGGCGCCCGCTATCTGGGCGGGGGCACCAACCTGGTCGACCTGATGAAGCTCGGCGTGGAGACACCCGCCGCGCTCGTCGACGTCACCCGGCTGCCGCTGGACGCGGTGGAGGAGCTGCCCGACGGCTCGCTGCGGGTCGGCGCGATGGTGCGCAACAGCGACCTCGCCGCCCACCCCGCCGTCCGCGACCGCTGGCCGGCGCTGTCCCAGGCCCTGCTGGCGGGCGCCTCGGGGCAGTTGCGGAACGCCGCGACCACGGGCGGCAACCTGCTGCAGCGCACCCGCTGCCCCTACTTCCAGGACGTGTCCAAGCCCTGCAACAAGCGTGAGCCCGGCACCGGCTGCGGCGCGCTGGAGGGCGTGCACCGCGACCACGCCGTGCTCGGCTACTCCGACCAGTGCATCGCCACGCATCCCTCGGACATGGCGGTGGCGCTGGCCGCACTGGACGCACGCGTGGAACTGCGGGGTCCCGAGGGCTCCCGCAGCGTGCCCGCCGCCGACTTCCACCGGCTCCCAGGGCGGCATCCCGAGCGGGACACGGAGATCCACCCCGGTGAGCTGATCACGGGGGTGGTCCTGCCGGCCGCCACGGCCGGGCTTCCGTCGGCCTACCGCAAGGCCCGGGACCGGGCGTCGTACGCCTTCGCGCTGGCCTCCGTCGCGGTCGTGCTGCATCTGGCGGACGGCGTGGTGGACCGGGTGGGCATCGCCTTCGGGGCGCTCGCGCACCGGCCCTGGCGGGCCCGCCGGGCCGAGGACGCGCTGCTCGGCGCGGCGCCCACGACGGCCGCGTTCGAGCACGCCGTCGGCCTGGAGCTGGAGGCGGCCGAGCCGCTGCGGGACAACGCCTACAAGGTGCCGCTGGCCCGTCGGCTCGCCGTGGACGTACTGGGCCGCCTGGCGCCGCCCGCCACCACCTGACACCGGCGTCCACGAGGAGGACTCCATGACCGGCACCGAGACCGTCCTGGGCGCTCCCGCCGAGCGCCTGGAGGGGCGGGAGAAGGTCACCGGCACCGCCCGGTACGCCGCCGAGCACGACGTCCCGGGCCACGCCCAGGCCTGGCCCGTCCCGGCGGTGGTCGCGCGCGGCCGGGTGACCGGCGTGGACGCCGCGCCGGCGCTCGCGCTGCCCGGCGTGCTCGCGGTGCTCACGCACGAGAACGCGCCCCGGCTGGGCGAGCCCGACGACCCCACGCTCGCCCTGCTGCAGAGTCCGCACGTCCCGCATCGGGGCTGGTTCGTGGGCCTGGTGGTGGGCGAGTCCCTGGAGGCGGCCCGCGCGGGCGCCGCCGCGGTCCGTGTCCTCTACGAGGCCGAGAGCCACGACGTGACGCTCACCGTGGACGACCCGGGAGCCTACGTACCCGAGAAGGCCAACGGAGGCTTTCCGGCCGTCACCGAGAAGGGCGACGCCGAAGGCGCCTTCGCATCCTCGCCGGTGCGCATCGACGTCGCGTACGAGGTGCCTCCGCTGCACAACCACCCCATGGAGCCGCACAGCAGCACCGCGGTCTGGGACGGCGAGCGGCTGACCGTCCACTCCTCCAGTCAGGGCACCACCGCCGTGCGCAAGGAGCTGTCCCGGCTGTTCGGGCTGACGGAGGACCGGATCACCGTCCTCGCCGAGCATGTGGGCGGCGGCTTCGGGTCCAAGGGCACGCCCCGCCCCGACGTGGTCCTGGCCGTGATGGCGGCGCTGCACACCGGACGGCCCGTCACCGTCGCGCTGCCGCGCCGCTACCTGCCCACCGTCGTCGGCCACCGCGCGCCTACCCTGCACCGGCTGCGCCTGGGCGCCGACGCCGACGGCCGGCTCAGGTCGCTGTCCCACGAGGCGACCACGTGCACCTCGCGGGTGAAGGAGTTCGTGGAGCAGGCGGCGGTCCCCGCACGCGTCATGTACGGGGCTCCCGCACTGCGCACGCTGCACCGCGTGGTGCCGCTGGACGTGCCCACGCCGTCCTGGATGCGCGCCCCGGGCGAGTGCCCCGGCATGTACGCGCTGGAGTCCGCGATGGACGAACTCGCCGCGGAGACCGGCGTCGACCCGGTGGAGCTGCGGATCCGCAACGAGCCGGGGACCGAACCGGAGAGCGGCCGGCCCTTCAGCAGCCGGCACCTCGTGGAGTGTCTGCGCGAGGGCGCGTACCGGTTCGGCTGGGCGGAACGCGATCCGCGTCCGGGGTCGCGCACCGAGGGTCCCCTCCTGGTGGGCAGCGGGGTGGCCGCCGCCACGTATCCGGTGATGGCCGCGCCCTGCCGGGCCTCGGCCCGGGCGCTGCCCGACGGCGGCTTCCTGGTACGGGTCAACGCCACGGACATCGGCACCGGGGCGCGGACGGTGTGCGCGCAGATCGCGGCCGACGCCCTCGACGTGCCCCTGGACCGGATCCGCATCGAGGTCGCGAACAGCGACTTCGGTTTCGCGCCGGTGGCGGGCGGCTCGTCCGGCACCGCCTCGTGGGGCTGGGCCGTGCACGAGGCGTGCGCGCGGCTGGCCGAGCGGCTGGCCGGGCCCGTCGGGCCGCTGCCCGACGAGGGCGTCGTGGCCGAGGCCGACACCACCGGCGCCGCCGACGCCGAGACGCCGTACGCGCGCCACGCGTTCGGGGCGCACTTCGCCGAGGTCGCCGTCGACACGGTCACCGGTGAGGTGCGGGTACGGCGGATGCTGGGCGTCTTCGCCGCCGGGCACATCCTCAACTCCCGTACCGCCCGCTCGCAGTTCATCGGCGGGATGACGATGGGCCTGGGCATGGCCCTGACCGAGGACAGCACGATGGACCCGGCGTTCGGCGACTTCACCGAGCGCGACCTCGCCTCGTACCACGTGCCCGCGCACGCCGACGTCCCGTCGGTGGAGGCGTACTGGGTGGACGAGGACGACGCCCGTCTCAACCCGATGGGCAGCAAGGGGATCGGCGAGATCGGCATCGTCGGTTCGGCGGCGGCCGTCGCAAACGCGGTCCACCACGCCACCGGCGTCCGCTTCCGCGAGCTCCCGCTCACCCCCGACCGGGTGCTGTCCGGACTGCTGGAGCACGCGCACCCCGCGGGGATGCTGGGGGTGTGACGGCGGCCGAGCTGCGCCGGCACGGGCACCTGGAGATCCGGGGCGCGGGCTTCCGCTACCCGGGGGCCGAGGAG
>NZ_JBEZVJ010000005.1:201786-358638 GCF_040636935.1 Streptomyces sp. NPDC032940 | reverse complement strand
GCGAAGGACGGGCGCATCGAGGTGACGGTGCCGGCTTTGTCGTCGGTGGTGCTGCGTGCGCAGAACAAGCTGAAGCGGCCGTCGGTGCGGCCGTCCGTGTCGCTGGAGGCGCCGGAGGCGGGTGCCACGGGCACGGTGACGATCTCGGCGGATCCGGGGCGGACGGCGGGTGCGCGGGTCGTCCTGGCCGCCCAGGTGGGCAACGGCAGATGGCAGACTCTCGGTTCCGCCGACCACGCTCCGTACAAGTTCACGCAGAAGATCCCCGACTCGGTGGCAGCCGGGACGCCTCTGCGCTACAAGGCCGTGGTGGTCGACCGTGCCGGCCGCACCGCGAGCACACTCGCCGACACCGTGACGGGGCAGGCACCGACGCCGAAGAAGCCGAGCGCCGTGGACCGCGCACACGCAGTCGTGCACTACAAGCGGGCGAACGGCGACTACGACAACGTCCTGCTCAAGTCCGGGGACACGGAAGCACGCTTCGTCGGCCGGGACGCCTACGGCGCCTTCGCCTGGGTGAGGGTTCCGGAGGGATCGGACTCGGTGACGTACACGATCGAGGACTCCGGCACGGCGGAGGGCGGCGAGCGCACCATCGACCTGGCGCAGACCGGTGAGGTCTGGGTCGAGCAGGGCAAGGAGGGCCAGGCGACCACCAAGCCGGACGGGGTGTACCCCTCCCCGGACAAGACGAAGGCGGTCATCCACGTCCACCGCTCCGACGGTGACTACGACGGATGGGGCCTGCACACCTGGACCGGCTCCGCCAAGGAGACGGACTGGACGAAGCCACTGCAGCCCGTCGGCAAGGATGCATACGGGGTCACCTTCGAGGTGCCGCTGTCCGAAGGCGCGACCTCACTGAGCTACATCCTGCACAAGGGAGACGAGAAGGACATCCCCAGCGACCGGTCCCTGGATCTGGCCGTGTACGGCAACGAAGTCTGGCTGAACGCGGGGGAGAGCGGCTACTTGCTGCCCTCGGTCGGCTCGGCCCCGGACCTCGACATCACCAAGGCCCAGGCACAGTGGATCGACACCGACACCGTTACCCTGCCCCCGTCCCTGAACGTCAAGGCTGCCGCGTCGACCCAGTTGGTGTACTCCCGCGACGGTGGCATCACCGTCGACGACGGCGCGCTCAGCAGCGAGGGGCGCTGGCTGCGGCTGCTGCCCGCGCAGCTCACCGAGTCCCAGAAAGCCGCGTATCCCCACCTGAAGGCGTACACGGCGTACACGGTCGACCCACGTGACCGGGACCGAGTGCGTGACGCCCTCTTCGGGCAGCTCATCCTGACCCAACGCCTCGCGAACGGTGCTCTGGCCACCGCGACCGGCGTCCAGATCCAGGGTGTCCTCGACGACGTGTACGCGGGGAAGGCGAAACGGACGGTGTTCGGGCCGATGTTCAAGGGCCGCACCGCGTCCTTGACTGTCTGGGCACCGACGGCTCACAAGGTGTCCCTCGAACTCGACGGCAGAACCATCCCCATGCGCCGTGACGACGCGAGCGGTGCTTGGTCGGTGACCGGCCCCGCAGCCGCCTGGCGAGGCAAGGAGTACCGGTACGCGGTGACTGTGTGGGCACCCAGTGTCCAGAAGGTCGTCACCAACAAGGTGACCGACCCGTACTCCCTCGCCCTGACCACCGACTCAGAGCGCAGCCTCGTCGTCGACCTGGACGACCGCTCCCTCGCCCCGCGCGGCTGGGAGCACTACCGCAAGCCCGAGGCGGTGCCGCTGCGGGACGCGCAGATCCAGGAGCTGCACATCCGCGACTTCTCCGTCGCCGACCCGACGGCGGACGCGGACCACCGGGGCACCTACCTCGCCTTCACCGACAAGAAGAGCGACGGCTCCAAGCACCTGCGCGAGCTGGCCGGGGCCGGTACCTCCTACGTGCACCTGCTGCCCGCCTTCGACATCGCCACCATCCCCGAGAAGAAGTCCGAGCGGACGACGCCCGACTGCGACCTCGCCTCCTACCCGGCCGACTCCGACAAGCAGCAGGAGTGCGTGACGAAGGCCGCCGCCAAGGACGCCTTCAACTGGGGCTACGACCCGTACCACTACACGGTCCCCGAGGGCTCCTACGCCACCGACCCGGACGGCACCGAGCGCACCGTCGAGTTCCGCAAGATGGTCAAGGCCCTCAACGACGACGGCCTGCGCGTCGTCATGGACGTCGTCTACAACCACACGGCCGCGAGCGGCCAGGCCAAGACCAGCGTCCTCGACCGGATCGTGCCCGGCTACTACCAGCGGCTGCTCGCCGACGGCTCGGTCGCCAACAGCACCTGCTGCTCCAACACCGCCACCGAGAACGCCATGATGGGCAAGCTCGTCGTCGACTCGGTCGTCACCTGGGCCAAGGAGTACAAGGTCGACGGCTTCCGCTTCGACCTCATGGGCCACCACCCGAAGTCCAACATCCTCGCGGTCCGCAAGGCGCTGGACGGGCTGACGCTCAAGAAGGACGGCGTCGACGGCAAGAAGATCATCCTGTACGGCGAGGGCTGGAACTTCGGCGAGGTCGCCGACGACGCCCGCTTCGTCCAGGCCACCCAGAAGAACATGGCCGGCACCGGCATCGCCACCTTCTCCGACCGGGCCCGCGACGCCGTGCGCGGCGGCGGCCCCTTCGACGAGGACCCCGGCGTCCAGGGCTTCGCCTCCGGCCTCTACACCGACCCCAACTCCTCGAAGGCCAACGGCACCGAGGCCGAGCAGAAGGCCCGCCTCCTGCACTACCAGGACCTGATCAAGGTCGGCCTGACCGGCAACCTCGCCGACTACGCCTTCACCGACACCGACGGCAAGGAGGTCAAGGGCTCCGAGGTCGACTACAACGGCGCCCCCGCCGGATACGCGGCGGCACCCGGCGACGCCCTCGCCTACGCCGACGCGCACGACAACGAGTCCCTGTTCGACGCGCTCGCCTTCAAGCTGCCCAAGGACACGTCCGCCGACGACCGGGCCCGCATGCAGGTCCTCGCCATGGCGACCGCCACCCTCTCGCAGGGCCCGGCGCTCTCCCAGGCGGGCACCGACCTGCTGCGCTCCAAGTCGCTGGACCGCAACTCCTACGACAGCGGAGACTGGTTCAACGCCCTGCACTGGAACTGCGCCGACGGCAACGGCTTCGGCCGCGGCCTGCCACCGGCCGCCGACAACCAGGACAAGTGGCCCTACGCCAAGCCCCTGCTGGACACCGTGCGGGTCGGCTGCCCGCAGATCAACGGCGCCTCGGCGGCGTACCGGGACCTGCTGAGGATCCGCAGCGGCGAGAAGGACTTCTCCCTCGCCACGACCGCGCAGGTGCAGTCCCGGCTCTCCTTCCCGCTCTCCGGCGAGGACGAGACACCCGGGGTGATCACCATGAGCCTCGGCGACCTCGTCGTCGTCTTCAACGCCACGCCCGAGAAGCAGGAACAGCGCGTCGACGCGGCGGCCGGGACCGGCTACCGGCTGCACCCGGTGCAGGCGGCGGGCGCGGACCCGGCGGTGAAGGAGTCGGCGTACGCGGCGAAGACCGGCACCTTCACCGTGCCGGCCCGCACCGTCGCGGTCTTCACCGACAAGTGATGACAGAGGCGTCGCCGGAGACAGAGGGCGACACGTGACACAGGACTCTGCCCTGTTTGTTGCCGGAACCCGGCAACAAACAGGGCATTGTTCCGTGTGCGCTGGAAGCCCTTCCGGCCCACGACAGGCAACATGTTGCTGGTTTGATGCCTCGGTAGCGGCGGCAGATGTCCTCACTTGGGTCAGACCTGACGACCGTCGGCACCTGCATCGCGCCGCGAATCAGGAGGGACACCGCCCTCCTCCCGCGGTGCGAGCACGATGTCGAGACGCCATACCGCCCACCCGGCCCGGATCGGTCGGACCCGCATTCCGTCGTAACGGAGAATCAGCACGGCCATGTCGTCGTGTGTCTCTGGTGCCTGCTGGCGACGAGGTGATCGGCCAGTTCCCGCACGGCTCGGATGCCGTCCTCCAGGAAGAGGTGGCCGACTCCACAGGTCCGTCCGTCGGGGGTGTGATGACCGCGGCTGGACTGTGCCGCTCAAAGGACCTTGCCAAGAGTGGGAACGAGGCGAGGCCGCTGCTTCGTCACGAACGAGGGCCGCGGGCTGAAGAGCCCGTCACTGAAACGGTGTGCACTCTGGCGCTGGCCCTCGCGGTTCCGGTGGCGAAGGTTGCCTACATGGTGGGAGGTAACGGCGCAGCCCGGGACGTTTTCGTTGTCATGGAACCCGAGAACTGGCCGAACGTACTGATCGGCCAGGTCCTCACTGAGCTTCTTCGATGTGGCCACCGATCGGGTGATGGCCGTGAGCCGCAACGGGCGAGGCCCCCGGGCTGTTGATCGAGATGTCTGACGTCTCAATCACGCTGCTCGGGGGCCTCGTTGGTCATCTATCCTGCCGCACTCGACCTGCCTCATGCGCTCGTGGAGTGGGTGACCATGCTGATCGTCACCCGCGAGGGTGATCGGCGATGAAAGCTCCGCCCGTCGCATCGCGCGATGGTGGCGCTGGTCTATCTGCGAGAGCACACCACCCTGGCGAAGATCGCTGGCGGGTTCGGGATCAGCGAGTCCACCGCCCACGCCTACACCAGCAGGGTCATCGGTCTGCTCGCAGAACGGACGCCGGGTCTGCTAAAGGTCTTGCGCGAGGCAGATCCCGAGTTCGTCCTGCTGGACGGCACTCTCGTCGAATGCGACCGCGTCGGCGACAGCCGGGCCGACTACTCGGCCAAGCACCGCCGCCACGGCGTGAACGTCCAGGTCGTCACCGACCCGGAAGGCCGACTGCTGTGGCTCTCACCCGCGCTGCCGGGCCGAGCCCACGACCTGACCGCCGCCCGCACCCACCGAATCATCCGCATCTGCGAACGCCAAGGCGTCCCCATCCTGGCCGACCTCGCCTACCAGGGCGCCGGCCCCTGGCTGACCACCGGCATCAAACGCAGGCCCTTGCAGGAACTCACCCCCACGGAGATGATCCGCAACCGTGCCCTGGCTGCAGCGCGGGCACCCGTCGAGCGCGGCGTCGCCCGCCTGAAGTCCTGGCGGATCTTCCGTCGATCCCGGTGCAGCCCCAACCGCATGACGTCAATCGCCAAGGCCGTCCTCACTCTGGAGCGGCAACGCTGAAGAAGCTCAGTGAGCCCTTTCCAACCTCCCATGACACCCGGGCAGTTGGGCTGACAGACAGCTGTAGCCCCTGGTAGATGGGTTTTCGACCAAGAGAACCGTCTCCACCAGAGGCTTCGCATGCTTGTCTACCCGTCCGGCGTCGACGTGTCCAGCTCTGCCCTGCGCTTCCTCGTCGCCCGTCTGAGGGAACACCGCCGCGCTCTCGGAACCCGTTGGCGCCGCCTGAACGCAGGCCGACAGGCCCTGCTCACCCTCGCCCACCTGCGCAACGGCCAGCCTTACGCCCAGATCGCGGCCGGATTCGGGATCGGCACCACTACCGCCTACCGGTACATCACCGAGGCCGTCAACCTCTTGGCCGCCCTCGCCCCCACCCTCACCGAAGCCGTACGAGCGGCGTCGACAAAGGCGTACGTGATCCTGGACGGGACGCTCCTGCCCATCGACCACATCGCCGCCGACCGCCCGTTCTACTCGGGCAAACACAAGAAGCACGGCATGAACGTGCAGGTCATAGCTGATCCACAGGGGCGTCTGCTGTGGGCTTCACCAGCCTTGGCCGGCGCCGTCCACGACGTCCGTGCCGCGCGCGAGCACGGCGTCATCGAGGCACTCGCCGAGGCCGGCATCACCTGCTGGGCAGACAAGGGCTACCAGGGTGCAGGCGGCACGGTCCGTCTCCCTTACCGCGGCCGATGGGACAGCCTCTCCATCGGCCAGCAGGCCGTCAACCGAGCCCACGCAAAGGTCCGCGCACCGGTCGAGCGGGCCATTGCCACCCTCAAGTCCTGGCGACTCCTCCGCAAGCTCCGCTGCTCGACGACCCGGACCTCAAGCCTCGTCCAAGCAATCCTGGTCCTCCAGCTCGCCGCCAGGGGCTGAGATCAACCCGCAGCATTCACCAGGTTCGTCAATTCGGCCTCGGTCGTGCCCGCCCGCAGACGAACGTCGAAGGTGTAACCCTCATCGCAGAACACCAGGTCCAGGTCCATGGGCGTCAGCTCGCGGAAGACGATCGCCAACCAGATCGCGTCTTCCTCCCAGACGTCCCTTCCTGTGCGTCCGTGACCCGCACCCCTGGCTCCCAGCCGCCGTCTCGGCAGGCGACAACGACGAGAGCGGTCGCGGCCTGACGCTGATCAAGACGCTCAGCGACAGATACGGCTGCTCGTCCACTGCCCACGGCAAAGACGTTTGGGACGCGCACGCGGCGGAAAAGCTGGCACTCCGCTCGGGGTGACCAGTGTGGAAATGAGCCTTGCGCGATTGAAGGATGCCTTGAATCGCGCAGTGACGCGGCGGCTGCTGACCGTGAACGTGGCCCAGCACGTCACAATTCCACGTAGGGCGCGTAAGGAGGATCGGAAGAAGAAGCAGGAAGTGAAGCCGTGGAACGTTCAGGAAGTCCAGATGTTCATTCACGGCGTCAGGACGGAACGGCTCTATGCCCCCCTTCTGCTGTCCCTCATGGGTCTGCGTCCTGCTGAAGTCTGCGGACTTCGATGGGAGGACGTCGACTTGGGTAATGCCACGATCACCATAGCCAACACCCGGACGATGATGGGGAATCGATACGTCGTGGAAAAGGACACCAAGTCCATGGCCGGAGAACGTGATCTTCCTTTGCCTGGCCCAGTACTGATGGCCCTTAGGATGTTCAAGACCCTCCAGGCCAAGGAGAGGCTCGTCCTCGGTGAGGCTTACTCGGACTCCGGGTACGTCGTGGTGCACGAGACCGGGGAGGCTTTCACGATCAAGCAACTCCGCAGGCGCGCGTACCGGCTCATGGAGGTTCTTGGCCTGCGCAGAGTACGTCTCTACGACGCTCGTGCCTCCTGCCTCACCTTCCTTGCCAACAACGGCGTGCCGGATCACATCCTCGCCCGGTGGGCTGGGCACACGAACGTGAAGACCACGAAGAAGTGGTACGTGAAGCCAGACGTGGAAGACCTCCGCGAAGCCGCCACCACATGGGATGGCCTGCACGGTGAGGCGGAGGGGCGTGCGTGAGTTCGACGGCGTTTCCCGAGGGTGGTTCTCAGGTGGCGATCGGAGCGGCCCGAAAGGTCTCCCGCTACGTCGTCCCGTCCTTCAGGACGGCACCACATGCTCTGCTGCAAACTCGGAACAGTTGGCAGCTGTACTGATGGAGGAGGCAGCGCGTCGACGCGAGGACCAGGAGAGAGTGCGGTCCGCAGGTCACGCTGCGTCAGGGGCGCGTGTACACGCTGAAAGGCTCAGACTCGATCGACGAGGCCGTCGGCGGAGCCCGACGAGTCGAGCCGCGGGTGCATCGAGCCGCCGGCTTCCCCGGGCTGTGTGAGATTTCGTGAGACGTGAGAGGGTCTGGGGCGTGAGCGAGACACCACCCAACACCCTGCAATACCGCTTTGACGGGCCAGAAGACGCTCCGGTCCTGATCCTGGGTCCCTCACTGGGTACCACATGGCACAGGTTGTAGAGACCGTCTATCGGCGTCCAGGCCAGTCCATGGTGTGTGCGTTGTAGCAGGTCAGGGCTTTGCGGTCCGGTGGCGTCGGCGTAGCTGGTGACAGACGCGTGACAGCGCCGGTGTAGATCGAGGCCCCGCCGGGGAGCATCCTTGGCGGGCCTCCACCTGGAGCCATGAGACGAAGCCCCACCGGAGCGCTCCGGTGGGGCATCACTGTGAAGTTGACTGTGCGTGCCCGCGTGACGCGTTCGGCTCGTCATGCAGTTTGTCTGCCAGCGCTGTTCTCAGGGACGCTGAATTCGCGATCGCAGCCATGACGGGCGACGTCCCGAGCGGCTGAACACCGAGGCATCCTTTGCTGCCCTTTGCGGAGTCAGCCCCATCGAGTACTCCTCCGGCCGGCGGCGCACGCGCCGGCTCAACTACGGCGGCGACCGACAGGCGAACGCCGCCTTGTTCTCAGAGGAGCTGGTGGGGCCGCCCGCCGACAGCCGCGACTTTCCATGCAGCCAGTTCCACACGGTCTTGGAGTCGGTGCCCAGCCGTGCGGCTAGCGACACGGTGGACGGCCGCTGCTTCGTGGGCATGCTCCAGGACGCCCCTATAACGCGGGGGTGCTGGACACTGGTCTGACCAGGTTGAAGACCTCGCGGGCCGCATACCGCTTGAGGCATCGGATGATCTTACGTCGGGTCTTGCCCTCCTGGGTGCGGCTTTCGTAGTACGCCAGGGTGCGTGGGTCGTGACGTAGCCGGGTGAAGACGATGCGGTGCAGCGGGCAGCAATCCGGGAAAGAGCCCTTACCTGATCGGCAGTCGTGACGAGCTGTACCGGTGTCAACGGGATCCCTCAGGTTCGATCACCGCCGTTCGGCTCGGAACAGTCAATGGGTTGGTAGTAAATCGTCGGCCAATCACTCACCAGCCGGTCACTGGCCTGCGAAAGCCCACGCGCGGGCGGGTCGGGGCAGGCATGTCTCCGAGCAGCGGCTGACGGCAGGCGCAATCCGAGCGCGGCGCGGGCAGGTAAGCGAACCAACAACCGTCGTACGGCGCCGAAACCCTCTGGCCTACCTCAAATCAGCACGGCCGACCGGTGCGGTCTCGCACAGTGGGCCCATGACAACGGTCCGCACCGTGCGCACCTACGGGCAACTCGCTCTGCTTCCCCTGGGGTTCGCGAGCATCATGTACGGCGACCTGCTCTTCCGGGACGGTCAGCGGGGGCTGGGTAAGTTCCTCTTCATCAGCGGATGGGTGGTGGCACTTTCCGGGATGCCAGCCCTGAACCGCTACCTGAAGGCGAACCATCTCCGTGAGGGCATCCTCAAAATCTTCGTGATCCTGTTCATCGTCGGGAGCTTCGCGGTCCCCGGCCCGATCGTCAGTCTGGTCAAGGTCTTCGACGGCACGGCGCAGCCGGTCAACTACCGGCAGGCCGCGCTCTCGCTGGCACTGATCTACATCGCGCTGACGATCCTGTCTCGGATCGCCGAGCCGAAGGACCACGTCCTGGAGCGGCTCGCGAGCCGTATCCAGCGAGCGGCTGTCTTCCGGGCGCTGGCGAACGTGACCGGCATCTTCGCCGTGGTGGCTTTCCTGGGGGCACGGTTCGTCGCCACGCACCCGGTGCCTCTGATTTCCACTGGCCTGACGCTCGTGGTGGCCGCTGCGGTGGTCACCCACAAGACATTCGCCCGGGCGCGGAAGCTGTGCACGCAGATCCACGCCGACACACAGACCCTGCTGAGAGACCTCGACGAGCTCGACCAGGCACGCAGCCGCAGCACGACGAGCACGGCGAAGCCCTGGATCCGGCGGCTGCGCGGCGGGCGGCAGGCGGGCGGCGGCCACACCGACGAGCAGAAAGCGGCGCTGCGGGCTTGGGACGCCGTCAAGCTCGGCCTGTCCACGCCCGTGGACACCGGCTACCGCCGCATCGGCTTGCCGTTCCTCACCGACGAGGTGGTGGCTGAGATCGAGGCGAAGGTGCGGACAGCTGTCCACGGCGGAAGAGCCGGCCCTGCGCGGGCGGACCTGCAGGCCATTCAGCGGGCGTGCTCGGGGCGCGTCGACGTCCTGGCCTAAGGGTCTGCCGATCATTGCGGCAGCTGATGGTCTGTCCGGCTGTCCGGCTGGGTGGGCGGTCGCAGCCTTCTGGGCCTGGCGGGGGACGGTCTGGGCTTGTCGAGGCGCCCGTGCACCGTGAAACGGGGCACGCCGGATCTGTCGGGGAGCTGCTGGACGGTCTTCTCCCGCTCGTCGGCGTAGAGCCGCTGGACGAGCACGGCCTGGTCCGCGGTGAGCTCGGCCTGCGCCCGCCGTCTGTTCCGGCGGTGGATCCAACGCGTTCGGCGCCGGATTCCGTCTCCACGCTCACGTCACTCCGCCCCGGTGGGCAGAACCCACGCCGAACCCTACGGTTCGCACGGGGTCGCCCAGCTGATCAGAGAGGCTGGCGAGGTGCCGCGAGTACGTCCCGGAGTACCTTCTCGAGCGTGACGCGGGCCAGTTCGTGTCTCAGGGTCTTCTCGATGCCCTCGTAGATGCCCTGCATCGCCGGCTGGATGCCGTGACCCACCACGCATCCCTGGTCCGGGGTGGTGCGGTGCATCGCGAACAGCGGGCCGGGTTCCACCGCCTCGTACACGTCGAGCAGGGTCATCGACCCCAGTTCGCGCGTCAGCGACCAGCCCGCGCCCACGCCCCGCCGGGACTCCACGAGCCCGGCCCTGCGCAGCTCGCCGAGCAGCCGCCTGATCACCACGGGATTGGTGTTCGCGCTGGTCGCGATCTGCTCGGAGGTGGCGACCTCGTGGCCCTGTCGCTGGTAGAGACCGATCCAGGCCAGCGCATGGGCGGCAATGGTCAGCCTGCTGTTGGCGCTCATGACCCCTCCTCCGGTCGCAACGCTCCATGTTACGACAGCGCAGTCGCAACAGTGAAGGTTGCGACAATCTGACGTAACAACTATCGTTACGACAGTCGGAAAGGGTCAATCAAAGACAAGTGCGGACCGTGAGCGTGTTGCGAACTCAAAGGAGAACAGGAATGGAAAGTAACGAAAAGACCATTCGCGAGGCTTACCGGCTCGCGGAAGGGAGCGTTCTCGACGGTGACGGTTTCCTGGCCTTGTTCACCGAGGACGGGTCGTTCAACGACATGTCGACCTCGCAGAGTTTCCGCGGAGAGCAGATTCCTCAGGTGATCGCGGGCCTCGCCCGCTCGTTCCCCGATGTGCACCGTGAGCTGCTCGAGGTACATGCGTTCGGTGATGTCGTCGCCGTCGAGTTGCGAATCCAGGGCACGCATCTCGGAGGGTTTCCGACTCCGGTCGGCGAGATCCCACCGACCGGGAACCGGATCGACGTGCCGGCGGCGGACCTCTGGTACCTCCGTGACGGAAAGATCGAAAGGTTCAATTGCTACAACTCGATGAGCGTGTGGCTTGATCAAATCGGGGTCCACCCTGACTTCAAGTCCGCAGTCGAAGCCACCGAGACAGCAGCCACGACGGCGTAACTCTGCCGGTCAGCGCCGAGTATGCGACAAGACACTCCCTTCTTCGGGCCGCATACCCGGCGCTGCTTCTCGAACGAAGTTGTTGTTCGCACCCAACCGCCGACACGACCCGGCAGGCCGACTCATCGAGTATCAGCAGCCCTGGCCGGCAGGTAGGGCAACGACCCACATCGAGTGACGTTCTCCGGGCCCGCCTCCACGAGACACACGGCTGCGACGAGACCCCACCCCAAAGATCATCGAGGTACGCGGTGCCGGACTGCCCTTCCCCATGCCGCCAAGCCCTGCGCATCCGACGCTGACCGTGGACGAGTTCCACGCGTGCGCGGACCGTGGAGGGCTCGGCCTGCCATGAGTCCGTGACGATCACGAGAACCGGCGCGGAGGCCGGCGTAAGAGACGGCACCACCCGCGCCCCTTGCTCCGCCATTGGGCAGGACGACGACTCCCAGCTCGACGCCTTGCGGGCCACGGCATCCCGAGGGACAAGATCTTCAGCGAGAAGATCAGCACCCGCGTCCGCGGAGGGCCCAGTTCGAGGAGTCGCTCGTACGGCGCGGGAGGTCAAGGCCCACGCCCCGCACTGCCGCGTCATCTTTACCGTGTACGAGATGAAGCGGCTCGGCCGCGACGCCGCCGAACTCACCGTGCTCGCCGACCACCTCACCGCCCACGGCCTGGTCCTGGAGATGCTCGCCGGGCCCCTGCCCGGCATCTACGACCCCACCGGCCCCGGCAAGCTGCTGTTCGCGTTCTTCGCGGCGATGGCGGAGACCGAACGGGAGAACATCCCGGAGTCGACGCTGGAGGGGCTCGACACCGCGGCCCGCAAGGGCAAGCACGGCGGCCGACCCCCGGTCATCACCGCCGACATGCTCCACACCGTGCTCCGGTGCCGCGCGGGCGGCGAGTCCGTCGAGCAGATCCAGCCCGACCTGATCACCCCCACCAGCAAGCGCAAGGGACAGAACCCCTCCGTCGCCAGCATCTACCGGGCGCTCGCCGAACACGCCAAACGCGAGGCGTACCCCGAAGCCGTCGAGGCCGCGCACGCCGACTTCGCCGCCCTGAAGGCCAGGGACGTTCCCGCCCCGCGTACGGCGGACCAGCCGGAGCCCACCCGGTACCTCGCGGTCCTCCGGTTCGAAGAGGGCGGCCCGGCCGTCACCGGCGAATGGACCGACGACGCCCCCGCCCTGCGCACGTACCGCGGCTGGGTCGGGCCGTACGGCAGCCAGGACAGCGTGGTCATCCGCCTCATCGAAGTCAGCGACGGCCGCGAACACGTACTCAGAGGGCGTTAAGTCCCGTTCCTGATGATGTGGTGTCGCCCGTTCGTGGGTGATGGGGCGGTTCCGTCCTCGTGTCATGGCGTGTACATGGTGGGGTCTCGGGCATGGAACGGATGCCGTACGCAACCGACTTGTCCGACGAGCAGTGGGCGCTGATCGAGCCGCTGGTCACCGCGTGGAAGCAGGAGCGGGTGGCACGGTCGGCGACCGGGAACCCGGGCTCCTGCGACCTGCGCGAGGTCGTGAACGCGCTGCTCTACCAGAACCGGACGGGCTGCCAGTGGCGGCTACTGCCGCACGACCTCCCGGCCTGGTCGGCGGTGTTCTACTACTTCACCCTGTGGCGCCAGGACGGCCTCGACCAGCGGATCCAGGAGATCCTGCGCTGCCAGGTGCGGGAGCGGTCCAGACGATTAGAGGACCCGTCCCTGGTGATCATCGACACCCAGTCCGTCCGCGTGGCGGCCGGGGTGCCGAAGGAGACGACGGGACTGGACGCGAACAAGAAGACGCCCGGCAGGAAGCGGGGGCTCGCCGTCGACGTGCTGGGTCTGATCATCGGAGTGGTGGTTCTGGCCGCGAGCGCACACGACAACGAGGCCGGCATCGCCCTGCTGGACCAAGCGGCCGAGCGGTGCGGGATGCGCCTGGAGAAGGTCCTGGTCGACCAGGGTTTCAAGGACGCCGGGATCATCCACGGGGCGGTGAAGGACATCACCGTCGAGGTGGTTCGCCGCAACCTCGACGACGAGGGGAAAGGCTTCGTCCCGCAACCGAAGCGGTGGGTGGTCGAGCAGGTCAACGGCACCCTCATGCTGCAGCGGCGCCTGGCCCGAAACTACGATCACCGGCCCGACAACGCGACCTCCCGCGTCTACTGGGCCTCCACCGCCGGCGTGCTCCGCCGCCTCACCGCCCCTACTCCCACCTGGCGGGACGACGTGGAGCTGGCCGCGTGAACGTCTGCGAACTCCTGCGGCTGCTGCAGACCGAACACGATGAAACCGCAGCTCGCGCTGACCACCTGCGCGAGTAGATCGAGCGGCTTACCACCGACCTTGCCGAGACAGAAGCCCGCCTGGCCGAGCTCGCCGCCACCCGCAAAGTCATCGACGGCCTCACCCCTCCCCACCACACAACGGCCCCCGCGGAGACCGCCATTGCCACCGTCTACCAGCGCATCGTGACCATGTTCAACGAGCACCCCGGAAAGGTGTTCCGTGTCCGCGATCTGCACGAGCACCTCGACCTGCCCACCGACGAGCCCTCGATCAACGTCACCTGCTCCCGCCTGGGACGACTCGCTCGCCAAGGATTCCTCGAGCAGCCGGGACGAGGCCGCTACCAGAAGTGGACTTGGCGTCCACCGAGAGCCACCGCTCGGGTCTCAGCACTGTCCCGGTACTGACGTGAGCGAGCCGTCGGCCGGATGTCAGTCAGCTGACGGAGGCTGTCGGCACGGTGGCCGAGCCATTCTCGTGGAGACATCGAATCCGCCCGGTACCCGGGTGAGACCACGAGGAGCGGACCATGAACACCATCGCGCAGCACTGGATCAACGGACAGTGGACCGGCTCCGGCTCGGTTCTGGAATCGATCAACCCGGCCGACGGCACCGTCGTCGGCTCGTTCTACGACGGTGGCGAGGCAGAGGCCTCGGCCGCCGTGGACGCCGCCGCCGCCGCGTTCGAGACCACCGAATGGGCGCGCACTCCCTCGCTCCGGGCGACCGCGCTCAGCCGGCTGGCCGACGCCCTCGAGGCCCGGGTACCCGAGGTTGCGGCCATGTTGTCCCGGGAGAACGGCAAGCTGCTGGGTGAGACCACGTGGGAGGTCAGCGGTGCGGTCGGGTGGCTGCGGTACGCGGCGGCCTCTGTGCGCACTCAGACCGCCGGGCGCGCCGCCGAGACGGCACCCGGCCAGTACACCCACTCGGTACCCGAGCCGCTCGGTGTCGCCGGGATCATTTCTCCCTGGAACTCCCCCATCATGCTGACCGTGCGGGCACTGGGCCCGGCGCTGGCCGCCGGCTGCACCGTCGTGGTCAAGCTTCCGGCTCAGACGGCGCTGACCAATGAGCTTTTCGCGCAGGTCCTGGCCTCGGTCACGGAGATCCCGGCGGGCGTGGTCAGCGTGTTCACCGAGTCCGGCAACACCGGGGCCCCGTTCCTGGTCTCCTCGGACAAGGTCGACGTGATCAACTACACCGGCAGTACGCCGGTCGGGCGTCGTATCGCGGCTGCGGCCTCCACCACGCTCAAGCGGCTCGGTCTGGAACTGGGCGGCAAGGCGCCGATGGTGGTCTTTCCCGACGCCGATCTGGACATGGTGATCCCCACTGTGGTGCAGTCGCTGGTGCTGATGAACGGGCAGTTCTGCTGCACCGGCTCCCGTGTACTGGTTCACCGGGACATCGCCGACCAGGTGCGCACTCGGCTTACCGCCGCGCTCGCGCAGGTGCGGCTCGGGTCGGGCGACGACGAGAAGGCCCAGCTCGGCCCGGTGATCGACCGGGCGTCCGCCCAGCGGGTGGACGCGATCGTCGAGGAAGCCGCCTCGTACGGCACGGTGCTGCTGCGCGGCGGTGTGGTCACCGACGGCCCGCTGGCTGCCGGTGCGTTCTACCGGCCGAGCCTGATCGAGGTGGACCGCACCGACGTCCGGATCGTGCAGGAAGAGGTCTTCGGTCCGGTCCAGACGTTCGAGGTCTTCGACGACGAGGACGACGCCGTGGCCAAGGCGAACGCCACCATCTACGGCCTGGCCGCCTCGGTGTTCAGCTCGGACTCGATGAAGGCCCGCCGGATCGCCCGGCGCATCCGCACCGGCACGGTATGGATCAACACCTGGGGTGCCATCAGCGAGGACTTCGAGGAGGGCGGCGTCAAGGGCAGCGGTTACGGCTATCTGTGCGGCCCGCGTGCGATCGAGGAGTTCCAGGCCCTCAAGGTGTACGTGGAGCAGGACCACGCCCAGTCTGCTCACTGATCAGATCATGACCTGGCCCGGCGCCCACCTGGGCGCCGGGCCGTCGGGCCTTGACCCCTGCACGGGAAGGTTGCACCAGGCGTCGATTCTGATCACCGGAGCGACGAACGGTCTTGGTCTCGCTCTGGCTGAGGAGCTTGCGGAGTCGTGCACCAGTTACTTCTGCACGGTCGTGCCCCGCAGCGACCGGTGCCGATCGCGCAGCGTTTCGGGGCCGAGCAATACATCGCCGACCTGTCCGCTCTGGCCGAGACCCAGCGAAACCATCTGAGCCCTGTGCTGCTCACCCGGCAACTGCTGCCGCTGTTGCGCGCGGGCAGCCCATCACGCAGCGCCAACATCGCCTCGGTCGAGCAGGAACCGATGGAATTACAACGACACGCAGCATTTCGATTTGGAGTGGTCCATGAACGAGAGAATTGTTTCCCATGCCTACGGTGCCGACGATCCTGGGCTGCCAAGCCCACCGGCAGTGACAGACATCCGGCACACGCTCCGGGAGCAGAGCCGGGACGCGTCCGCGAACGCCGAGCCCCGGCTCGGCCCCACCGTTCCGGCCGCCGTCCGGCGTTGGAAACTGTGGCTCCTCACCGTGTGCGGTATCTACCCCACCATCGTCCTGCTGGGCCTGGCCACGAACCCTGTTCTGGAGGATCTGTACCTGCCGGTGCGACTCGCTGTACTCGTCCCGGCGGCGGCAGCAGCGATGGTCTGGCAGATCAATCCCCGACTGCAGCGGCATTTCGGAGCTTGGCTCACCAGATGACAAGCAGCCCGGCTCCGCCGCCGGTGTGCTCCGCGGCGCCCGCACACCACAGACCACTGCGCAGGCTCACGGCGCGAGGCCGCGATGAGACCCACCGCGGCGTCTCCTCACTGGAGCTCTTCTTCGACCTGTGCTTCATCGTGGCCATAGCTCAGGCAGGCGCCCAGTTGGTGCACGCCATGGTCGAGGGACACACGGGCGAGGGGATCCTCAACTACTTGATGATCTTCTTCGCCATCTGGTGGGCGTGGATGAACTTCACGTGGTTCGCCTCGGCTTACGACAACGACGACGTGCTGTACCGGATCGTCACGCTGATCCAGATGGCCGGCGTGCTCGTCCTGACGGCAGGCGTCTCCCAGGCGTTCGAGGAACACGCGTACCTGGTCGTCGTCCTGGGCTATGTGATCATGCGGCTCGCCATGACGGCGCAGTGGCTGCGCGTGGCGCGGTCGAGCCAGGGCCCCGAGCGGACGATGGCGCTGCGGTACGCCATCGGGCTGTGCCAGATCGGCTGGCTGGGGCTACTGGCCCTGCCGGAGGCCGGCCGCCCGTGGGTCTTCCTGGTGATGGCGCTGCTGGAGATGGCCGTACCGCTGTATGCGGAGCGGGCCCACCCCACGCCGTGGCACCCCCGCCACATCGCCGAACGGTACGGGCTGCTCACGCTCATCGTGCTCGGCGAGACCATCGCGGCGGCGACCGTCGCCGTGAAGTCGGGGATCGACGAGCACGAGGCCCTGGGTGAGTTGCTGCCCATCGCCGCCGGCGGACTGCTGATCATCTTCGCCGCCTGGTGGGTGTACTTCGCGGTCCCCATCCACGGGCACCTCCGCTCCAACCGGCAGTCCTTCCTCTGGGGCTACGGCCATTACCTGATCTTCGTCTCGGGTGCCGCGATCGGGGCCGGCCTGGAGGTGGCGGTGGAGCAGGCGGTGGGCAAGGCGCACCTTTCGGCGCTGTCGGCGTCGGCGGCGGTGACGCTGCCGACAGCGCTGTTCCTGCTCACGGTGTGGGCGCTGCACTCGCGCTTCTACAAGGTGGGGATCGCCCAGCAGTCGGTGCTGCCGGCCACGGCGCTGCTGGTGGTCGTCTGTACGTTCCTGGGTCACTGGGCGGTGCTCGCGGCGGGGCTGGTGGCGGTGCTGGCGGTGGCAGCCGGGGTGACGCTGACGGCGCTCGGGGCGAGCCCGGAGCGCCGGAAGGGCGAGGAAAGCGCCGCGGTGCCAGTTCCGTGAGGGAACCCTCGCCGCCGCGGGAACCTGGCCGGCACGGCGTACGACGGCGCTCGTGCCGTGTGCCCGGTGCACCTGCTCAACGACGGCGACACGTTGTTCACGCCGACGACGGGGACGCACCCGCTCGGCACCGCGAACCCGCTGGCCCTGGACGACGTCCTCGCCGCCGGTGTCGGCACCGATGATCCGTCCGTCTTCGTCGCGTCGGACGTGGATCTTGCGCTGTCCGCCGGTGCGGGCGCGGGATGCGAGCTGCTCGACGAGTCGTTCATCACGACTGCGCAGGCCTCGGAGGACGGCGACGAAGGGGCGATAGCCGGCGGAGGCGACCATGCCGGCCGGGTCTTTGCCAGGCCGGGGGAGAGACCGGCACGATGACCCGCGTGGCCTTCGTGCTGTCGTTGCGGTGGGGCCGCAGCGCCCGACGGGTGTTCTGCATGATCTTCGTCTGGGAGCTGCGGGTGTCGGCGAAGCAGATGGCTTCACACTCCGTTTGCCGGTGGGTGCGATAATCGCTGGTCAAGTGCGTGGCTGGTGGTTCGACCGCCTCGCGAGGCAGAGCGAGGGACACGGCGGATGTGGGCGAAGTCAAGGACAGGCATGGGTGTCGGCCCGACTGGGCTGGTCGGCCGGGAGGGCGAGCTCGCAGAGCTTGCGGCGTTCCTGGACATGGCCGGGACGGACGGAGCCGTCCTGCTGCTCACCGGTGATCCGGGCGTGGGGAAGACGGCGCTCCTGGACGCGACCGCCGAGCTGGCGGTGGCGAAGGGAATGCGGGTCGTCCGCGGGAGCGGCGACGAGTACGAGACGGACATCAGCTTCGCGGGGCTCCATCAGCTCGTCGGCTCGCTGCCGGACGAGCTCGGTCGTCTGCCGCGTTCCACGCGGGAGGCCCTCGAGGTCGCCCTCGGTCTCGGCGCCGGTCCCGCGCCGAGCCGGATCGCCGTCCTGAACGCGGCACTGTCCCTGTTCGACGAGGCCGCGAAGGAGCGGCCGTTGCTCCTCGTGGTCGATGACCTTCATGCCGTCGACCAGGCGAGCCGGGCTGCGGTGGGGTTCGTCGCCAGAAGACTGGGCGGTCGCCGCATCGGGCTGCTCGGAGCAGGGCGAACGGAGTCCGACGCATCCTTCCGGTCCACCGGCCTGCCGGAGCTCGAGATCGCGCCGCTGGGTGACTCGGACGCCCTGCGACTGCTGTCCCGGCGCTTCGCCCACCTCCCCCGTCGGGTCCTTTCGACCGTGGCGCACGAGGCGCAGGGAAACCCCCTGGCTCTGCTCGAGTTCGCCGGGTCCGCCGGGGCGTCCGGCGGCCAACACGGCCAAGGGGCGGGGTGGGCGAGCGGCCAGGGACGGGACGTGCGCGCTCTATACAGCGCCCGAGTCGGGCGGCTGCCGCACAGAACGCGCGAGGTACTGCTGCTCGCGGCTCTCGAGGGCTCCGGCGACATCGGCATTCTCGAGGCGGCCGGCGGGCCGGGCGGGCTCGACGGGCTCGCTCCCGCGGAGCGCGACCACCTGGTCATGGTCGCGGAGAACGGCCGCGTGGTGCGCTTCAGGCACCCACTGGTCAGGGCCGCGGTGGTCGACGGTTCCACCGGCGAGCAGCGGCGCGGCGCCCACCGCCGGCTGGCCGACGCGCTGGGCGACCAGCCCGAGCGGCGCGGTGATCACCTCGCGAGAGCCACGACGGCGCCCGACGAGGCGGTCGCCGCCGCCGTGGAGTCGGCGGCCCGCAGCAGCATGCGACGCGGTGACGCCGACGGCGCGATCGCGAGGCTGCGGCGCGCGGCCGAGCTGAGTCCCGACCGGACGGTCCGCAGACGCCGCCTGTCGCGGGCCGCCTACGTCGCCGCCTGGGTCGCGGGTCATCTGGAGGTCAGCCACGAGATCATGCGTGAGGTCGAGGGCGATCCGGCGGCCCGGTCGCTCCTGGCTGCCGCGACGGCCGGCTTCCTCGTGCTCGTCACGGAAGGGGACGCCGACACCGCCCACGCGCTGCTGATGGAAGCGATCGAGCACGCGCCGATGTCACCCGGTCCGCCGTCCGCCGAGCTGGAGACCGCGCTGTTCACCCTCACCCTCGCCTGCCAGTACTCGGGCCGGCCCCGGCACTGGCAGCCTCTGTCCGAGGTCCTCGCCCAGCTTCCCGCGGCGTCGCCCGCCGCCGCGGCGTCGCTGGGGCGCGTCCACCACGACCTCGGCTCCGTCACCGACGGCATGCTGCGCCGCCTGGACGAGGAGATCGCGCGGCTGAGGGACCAGAGTGACGCCGACGTGGTCGTCCGCACCGCCCTGACCGCCTCGTACCTCGACCGGCTTCCGGGCTGTCGCGAGGCCGTGTCCCGGGTCATACGCGACGGCGGCGCGGTGGGGTCGAGCATGCCGGCCCTCATGTTCGTCGCCCTGGACGACCTGTACTCCGGCCGGTGGCAGCCGTCGGCCGACGCCGCGGACGAGCTCATCGCACTGTCCGAGGAGACGGGATACCACTTGTTCGCCCAGGTGGGGCACTACATCGCCGCGATGGCCGCGGCCCAGCGCGGCGACCTCGACGCATGCCGCCGCCACTGCGAGGCCGTCTGGGAATGGTCGGGGCCCAGAGGACTGCGGCGGCTGGAGAACTGCGCCCACCAAGCGGCGGCCCGGGCGGCCCTCGGCGCCGCCGACTTCGAGACGGCCTTCCGGCACGCCACGGCGATCTGCGACCCGGGCGTGCTGCCGCCGTTCAACCCCGAGGCCGTGTGGTCCGCGCCGGACCTCGTGGAGGCCGCCGTGCGCACCGGGCGGCACGCGGAGGCGCGACGGCACGCGGACGCGCTGCGCGACGCCGGTGTCGGCCGCCTCTCGTCACGGCTCGCGCTGAGCTCGGCCACGGTCACGGCGATGACATCGGCTGCCGAGGACATGGTCCGGTGCTTCGAGGAGGCACTGGCACTGCCGGGCGTCGAGCAGTGGCCCTTCGAGGTCGCCCATGCTCGTCTGGCGTACGGCGAAGCGCTTCGCCGGCAGGGACTCAACCGTGACGCCCGGGTGCAGCTGGCTGCCGCCCGCGACCGCTTCGAGGAACTCGGGTCCCGTTCGTGGGAGGCCCGGGCCGCGGCGGAGCTCCGCGCCACCGGCATGACGCGAACCGGCCGGGGCAAGGCCGGTGAGGCCCTCACCCCGCAGGAGCTGGAGGTCGCCAGGCTGGCGGCGACGGGGCTGTCGAACCCGCAGATCGCGTCGCGTCTGTTCCTTTCGCCGCGGACCGTGTCATCGCATCTCTACCGTGTGTTCCCGAAGCTGGGGATCACGTCGCGGGCCGGGCTCCGCGACGCTCTGGAGGCGCTGCCTCCCGAACTTCCGGCCACCGGGCTGTGAGAGCTACCGGTCGGGTCTCAGCACTGCCCCGGTACTGACGTAAGCGAGCCGTCGGCCGGATGTCAGTCAGCTGACGGAGGCTGTCGGTACGGTGGCCGAGCCATTCTCGTGGAGACATCGAATCCGCCCGGTACCCGGGCGAGACCACGAGGAGCAGACCATGCCGTTCGTCACCGCCAGCGACGGAACCGAAATCTTCTACAAGGACTGGGGCTCGGGCCGGCCGGTCATGTTCCACCACGGCTGGCCGCTGAGCTCGGACGACTGGGACGCCCAGCTGCTGTTCCTCGTCCAGCACGGCTACCGTGTCATCGCCCACGACCGCCGCGGGCACGGGCGCTCCGCCCAGGTCGGCCACGGGCACGACATGGACCACTACGCGGCGGACGCCGCCGCCGTGGTGGCGCACCTCGGCCTGCGCGACGTCGTCCACGTCGGCCACTCCACCGGTGGCGGAGAGGTCGCCCGGTACGTCGCCAGGCACGGTGCCGGGCGGGTCGCCAAGGCCGTCCTCATCGGAGCGGTCCCGCCGCTCATGGTCCAGACCGAATCGAACCCGGGAGGGCTGCCGGTCGAGGTCTTCGACGGCTTCCGCGAGGCCGTGGCCACCAACCGCTCCCAGTTCTACCTCGACCTCGCCTCCGGGCCGTTCTACGGGTTCAACCGCCCGGGCGCGGACATCTCCCAGGGCGTCATCCAGAACTGGTGGCGCCAGGGAATGACCGGCAGCGCGCAGGCGCACTACGAGGGGATCAAGGCGTTCTCGGAGACCGACTTCACCGACGACCTCCGGGCGATCGACGTGCCCACGCTCATCATGCACGGCGACGACGACCAGATCGTCCCGATCACCGACTCCGCCGAGATGGCGGTCACGTTGGTCAAGAACGCGCGCCTGAAGGTCTACCCGGGGCTGTCGCACGGCATGTGCACCGTGAACGCCGACACCGTCAACGCCGACCTCCTCGACTTCATCGAGAGCTGACACCGGCCCGGTACCGACACACAGCCCGTCAGCCCGGAACAGAAAAGAAATGACCATGACCGCAACACCCACCGGCTACGTGACCGTCGTCTGGGACGCGAAGGCGAAGGCGGGCAGGGAGGACGACCTCAAGGCGTTCATCACCGCCGCCGTCACCCCCTCGCGCAACGACCTCGGCAACATCGACTACGAGGCCCACGAAGTCGAGGGCCGACCCGGCGAGTTCGTCATCTACGAACGCTGGGAGACACGCGCCCACCTCGACGCACACCTCGCCGCGCCCCGGATGCGGGAACTCGTCCCGCAGATGCTCGAGCTGATCGACGGATCCATCGAGGACGGCATCCGCCTGCTGCGCCCGTTCCGTCCCGCCCACTAGCGCCGGACGCCCGCCGGCATCGACGCCGGCGGGCCGCACCGCCGCGAACCGATCCCGCGGGTGCTCCCGGTGACCGCTTTCCGGGAGCACCCGCTCCGACGACACGCACAGGAGAGACACGACGTGACCACCACATTGATCACCGGCGGCAACAGGGGCCTCGGCCACGAGATCGCGCGCCGACTCGTCCAGGCGGGCCAGACGGTCTGGATCGGAGCCCGGGACGCCGGGAACGGACGCAAGGCCGCCGACCGGCTCGGCGCCGGCTTCGTCCAGCTGGACGTGACCGATGACGCGTCGGTCGGCGCGGCGGTCGAGACGCTGCGCGCGCGGGCCGGCCACCTGGACGTTCTCGTCAACAACGCCGGCATCCTCGGTGAAGTGACGGCCCCCGAGGACATGACGGCCGACCAGATCCGCCACGTCTACGAAACCAACGTCTTCGGTCTGGTGCGCGTCACGCACGCGTTCCTGCCCCTGCTGCGGAAGGCGGCTGCCCCGTCCGTCGTCAACGTCACCAGTGGTCTGGGGTCGTTCACGCTGACCCACGACCCGGAGCGGGTCGAGTCGCAGTATCCGCTCGCCGCCTACGGCTCGTCGAAGAGCGCGGTCACCATGCTGACCATGCAGTACGCCAGGACGATCCCCGACGTCCGCTTCAACGCGGTGGACCCCGGCCAGACCGCGACCGAGTTCACCGGCCACATCGGGCAGAGCGTCGAGGAGGGCGCGGAGGCGGCGGTGCGTATCGCCACCCTGGGGCCCGACACGCCCACCGGCACGGTGACCGATCGCGCCGGCACACTCCCCTGGTGACGGCGGCAGGTCCGACCCCGCGACAGTCCTGGCAACCACACCCACCCGGCGCACCGGTAAGGGCCGACGGGCCCTTACCGAGGGAATCAGGACTCAGTCGCCAAGCCCCTGATTAGACGTTAAGTCCGCTTCTTTCAAATAGGACTGGCCCGCTGATGCCGGGATCGTCCTGCAGTAGATAGCCCAGGCCCACCGGGAGCGGGAACGCCACCAGCGCACCGAGTTCGCCGCATCGCGGGCCGTCGGTGCCCGCTATATGACTTGTGCACAGCCGTGTACCAGAAAGAGGACTCGAAGCCGTTCGTGTGATGGTCGATGAAGGGACGACCGTGCGGCGGGCCAGACGGCTGTCCGTCATTGCCGGTCACGAGTGGGCGGGGATTCGGCTCATTCTCAGCCTGCTCCAGCCAGGTTGGGCACTGGTTCGGGCGAAGCCATCCGGCTGTGGTCGGGACGTGCTGATGCACCGGGGACGATGGGACGGTTGCGCGATGCTGTCCCGTACGGGGGTCTGACTCTTGAGATCTTTGACCGAAGTGTCCAGTCACAGGCTTGTCGACTGTCGTTGCGGGATGGTTTCTGCTGGTACCGAGCCACAGGGCGTGTCCCTATAGGGGCCTTGCCGAGTTCCAGGCGCCATCACGGTTCAGACCGCCCGAGCGGGCCGGTGCCATCCACCCAGCACGTGAGCACGTGGGAGGCGAACCATCATGACGACCAGAGAGCGCAGCACCTCCTCCAGCATGGATCCGCCCAATCGGCGCGAGGTGGTCCTGGGCGTGGACACGCACGGCGAGGTGCATGTCGCCGCCGTGGTCTCCCCGCTGGGAAAGGTCCTGGGAACCGAGTCCTTTCCGGCGACGGCGGCCGGCTACCGACAGCTGCTCGTCTGGGCCCGCAAGCGGGGGACGGTGCGCCGGGCCGGCGTGGAGGGCACCGGTACCTTCGGAGCGGGCCTCTCCCGGTACCTGCTGGCTCAACACGTCGAGGTGTTCGAAGTGAACCGGCCCGACCGCACGGCCCGCCGGCTGCTCGGCAAGTCGGACCCGCTCGACGCTCAGGCCGCAGCACGGGCCGTGCTCAGCGGTCGCGCCCAGGCCCGGGCCAAGTCCGGCGACGGACCCGTGCACGCCGCCCGGATCTACAAGCTCGCCAAGGACTCCGCGGTCAAGGCCCGCACCCAGGCGATCAACCAGCTCAAGGCCGTCCTGGTCATCGCCGACCCCGCGCTGCGGGAACGGCTGTCGAGCCTGGGCAATGCCGAGTTGTTCCGCACCTGCGCGCGCCTCGGCCCGCACGACGGTGGGGGAGACGAGGACGCGGTGGCCCAGGCCACCCACATGACGTTGCGCATGCTCGCCGAGCGCATCGGACAGCTCACCGCGCAGATCAATGAACTCAACCAACGCCTGACCCGGCTCGTCGAACACCACGCCCCACAGCTGCTCGAACCGGTGGGCATCGGTCCGGACAGTGCCGTCACTCTCCTGATCACCATGGGAGACAATCCCGAGCGACTGAACACCGAGGCGTCCTTTGCTGCCCTTTGCGGAGTCAGCCCCATCGAGTACTCCTCCGGCCGACGGCGCACGCGCCGGCTCAACTACGGCGGCGACCGGCAGGCCAACGCCGCCCTGCATCGCATCGTCTTCACCCGCCTGCGCCACGACCCGCGCACCCAGGCGTACTTCGAACGCCGCACCCAGGAGGGCAAGACCCGACGAGAGATCATCCGATGCCTCAAGCGATACGCAGCCCGCGAGGTCTTCAACCTGGTCAGACCAGTTTCCCGCGCCCCCGCGTTATAGGGGCGTCGGTGATACGGCGAGGCTCCGCCGCGGTCCGTCATGGCGGGGTCTCTGCCCGGATCCGTGAGACGCCGAAGCCGCACCGGAGCGCTCCGGTGCGGCTTCGGCGTGAGGTCGAACGCGTTGGCGCGCATGATGTGGTCGGTGCTCCTGAGTGGTCCGTGTGCCTGTAGCTTTCTCGGGTGCCTGATTCGCGATCGCACCCGCTTATCCGTCCGTACCGGGGTGCGTCGTTCTCCCAGCGCGACGAGACATGCTCATGCATCTCAATTGCTGCTTCGCCCGAGGGGCCGACCACTTGGCCGGGCTCACACGGCATGATGGGCATCAGAAGCGGAGTCGTAGGCTATAAAGCTTGCGGAGCAGGGCCCGTGAAATATCGGCAGCTTCGTCTCCAGCCAGACGGAGACCGACCTCACCGCCGATGACATGCGACTGGCCATCGGCGAGTTTCTTACGGCGTGCGACGAATACGAAATGGCCCTGCTGTACATCTTGGGGCACGGTGTAAGACCGGGTCAGAGACGGCGGCGAGTTCTACGTCGTCGCCCGGGACACCGACTTCGACCGGGTGGCCGAGACCGGTGTTAGCGCCGGTTTCTTCGATGAGCTGTTGGAACAGTGCGTCGCGCCACAGAAGGTCGTCATGATCGACTGTTGTCGCAGCAGTGGCTTCGCCGTCGGCCTACGCACCTCCGACCAGCAGCCGAACGGCGCCGTGGCCAAGTCTGGCGAGCCGGCCCTGCTGACCAGTAGAGGCATGATGACCGCCGACGGCCCGCTGAACGACCTCGGCACCCGCACACGGCCGGAAGACGGCACGCCCCCTGCGCCGAGCAGACAAGGGACGACAAGAACGGGGCCGGCCCGCCGCCCGTGAGGGTGGCAGGCCGGCGAGGCCGCGCCGGCCTCCGGTGGCAACGCCGTGGCCTGCCCACGTCGAATCGCCACTACGTGTCTTCAGCGGGTGCGTGAGTCAGACCTCTGGGGGACTGCACCGCAGTTCCGTCACAGAACCGGCTCCCTCCCGACACGTCATGTGGCGGTCCCCCCTGTTTCAGGCCAGCTTCGCGGTCAGGGTGATGGTCGTGCCGGTCAGGGCCTGGCTGACCGGGCAGTTCTTCTTGGCGTCCTCGGCGGCGGCGACGAAGGTGTCGTTGTCGAGGCCGGGGACGGTGCCCTCCACCGTGAGGTGGATGCCCTTGATGCCCTCGCCGGGCTGGAAGGTGACGTCGGCGGAGGTGGTGAGCTTGGTGGGCGGGGTGCCGGCGCCGGTCAGGCCGTGCGACAGTGCCATGGAGAAGCAGCTGGAGTGGGCGGCGGCGATCAGCTCCTCCGGGCTGGTCCTGCCGTTCGCCTGCTCGGCGCGCGACGGCCACGACACCGGCTGCTCGCCGACGCCGGACGAGTCGAAGGTGACGACGCCGTTGCCCTCGAGCAGGTTGCCTTCCCAGACGGTGTGCGCGGAGCGCGTGGTTGCCACGGTGGTTCCCTTCGTTGAGCCTTCGGCCCCTGATCGGGGCAGCGAGCCCATCGGATCACAGGAGGACGTGGCACGGCGGCACGGTGTCCCACGGCGATACCGGCGGTCGTGCGGTGTCAGCACCGCCCGCGAACGCAGGCCCTTGCCCGGACGGCACGCTTCACGAAGTTGATCGTCGTTCACTTTTGCGTAATCGTGTACTGCGTGCTGTAGGGCACGTAAGGCAGTAAGACGAAGGGAAAGTGCTCCGACAGATGATCCCTCAGTTGCTGGAGCAACCTTCTTGGACCGGTCTGATCAGTCGCCAGGCCGGAGCAGCGTGCCGTCTCGTCTCTGCACGTCGGCTGCGTCACGCTGCGCGCATCGACCCAACGCGTCCCGGAGACCCGTGCAGATATCGTGATCTCTCGTCATCGAGAGCCGGTACACATGCTCGTCGTCGGCGCATCGCTCGGGGCGGCAGTCGAGTCGGCCGCCCGTTTCACCCGCACCGCACGCCGGTGCACCGCACGAAGGAAGCCTCTTCCATGGAGTCCGTCCGCGTTCTGCTGGTCGACGACCAGCAGATGATCCGCACCGGTTTCCGTCTCATCCTCGAATGCGAACCGGACATCGCCGTTGTCGGTGAGGCGTCCGACGGCGACTCCGCTGTTGAGCAGGTCCTCGCCCTGCGGCCGGACGTCGTCCTGATGGACGTCCGCATGCCCGGCACGGACGGTGTCGAGGCCACCCGGCGCATCGTGGAGTCCGGTGCGGAAGCCCAGGTCGTGATGTTGACCACGTTCGACCTGGATCGGCACGTCCTGGACGCTCTCAGGGCCGGGGCCGTCGGTTTCCTGCTCAAGGACGGGCCCGCACAGTCTCTGGTGGAGGCGGTACGGATGGTGGCCGCCGGTGACGCGGTCCTGTCCCCCCGTGTCACTCGGCGGCTTCTGGACCGCTTCGCCCGTCTGCCTCAGCCGGCCGTCGGGGCCGTGTCCAGGCGGCTGGAGCATCTCACGGCCCGCGAGGTCGACGTGTTGCGCGCGCTGAGTCGGGGGCTGTCCAACGAGGAGATCGCTCAGGAGTTGGACGTCAGCAAGAACACGGTCAGGACACACATCGCTCATATCCTGGAGAAGTACCATCTGCGTGACCGGGTACAAGCGGTGATCCTGGCCTACGACGCCGGCCTGGTCACACCGGTCGGGCACGCTTCCACCGTCCGCTGACAGGCTGCTCCTCCCTGACGGCCTCCCACGAACGAGTCGTCAGCGCATCCGGGGCGCGAGATCAGAGGCGCAACGGCGACTGCGCGGGCGGCACCTCGTACGGCACGGCCTCGCGTACACCCGAGTACCTGGTCCGGCCCCACCGGTGTACGGCGTCGACAGAGACCCCGTACGGCGCCAGACGTCCGTTCAGACGCATCACACGGGCTTGCAGCGCCCGTTTGCTCACCGGCTCCCCGGCGGTGCCGAGCAGCAGACCCAGATCGTGACAACACCACTCACGGGAAGGCAGGCTTAGAAGTTCCAACAACACCTGCTGAGAAGCCTGGTGAGGCACGACCTGCGGACGACTCTGGGACGGTGCCCGCAGGCGTTGACGCCTCGAAGAGAGATCGATCCACCTGCGTTCGGCGACGATCCGTCCGGCCAACTCCCTAGGAGGGGTGTCCCGGGGGAGCACGTTGACGGCCCCCGCACGCAGCGTGGCGACCACGTCCACGTCCCGGGGGGCCAGCACCACGACCGAGGAGATCGTGCTGAGCACGCGCACGCGCTGCTCAAGTCGGTCCGTTCCGCCGTCCTCTGACACATCGAGGACGGTCAGTCCGTCGGGCCTGCGCAGCAGCGACATGTAGGCCGGTGCGGAACCCCATGAGTGGGACAGGGCCGGCAGCACATGGTACGGGCGCATGGTGCGCAGCAGACGGGCTGTCTTCTGCCGGCGCAGTGAGAGGACGACATCGACGGGGCAGGAGGAGGACATCGCAGTTGTGGGCATGGGCATGGGCATGGGCATGGGCATGGGGGTGGTACTCGTGTGGCGGGGGGTGGTACTCGTGTGGCGGGTCCGTTCCATGCTCGGCACCCCCGCGCGCCACCGGCTGCTCAAGCGGTGGTCGTCATGTGCTCACCTGTGCTCAACGGCGGCCGCCGAGGGTGCAGGGGCGACGAACCCTCCGCCCCTCGTGGGCGGCCGCTCTTGGTGATCCACGGACGCATATGCTCCTCTCGGAGTACTCCCGTCGCGGCCGCGCTCCGCGCTGTCGCGGTCAGCGGCCCGGGCGCGTCGGGCGAGACGGAGAGGCGGAGTGAGTGAGCACGCGCGGCGGCAGCCTGGGCCGGCGGTTGGAACGAGTCCGGGAGCGTTCATTCCTCGGACGCAGGCATGAGCTCCACTTCTTCCGCGCAGCGTTGCACGGAGCATCCGGCGCCGCCTGCGTTCTCTACCTGCACGGTCCGGAGGGCACGGGCAAGTCGATGCTCTTGCGCCGGTTCGCGCTGGAGGCCCGTGCCGCAGGCCGCACCGTCGTACGGGTCGACGGGCGGACCACGCCGGCGACCGCCGATGCGTTCATGCGTGCCGTACGTCCCGTTATACGGGAGCCTGGAGCCGTTCTGCTCGTCGATTCCTTCGAGCACTGCCGGTCCTTGGACGGCTGGTTGCGTGAGGAGTGCCTACCCCGCCTCCCCTGGGGCACCGTGGTCGTCGTGGCGAGCCGCCACGAGCCTGACCCTCACTGGCCGGCCGACCCGGGCTGGACGGGGCTGCTGCGTGTACTGCCCCTCGGCGGTCTGAGCAAGCCCGACGCAGCGGCGTTCCTCCGGCAGCGAGGCGTGCTCCCTCACCTGCACGACGCCCTGCTGGAGTTCACCGGAGGGCACCCCCTGGCTCTCGCCCTGGCCGCGGAGGCGGCGGTGCGCACGGAGACCGATGGCGGCGCCGATCATGCGGATCCTCCGCTGGGCCAGGACGCCGTCGCCACTCTGCTGCGCCGCCTCGTCGGTACCCCGCCCGACGAGGCTCACCAGGCAGCCCTGGACGTGTGCGCCCAGGCCCGTGTCACTTCGGTGGCGTTGCTGCGGGCGGTCCTCGGTGACCAGGGCGAGGATCTCTTCCTCTGGCTGCGCGACCAGCCGTTCGTCCAGACCACCCGGCTCGGTGTGGCCCCCCACGCCGTCGTACGCGAGGCGCTGAGAGCCGATCTACGCTGGCGTGATCCGGCCGGATTCGCAGAACTGCACCGGAGGATCCGGGGCCACCTGCTCGAACGGACGAGGCTCGGGCCCGCTTCCCGCGTCCTCGAGACCGTGGGGGACCTGCGGTTCCTCCACCGCTCCGGGCGCTTTCTGGCAGATGCGCACGGCCGGGCGTCGGGCGGCCGGGCCGAAGAGCTGCCCCGCGCGGTCGGGCACGAGGCGACGCTGATCCGCCGGATACGCCGCCAGGAGGGACCGGAGTCGGCGCGCATGGCCGCGCACTGGCTGCGCGAGCAGCCCGAGTCCTTCCTTTTGCAACGCCTCGGACCTGGTGAGGATGACGTCGGATGTTCGGCGTGGTTGAGGCTCATGCCCTTCGAAGGGGAGGCGGAGGACCCGGTCGTCGCCGCCGCCTGGGCGCACACCAGGAAGCACGGTCCGGTGCGGGCCGGCGAGCACATCGCGCTGGCGCGGTTCCACGTCGGCGAGTACGGCGATCACCGTCCCTCCCCCGTGATGGACGCGTCCCTCGGGCGCATGGTGGGGGAGATCATCCGCGACGACAGACTGGCCTGGGCGTTCGCCGTCCTGCGCGACGACGGCTTCTGGGACTCTCATCTGCGCCACCACGCCATGGAGCCGACGGCCGGCACGGTGACCGTCGACGGTCACCGTCACCGTCTCTTCGCCTGCGACCGGCGTGCCCTGCCCGCGGTGTTCGGGGGTGCGGCGAACGCTCCCTTGCTCACCGGCGCCGCTCCTGGTCCAGCCCGCTCCGGGAAGGATCCGTGCACGGCGGCGGAGATCCTGGTGCTGGGCGAGGAGGAGTTCGCCGTCGCCGTGAAGGCCGCTCTGCGAGCCTTGCGCCGGCCACGTGAGCTGGCGCTCAACCCGCTCCAGCGCAGTCGTCTCGTCCTGGCGCACGGCATGGGTCTCAAGGACGTGGTCACCAGCGCGATCGGCAGCCTGCCGCTCGAGCGCGGTGGTGACAAGGGCTACCGGGCGGCGACCGCCGCCTACGTCGAAGGGGCCTCGACGCAGGCGGCCGCCGCTCGGCGCCTGGGGCTTCCCCTCAGCACCTACCGCCGCCACCTGGCGTGGGCGACACGCCGGATCACGCGGATCATGTGGGAGCACGAACTGTCCGGAACCCCGCTGCTGTCACCCGCGGACCGGCCGCGGCGTTGACTCAGGTGACCGGGAGAGCGAGGACGGTCCCGGCCTCGTCGTCGTGGGACCCGGTGCCGTCCTCGTGGCCAACGGGCTCGGCGAGGACGCAGGAGCTCCGGTCGTCCGGCGGGGGCGGGCCGTACACGGACGGAAGGGGGAGGGCGGCATGCACACAGTAACCGCCTCCGGGCCGGTGACCGGTGTGCAGTGTGCCGCCCATGGCCGCGACCCGTTCCCGGATCCCGACCAGCCCGTGCCCCGCCCCCCGGTCGAAGACGTGGGCCGGTGAAGGCGCGGCCTGCTCGCCGGGGCCCGCGTCGCAGATCCTCACGGAGAGCCTGCGGCGGTCGTGCTCCCACGTCAGCGTGACGGCGGTGCGGGTGCGGCCCGCGTGCTTGAGAGTGTTGGTGAGGGCTTCCTGCACGATCCGGTAGACAGCCAGTTGCGAGCCGGCCGACAGGTCGACCGGTTCCCCGCTGATGGTGCAGTGGACCTGGAGACCGGCGGCACGTACCGACTCCAGCAGCGCCGGGATGGCGTCGATGGTGGGCTGCGGTGGCTGCTTGCTGGGGTCGGTGTCGTCCTCGTCGTCGGTGCGGAGCACGTCCAGCAGTTGCCGTAGCTCGGCGACGGTGGCCCGGCCGGTCTCCTCGATGGTGCGGTGCAGTTCGTGGGCCTTCTCGGGGTCGCGGGCCTGGACCCGGTCGGCGGCGATGGTCTGCACGACCATGAGGCTGACGTTGTGGGCGACGATGTCGTGCAGTTCCCGGGCGATGCGCGCGCGTTCCTCCATGACGGCGGCACGGGCTTTGGCGAGCTGTTCACCCTCCAGTGCCTTGGCGCGCTCCAGCGCCTGATCCTGCATAGCGGTCCGGGTTCGTACCAGCCGGCCGAGGGACCAGGCCGCGGCCGTCAGCACCGCCTCGGTCGTGCCCGCGGCAAGCCAGTGATCCGCGGGCGCCAGCACGGCTTCCGTCACGGACAGCGCCGGAACGTGGAGGAGCGCCACAAGAGCGGCCGTGCGGTGTTCGGTCCGCACGGCGGTCAGGAACAGGGCCGTCGCGGCGCACAGGTAGGTGGGGCTGATCGCGGTCCCCTGCGGCCCCACCAGGTGGGGCACGTAACGCAGCGCCTGAAGGATGCTGCAGGCGACCGCGACAACCACGAGGCTCGCCAGCGGGAACCGGTGATGAACGGTAATGGGCGCACCGCAGACCAGGATGAGCGCGACCCACCAGCCGCCCGGCGCGTTGTGCAGGGCCTCGCTCGCAGGGACCAGGGAGGGCAGGGCCAGGCACCAGCCTGTCAGGAGAACGCCCAGGGCCAGGTCGGTCAGGGCGGGGGGCAGACGGCGGCGCGGCCACGAGTTCAGTGCGCTCATGACGGTCCACGTTAGACCGCGCCGACCGACAGCGGCCCGCCGGGACACCGGAAGACGGCGTACCCCTCGTCCGTGGGTCAGCGCGAGCACGGACAGTCCGGATGCCTGTGCAGGAGCGTCCGGGTGCACGTACTCGTTCTCCAGGACGAGCAGGAGAGCGACCTCGTCCGGTCGGCCGATCCGCGAGTTCGCCTCGAAGGCGGAGCTCGCGGACGACCGGGACGGTTGGACTGGAGGGGTTGACCGATCCCTTCGCAGAGGAGTTCCGGTGAGTCCGGGACCAGTCCCTACCCGAGCCGACCCAGTGAGCGGCAGCAACGCCACGGACCCCGCCGGCTCCTGTGGTGGCGGTCTGCTCGGCGAGCACGTGGCCGCCGCACGTGCCCGGGCCTTCGTCGGCAGGGCGGCCGAGCGGGACGCGTTCCGAGCGGCGCTGGCGGGAGAAGCCGAAGCCCGTCCCGTCCTCTTCGTGCACGGGCCCGGCGGTATCGGTAAGTCCGCCCTGCTGCACCGCCTGTCCTTGGACGCGACCGCCGCCGGCAGGACGGTGGTGTGGGTGGACGGTGCGAGGACACCGGCGGACGCCTGCGGTCGCCTGGATGTGTTCCGTGATGTCCTTGACGATCCCGCAACAGTCCTGTTGGTCGATTCCCTGGAGCGGTGCACCGGGCTGGAGGCGTGGCTGCGCGAGAGCTTCCTGCCCGACGTACCGAGTGATGCGGTCGTGGTCATGGCGTCAAGAACCCCGCCGCAGCTCGGCTGGAGAACCGATCCCGGCTGGGCCGCCTGCGCCCGGTCCGTGAAGCTGCCCGCGCTGAACGCGGAGGAGACCACCAAGGTCCTGGGCGACCAGGACGTGCCGCCGCCCCTGCACGTCCCCGTGCGGGAGTTCGCGGGCGGCAATCCCCTGGCTCTGTCCCTGGTCGCGGCCAACGCCCGCACCGGTGGGGAAGCGGGGTGGTCCATGGACGGGGGCGTCTCCCGACGGCTGACCGCGGTCCTGTTCCACCGTCTCGTCGGCAGTCTTCCCACCGAGCAGCACCGACGGGCTCTGCAGGTGACCGCCCGGGCAGGGACCGTCACGGAGGAGTTGCTGCGCGCCGAACTCGGCGCCGGCGCGGCGGCCCGGTCGTTCGCGTGGCTGCGAGCGCAGCCCTGGGTGACGGCCGTCGGGTGCGGCCTGCTGCTGGACGAGGCGGTACGCAACACGGTCGAGCACGACGCCAGATGGAACGACCCCGGTGGGTTCGCCGCTCTGCACGAGCGCCTGCACGACCACCTGGTGGAGCAGATACGCACCGTGCCTTTCGACCGCGCCCTGGACGCTGCGGGAGCCCTGCACCGCCTGTACCGGGACATCACGGTGCTGCCACCCGCCCATGAGGGGGCCGCGCGGGACAGCCACGAGGACGAGGCGTGCAAGCCTGTGGACGAGGCCACCGTGCTCGGCCTGATCGAGGACTGCGAGGGGCCGGAATCTGCGAAGAACGCACGGTTCTGGCTGCATCACCAGCCGGAGGCGTTCAGGGTCCGGCGGCCGCTCCCGTACGGCCCACCGCGAGCCTGTTCGGCCTGGCTGCGGCTGACGGCGTACGAAGGGGAGACAGCAGATCCCGTGGTCGCCGCCGTCTGGGACCACGTCCGGCGGCACGGGCCACTGCGGGCGAATGAGCGGATCTCGGTGGCCCGCTTCCATGCCGACCCGCAAGAGCGACGGGACGCCTCATCGGCCATGGCGCTGTCGCTGCGGGGCCTCGTCGCGGAGACCGTGCGGACCGGCGGACCGGCCTGGGTGTTCTTCGTGCTCCGGGACGACGGCGTCTGGGACGGGGCGCTGCGCCGGCACGGGCTGCTTCCCACGGAGCACCGCTGGGGCGTCGGTGGCGTTCTCCAGCGTCTGTTCGCCCGTGACGTGCGGGTCTTCCCCGCTTCCGACTGGCTGCGGGGGCTGCTGCACTCCGTGTCGGGTGAGGGCGACGGCCGCGACCCCTGCCATCGCGTGAACGGTACCGGCCTCGTCCGCACGGACGAGGCGCGGACGCGGACAGGGGTCCTGTCCGAGCAGGAGTTCGCCGACGCCGTGCACGCGGGACTGCGTGCGTTGCGGCGGCCGTCGGAGCTCGCGCTGAATCCGTTGCGGCGTAGCCGGGTGGCTGCCGTAGGCGGTGCAGACCTGGCGTCCGTGCTCCAACAGGCCGTCTACGAGCTGGCCGAGGAGCAAGGCGGGCACGGACCGCACCAGGCCGCGGTGACCGCGTTCGTCGAAGGGACGGCCACGCACCGGGCAGCGGCCGAACGACTGGGAGTGTCTCTGAGCACCTACCGCCGTCATCTCAGGACTGCGGTCGAGCGCGTCTCGGCTCGTCTGTGGCATGAGGAGGTGTACCCGTCCGGTGTGCCGGACGGGTACACCTCCTCCGTGGGCGACCGGGAACAGAGCCGCGTGGAGCGCTGACGCACGAGGGCGGCAGGCGGAAGGGCGGCACCCTCGTGCGGGTCTATGCTTCGCGGACTAGGTGCGATTCCTCCTGGTGGCCGAGATCGCAGCGGATTCCGCGCGAAAGGATCGGCTCATGGATCGCATGCATGTTCTCGTCGCCCTGATCGCTGTTGTGGCCCTTGCCCTCACCGCGTGGACCAAGCCTCTCAAGGTGTTGTCCTTCTGGCCCCTCGTCATCGTCTGCATGATCTCCTACCCCGTGGGCGCACGGCTGTTCTCAGCGTTCGAGAAGGGGCGGTCCGGCGGTGCGTGGGTCGAATGGACCTTCCTGCTCAGCGTCGCCCTTCTGATCACCGTGCTCGTCGCGTCGGCCCTCCGGTTCCTCACGTCCTCCCGAGGCCCACACACCGACCGTCACGCCTACCACCAGGACCCCGACGCGTGAGTGTCCCTCTCCCGTAGTCTGGTGAACCTTGATCTGTGACGGTCCGGGGTTCCGTTCCCCTGAGTTCGGAACGCTGCTGCGGCCCCGGACCGAGAGGTCGTGTCGGTGAGCGGGGCGCGGGGCGCGTGTTCCGAACACTCCGTGTCGTTCGGCAGCGTCGCCGACACGGCTGTTCAGCCCCATGCTTCGACGGTCAGCTTCGTCATGGACGACAGCCTCCCGCTCCGGCCGGGCCCGCACGGGAATGACCCCCTTCCAAGGGGCCGGGATCCTGCCATGGGGGACGACACCGCAAATGACGGTGACGAGCCCCGGTCGGTGGCCCCGCAACGGCTGTCGGCGGTTGCCGCACTCCTGCACCGTGCCCTGCCCCCGCCTTCCCTGACTTCATAAGCCGAGGACCACTATGCCCGCCCCCGCCCCGATGACCACCACACCCCATCGCCCCCGTCTGCCTCACACCGGGACCCGCACCCTCACCCGTCCCGCTACGCTCGCTGACTTCGACGCGGTGAACGCGCTGCACAACCGCTGTTCGCTCGAGACGCGCTTCGCGCGCTACCAGGCCGCCCGGCGTTCCCTGCGCCGGGGCGAGTTCCACCACCTGACCCGCCCCGGCCTGGGCCTCACCTGGGTCACCCACCCGGAGGACGACCCACAGCGACTCATCGCGACCACCAACCTGGTCCGCACGACCGAGCCCAGCACCGCCGAACTCGGCATCATGATCGAGGATCCGTGGCAGAGCCGTGGCCTGGGCACCACGCTGGCGCAGTACGCCCGGGAGCAGGCCCGCACCTTCGGCTGCTGCTCCATGAGTGTCATGACCGGCTTGGACAACGTGCGCATGCTGAGAATCCTGAGGACGCTCGGTGCCTCCCGGCCCGCCGTTCACCGCTCGACCGCCGACCTCACCGTCCCCGTCGAGCAGCCGTAGCCGCTGCTGCCGGGCACCGGTGTCCTCCAGGACCGCACCGATCAGCTCGGGATCGATGATCTCGGTCAACTCGCCCAGATGGCCGGGCGCATACACGTCGAGGGCTGTCGCACCGGACCTGACGCTGACAGGATTCTGCGGCAACGGGACCTCCGGGACACTCGCAAAGGCTTCGACACCATGCGAACTACCAGAGGTCCCGCCTTCTCGACAGGGCGCACGAACCCTTAACGCACTGGCGTTGCACACAGCGGGACGCCAGCTTGGCGCACCGTGGCCGGTGACCGGTATGCGTCTGGTGAACGTCCGCCCAAGCACCGGGTACGGCGGTTGCGGCGGCGTCGCGGAGGGGCGGTCGTTCAGCCGAGGGTGTAGCCGTACTTCTCGGCAACCTCGCCCATGGCGACCACATCGGCCGGGTCGAGGGGAGGGCCGACCTGGCCCCGGACACCGGGGCGGCCGATCTCCTGGAACATGCCGTCCATGCCGCCAGGCACATAGAGGAAGTACATGCGGGCGGGGTGGCCCGGGCTGGTGTTTTTGAAGGAGTGACGAACGCCCTTGGGGACGTACACAACCCCTCCGGGTTCGACGTCGAACTGCTCGTCACCGGCGGTCACACGAAGTGTTCCCTCAAGAAGAACGAACGTCTCGGACTCGCGATGGTGGGTGTGCGGCGGGGGGCCGGCATCGGCCGGAACGACGGCCTCGGCCAGGGACAGTTCACCGCCGGTGTCAGCGGCGCTGAGCAAGGTGGTGTAGGTGTCTCCTACGAGGAACACAGGGGATCCACCGTCCGGCGGTATGTGCAGTGGGGGCAAAGACATGGTTCGTACTTTCTTGCGGGTGCGGGGAGCGCTGTGGTGCGCCTGGCTTGTGGGAAGAGACGTGGCCTGTGCCCGGACCACGGGCCGTCAACCGCCACCTCGCGCCCATCCGGTGCCGGGAACGGTCGAAGAGCGGCCGGCGAAGATGCTCGCCGGACGGGTGGCGAGAACAGCGCCGCTCGTGGAGGGCGTGGCGTTCTCGAGGGTGTCGCGGGGGTGTCGCCGGGGCAGTGACGGCGGCCCGCCGGATCGGCCCGTTGCGTCGACGACTGCGGAGCGTGTGGTCTCCCAGGAGTCGCCGGAAGGATCGTCTGCCCGCCGTTGGGGCCGGGTAGTTCGCGCCTCGGTGGGTCCGTCCGCCAACAGCATGAAGGGGCGGCAGAAGCGGGCGGCCGCGGTCAGCTCCTCGGGAGCCCTGCTGCCGCTCGTCTGCTCGCCGATGCCGAAGAAGACGAAGGCGACGGCGCGTTCGCCCTCAAGCGGGTTCCTTCCCAGACGGTGGGTGCAGGCACGGTGGGTCCCATCCTCCTCGTGTATCGAGCCTCTCGTCGGGGCTGCGGGACATATCCGAGCACACGATGCCGCGATACGGCGGCTGGACGAGTGACAGCAACATGGCACCTTGTGTCCCTCTTGTGAGGAATGATTCGCAGGGTCGGCGGCCGTCTCGCCGACCGTCGAATGACGCACTCCAAGAAGCGCCGATCGCCTCGACCGCCAGCGGGATTCACTTCCGCGAAAGGCATGAGGGGAGGTTCATGGCCAGAAGAAGCCATGAATTATGTAGGGAAGATGCCGTACAAGCGACCTTCGCGTTGCTTCAGTAATTGATGTGGCGCGACTCGCCGATCACCGGCAGGAGCAATGCGCCGTCTCGTCCGTCCGCGAACCCCGTGTCTCGACGGCACGGATCGTCGCAGTGAGATCACGGAACGACCCGTGCGGGTTTCGTGACCTGCTCTGCCGGTGGTCTTCGTGGTCGTACCTGCCGAGTAGCAGCGCACGGGGAGCGGACAAAGGCCCGGTGGTGACTGTTCCGGGGCCTGGCCCGTCCGCGCTGGACGGCCTTGCATTCGGGGTCCTGGACAGCAGGCGAAAAAGCTGGGCGGAGTCGGCCCGCGCAGGGCAGCGGCGGCGCAGTCCACCGCGGGTCCGCAATAGCGCCTGCCGGCTTCGCGGCCAACTCTCCCTCTGATCGCCCTGGTGCAGGCAAGCGGAGGGCGCTCAGAGAGTCGGCGTCACCGACGGGCGGACCAGCCCACTCTCGTAGGCGAAAATGGTCGCCTGCACACGATCCCGTAGGCCCAGCTTGTTGAGCACTGAGCTCACGTGCACCTTCACCGTTCCCACGGCTACTTCCAGACGCGCGCCGATCTCCGCGTTGCTCAGGCCCGTGGCGACGAGGACGAGGATCTCGCGTTCGCGGTTGGTGAGGCTGTCCAGCGCCCTCGTGATCTCCGGAGCGAAGGAGGCCCCCCGAGCGAAGGCTGCTATCAGACGTCCCGTGACCGCGGGCGCGAGGACGCCGTCACCGGAGGCGACCACCCGTATCGCGGCCAGGAGGTCCTCCGGCTCGGAATCCTTGAGCAGAAAGCCGGAGGCCCCGGCGCGCAGAGCCTCGTAGACATAGGCGTCGAGGTCGAACGTGGTCAGCACCAGAACCCGGGCGCCGCTGCCGTGATTGGTGATCAGCCGGGTCGCCGTCAGTCCGTCCATACCCGGCATGCGGATGTCCATGAGCACCAGGTCGGGCGCGAGCTGTGCCGACATCGCCACAGCCGCGTCACCGTCCGCTGCCTCGCCGACCACGGTCATGTCGGCCTCGGCCGTCAGGATCGCCACGAAACCCGCGCGGACGATCGCCTGATCGTCCACGACCAGCACACGGATACCGATGGTCCTGCTCCTCTCTTCACCCGCACCGGGGCCACTGTCTGCGCCGCATCCTCCCATGGAGGCGGTGCGCGGGAACCACCAGGTCGGCGTGCGCATCCAGAGGCCGCCACGCAGTCGCCGACCTGTCGGCACGGGCCACTTCTACATGCGAGGGGTGTTCGCCACGACGGCTCTTCGAGGCGCTTTCGGCGCTCTGCCGGCGTCCAGGCTTCCGAGCAACTGGCGCATGGCGCTCAGTGTCGCCCGCGTAGCGGCGGCCACCTGCTCCAGGCTGCCCTCCTCAGCCGAGGAGATCATCCGGTCCGTCTGCCGAAGCACCGTCTCCCGCAGACCGACGGCGACTCGCTGCCGCTCGCCGTGGACCATGGCCCTCGTGCTCGACAGCACAGTGGTGAGGGCCGTGTCCTCCCGGCCCAGTTCCCGCCGGCGACGCCTGTGCATCAGCCATCCCGCCCCCCAGGCGGCCGTGCATCCCAGGCCGGACACGACCAGCGTCCAGCAGGCGAGGAACAGCACGAGAAAAGGCCCGGCCGGGTCTCCGAGCAGCGTCCCGTCGGCGGCGAAGGCGGCCGTGAAGGAGATCGCCGACGGGAGAACCGCGGCGGGCACGGACAGAAACGACAACCGTGAGCCCGCCGGACATGTCAGTGGATGCGCCGTCGGCGGCGGGACGTTTCGGCCGGAGGGCACGGGCGCGGTTCTCAGGACCCGGCCGTATGCCGCGACCGCGTAGACCGCGGCCGGTGCGACGATGCCGCCGCCGAGGAAGCAGATCGCGGAGGACGGCGGCAGCGCACCACCGCGGAGCAGAACCGGCCACAGGAGGGCGGCGGCCCCGGTCACCGCCAGGACCGCCCAGGGCGCGTGGCGGCGCCACAGCAACGGCAGCGCGTGGAGGGTCAGCACCGACACGAGCAGCAGGCACGTGCCGGCCTCGTAGCCGGCCTCCTCCGCCTTCGTCAGGGCGACGCCCGACGCCACCGCGGCGGCCGAGCCGAAGACCGCCCTGTCCGCGATCCGCTGTTCGCGAGGAAAGTCGCGCCGACGTCCTGGGCTCGGCCGAGGGCCGGACGCGGCGTCGGGGAGCACGGCGTGTACGCGCCAGCCTCCGTCGGGGCGGGGTCCCGCGGACAGCCTCCCGCCGAGGACGGCGGCACGCCGGTGCATTCCTTCCACCCCCCGGCCGGAGCCGATCCCCGCCGTGCCGGTGTGCGCGCCGCCGGGCGGCCTGCCGTTGTCGACGGTCAGATGCAGGGTGTCCCCGTCCCGTTGCACCCGCACGCTGACCGCGGCGCCCGGCGCGTAGCGAAGGGCGTTGGTCAGGGCCTCCCGGATGATGCCGTGGGCCGCTTCCGCCGCGGGTCCGGTGAGATCAGCGGGCAAGGAGACGGAGACGGGGCGGCCCAGCCTGCCGAATCCGGCGATCAGCGTCTCGATCGGAGCGGTCATCGCCTGGGGAGCCGGTGGGTCGTCCACCTGCATGACCGCTACGAGACGCCGCAGTGCGGACTGGGTCTCCCGTGCGGTGCGGCGCGCGAACGCGAGTGCCTCCGCGGCCAGGTCGGGCCTGCTGTCACCGAGCCTGCGGGCGGCCTCGACGGATACCACGACGGAGGTGAGGTGGTGCGCGCTGATGTCGTGCAACTCACCGGCCAGCCGTTCCCGTTCCGCCTCGGCGGCCTGCGCCTGCTGCTGCTCGGCACCGGCCAGCCGCTCCGCCGTGGCCTGCCGTTCCCGCAGCCAGTGCCGGCGGCCGGTGCCGAGAGCGGACACCAGCAGAAAAGGGCCGACACCAGTGAGCCAGTCGGAGAGGAGAAGACCGCCGACGCCGTGCCGTGCGGCCGCCTGCAGGAGCTGGACGACGGCGACAGCCGCGGTCGCGCCCAGGCCGACGGGCCAGCTGCACAGAACGGTGACGGTGAACAGCGCCACCATGACCGCCAGCCCCGGTACCAGGCCCAGCAGGTCAGGTGGCGCCAGGATCTGTCCCACCACGGACACCGCGACGATGACGCCCAGGGCGGCGAGCGGTGCCCGGTGACGCCGATCGAGCGCCACCACAGCGAGCGCCGTGGCACAGAAGGCGGTGATCCACTCAACGGTGTCCGGCGGCTCCTTCGAAGACGCAACGACGCTGAACCACAGCAGCAGTTGCGCTCCCATGAACAGTACCGGCAGTGGCCTGACCCGACGTCCTTTCCCCATTGGCGCAAGTGTATGGCCGGGCGTCGCCCTCCCCGACACCGCGGGGTTCAAGGGGTCACGCGGTGCCGGCCCTGCGGTCGCGCCACCGCTCTATGTCCCGCGGACTAGGCGACGATCCTTCCGGCGGGCGACGGGGCGGCACGTTCAGCGCGAAAGGATCGGCACATGGATCGCGTCGTCGCGTCGAGCCTCCGGGGGGATCAGGTCCTTCCAGGGCACACGCACCGACCGGTACACCCACCACCACGACTTCGTGTGAGCGGCCGTCCACTGCGCCCGTATCACCCACACCAACTGGAGACCGGCACAAGCATGCCCACACAACCTCGCATGTCCCGGACCGCTGTCGCCCTGGCGTCGCTCGCCGTGCTGGCGGCCACCGCGGTGACAGCCTGCAACCCCGAGACCGCCGACGACGCTCGCGGCGATGCCGCGACACCCGCGGTGCCCACCGCTCTCAGCGAGCAGGAACTGAAGTGGAGCACGTGCTCCGCTCCGTCCACGGCCCAGGGCGGCGGAGACAGGCCCGAGAAGCTGCCGGACGGAACGACGTGGCAGTGCAGCACCATGAAGGCTCCGCTGGACTACACGGACCCCGACGGCGAAACCATCGATCTGGCCCTGATCCGGGCGAAGGCGTCCCCGGACTCCGGCGAGAAGCGCCTCGGGTCCCTGGTCTTCAACTTCGGCGGCCCCGGCGGCTCCGGGGTGCTCACCCTCCCCCTCGCCGCCGGCGACGAGTACATGACGCTTCACAAGCGCTATGACCTGGTCAGTTTCGACCCTCGCGGGGTCGGGGACAGTGCCGGCGTGCACTGCCTGGACACGAAGGCCATGGACGCCTGGCTGGCCGCGGACGCCACCCCTGACGACGCCACGGAGGAGAAGGCCCGCGAGCGTGGGGTACGCGCGTTCGCCCGGGCCTGCCAGAGCGAGTCGGGCGCGGTGCTGGATCACGTCGGCACCCAGGAGGCCGCACGTGACCTCGACCTGATGCGCCACGTCCTGGGCGACGAGAAACTCAACTACTTCGGCATCTCCTACGGCACACAGCTCGGCGGCGTCTACGCACATCTCTTCCCGAAGCGTGTCGGGCGCTTCGTCTTCGACGCCGTGGTCGACCCCACCGAGGACGCCCTGCACGGTGCCCTCGGCCAGGCGAAGGGGTTCCAGGGCGCACTGCGCAACTTCCTGGAGGACTGCGCACGGCAGGACTCCTGCTTCTTCGAAGGCACGAACCCGCAGCAGGGCGAGAAGGACATCATCGCGCTGCTCGAGCGCCTGGACACCGACCCCCTGCCCACGGAGTTCGGGCGTCCCCTGACGCAGAGCCACGCCCTCAACGGCATCGCCGCCGCCCTCTACGACCAGGAGAGCTGGCTGCTGCTCAGGGGCGGACTGGCCGCCGCCATGGACGGCGACGGCAGCGCACTGCTGCTGCTCTCCGACCTCCTCAACGAACGGATCGACGACGACGGATACGCCAACATCAACGCAGCCAACACCGCGGTGAACTGCGCGGACTACAAGGACCGCTTCACCCTTGAGGACGTACACCGTCACCTGCCCCGATTCCGCACGGCATCTTCAGTGTTCGGCGACTGGATGGCCTGGGGGCTGCTCCAGTGCACCGGCTGGCCCGCTGACGGCCACGCACCCACCGTCGAGGTATCGGCCGACGGCGCGAACCCAGTCCTCGTCATCGGCAACACCGGTGATCCGGCCACTCCCTACGAGGGTGCCAAGAAGATGGCGGACGAACTGGGAGAGAAGGTCGGCGTCCACCTCACCGTGGACGGCGAGGGGCACGGCACCTACGCCGTCAACGACTGTCTGACCGAGCTGGTCGACGCGTATCTGCTCGACGGGACGGTCCCGGCGAACGGCACCGTCTGCTCGTGACGTTGGCGTCCCCGCGGCTTCCCTGAGCCACCGTCCCCAGCGGCGGGCAGGTCCGCTGCCCGCCTCGGCAGACCGTTTCCGCTGCCCGCCCGGACAACGCTTCTACTCCGTCCGATGCGCCTCGATGGCCGGCATCCGCACCGGACGGACTCCGCTGCCGAGCCCGGGGCGTGCGGCCGGCGGCGGTTCCGGCTCTCGCGGGCCGGCCCGTGGTACGCCGGGGGAGCAGCGGTCGGCGTACGGCTGTCGGGGGAGGTCCTTGCGGGGGCCGATGCGCTGTGTGCCGGGCCGGTGGCGGGGGTCAGGGGGTGGGGTGGCGCATGGCCGGCAGGATCAGGGAGGCGCCCAGAAGGAGCACCCCGGCGACGACGAGCAGAATGCCGTCGAAGCCCAGTCCCGTGAGCGCACCGGCGAGCTGTGGGCCCAGGCTGGCGCCGATGAACATGCTGCACCCGTAGAGGGCGACCGCCGCACCACGTGCCTGCGGGGCGTTGGCGTTGATGGTCTCGACGACCGCGGGCGCCGCTACCGCGACGGCGGCCACGAACAGCAGCAGGGCCAGGGCGAGCATCGCCGTGTGACCACCGAGGAAGGAACCGGTGGCGACGGTGAAAGAGGCCAGAGTGAAGGCGAGAGCCGCGCGCAGGGGCGCGGGCAGCCGCCCGAGCACGGGGACCAGCAGGGGTACGGCGATCAGGGCGGGGAGCGCGCTGGCCCGCAGGGCGAGGATCGCCGTGGAATTGCCGGTGACGGCCGGTGGGCCCGCGATGGCCACCGCCGTGTAGAGGGAGACGAAAGCCGTCATCAGGGCGACGGTGGACAGGCACAGGGCGCCCAGCCGCGGCTGTCGCAGCAGCCGCGGCATCGCCGCGAACGCCTGCAGCAGTCCGCCGTCGGTGCCTCCACGCGGAGTGGGTCGCAGGACCCGGCGCACCGGGAACAGGTTCAGGGCCATCAGCACGGCACTGATCCAGAAGACCGCACGCCAGCCGATTCCGGCCGCAACGGCCTGCGCGCCGACCTGAACAACGACGGCGGCGGCGAGCATGCCACTGGTGATGCAGGTGAGGGAGGTGCCGCGGTGTCGAGGCGCGATGTGCCGGACGACGTAGGAGAGCGCGGCAGGGGCGAAGGTCGCGGCGGTCAGTCCCTGCAGGCTGCGCAGCACGACGGCGGTGGGAAGGTCGGAGACCGCGCTGACCGCCGCGGTGGACGCCGTGGCGGCCGCGAGCCCCACGGTGATCACGGCGCGTGGTCCGTAACGGTCGCAGAGCGGGCCGGCGAAGAGGAACCCGGCTGCGTAGGCGAAACCGAACGCCGTCGCCGTCCACGTGACCTGACCGGGTGTGGTGCCGAACTCGGTGGCCATGGGGTGCAGCAGCGCCAGGACGGTGTACATCTGACCGACCATCAGCATGCCCAGCGTGGCGAGCAGCGCTGTGGTCCTGGCGGCCGGGGCCCAGCCTGGTGGCCGACCGGGCGTTCCGCTCCCGGTCGTGCGATCGAGTGCGCTGGTGGGGTGGGACATGGGGACTCCGAAAGAACGTCTGGTGGTTCCGTGTGCGGCATGACCGGCCGATGGCATGCGCCGGGGACCGGGTCGCCCCCGGCCGGCGAGGGGCCGGCCGGGGGCGGTGACGGGATGATCAGGCTGCGTGGGGGGCCGGCCGGGGGCGGTGACGGGATGATCAGGCTGCGTGGGTGTTCAGCACGTACTCGCGCGAGGCGCGGACCTCGCTGCGCAGGGCGGGCAGGTCGACGTCGAGGACCTGTCCGTCCCACTTGCGGGGCTCGCCGTTGATGAGGACGGTGCTGATGTTGCGGGCGTCGGAGCCCAGTACGAGGGTGCCGATCGGGTCGTTGAGCGGCATGTTGTTGAGGTCCTCGGCCTGGATGACCAGCAGGTCGGCCTTCTTGCCGGGGGTGAGTGAGCCGGTGACGCCGGCGAGGCCGTTGGTGCGGGCGCCCTGGAGGGTGGCGAAGTCCAGGACGTCGTGGGTGGTGATGCGGACCGGCTGCCGGCCGGTGCCGTGGGCGGCGTTGACGGCCCGCATCCGCTGGATGGCGTGCAGGGCCCGCATCTGGGTGAACATGTCGCTGGCCAGGGCGACTTCGACGTCGATGCTGAGCCCGGGACGGATGCCGACGGACAAAGCCTCGTCGACGGCGGGGATCGCGGTCTCCAGGCCGATCTGGGCGTCGGAGGTGGGGGCGAGGGCCACGGTGGTGCCGCTTTCCCCCATCGCCTTCCATGCTTCGGAGGTCAGTCCGGTGGCGTGGATGAGCGTGACGTCGCTGCCGAGGATGCCGTCCTTCGCCCAGTTCAGGATCACCTCGGAGGAGGCTGTGCCGAAGACCGCGTCCACGCTCACCCCGATGCCCAGGTCCTTGGCGACGCGGGCGAGTTCGGGGCCGTAGGCGAGGGCCGGGCCGGCGATCTCGTCGGTGGCGAGCGTCGCCAGGCGCAGGGTCAGCAGCTGGTCGTCACTGTGGAAGTACTTCTCCCTGAGGCGTGTCAGGTCGCCGGGCCACTGCTTGTCCCAGTCACCGAAGTGCGGGCCCATGGAGGCGTGTACACCGCGGATGCCGGTGTCGCGGAGGGCCTCGACGGCGGCGTCGGAGTGTTCGGGGGTGCGGGAGTTGTGGGAGAAGTCGAGCATGGTGGTGATGCCGCTGTCGATCGCGGTGAGGGCGGCGAGCTTCGTGCCGGTGTACATGTCCTGGGGCCGGTAGACGGTGGCGTAGCCGGCCAGGGTGGACATGACGTAGGCGCCGAGGTCGTCGACGTCCGGCATGATCCGGCGCAGCTGGGCCTCCCAGGCGTGCCGGTGGGTGTCGACGAAGCCGGGACTGAGGACGGCGCCGGTGGCGTCGACGACCACGGCGTCACCGGCCTCGAGACCGGGACCGACGGCGGTGATGGTGTCGCCCTCGACGAGCAGGTCGGCGTTGGGCAGGACACCGAGGTCGGCGTCCATGGTGACGACGGTCGCGCCGGTGAACAGGATGCGCCGTTCGGCCGCGGGGCGACGGCGGAGCTGTTCGAGGGCGGCGATGGCGTTGACGTGGGTCATGGAAAAGCTGCTTTCAGTACTTCGGGGAGGGGGAGGGCTGCCGGGAACGCCCGGCAGCCCGGTTTCCGGTTCTGGCGGGGCCGGCCCCGGCAGCCAGGGCGCCGTTCACCCGGGCGTCGCGCGTCCAGGACCGAAAGGCTGCGGAGGCACGGTCCGGGCCCGGTGTTGTCGCCGTGTGCGCGGGCGGCTCGGCCGTTGCCGGCCGGGCGGCTCAGCCCAGCTTCATGACGTAGCCCGCGTGGTGCAGCTCGTCGCCCTTGAACTGTCCGTAGGCCCAGAAGCCGAGGTCGTCCAGGTAGTCGATGCGGTCGCCGTCGATCCAGAACCGCCCCTGGTAGGCGTGGGGGCGGCCGCCCCGTGTCTCGTCGTAACGGCCGTCCGCGGTGAGTTCCTGGTGCAGGAAGTCCTGCCGGTCGATCCAGACGCCGAGCCGCGGGCTGCCGGTCAGGTCCGGAGCGGCGGGGATGCCGGCCTGGGGGGTTGTGGGCCCGCCGGGGATTTCGGTGCCCGACCACCGGACGGGACGGCCGGCCGCGACCAGTGCGCGGACCTGCTCCGGGCGGGACATGAGGGTGGCCACCGCGCTCGGCACGTCGGCGGCGAGTGCGTCGGGTACCACCAGGAAGTCGGTGTTGTTGCCGGGCGTCAGCGTCGCGACGTACTCCGAGCGCCGGCCCCGGCCGCCGGCCAGGGCGACGGTGTCCACGACGGCGGGGACGATGGTCGTGCCCGTGCAGTCGACGACGATGGCGTTGTCGTCCTGTGCCGCGGTGATGATGCCGGGGCCGACGCCGACGATCAGGTCGCCGACGAACAGGATGTCGGCACCGGTCATGGTCCCGATCAGCGGGTCCATCGTCACGATCCGGGCGTTGGTGAACAGGACGGGGCGGCCCCCGTCGTTCGAGAGGATCTCGTCGAGCGCCTCCGGGTGCCAGCTCAGGGCGCCGGTGTGGGCGTGGGTGTCGTTGGTGGTCATCGTTTTCCTCAGGGGTTCGGCTCTTCGGTCCGCCCGGCGAACGAAGCGGGCTTCCTCACGGGCGGGTCGCGGCTGCTCGGCCGTCACGGCAGCCGCATGACCACCAGGTTCGTCCGGCCGGACAAGCGGAACCAGGCCGCCGTGCACCCGGGTGCACGGCACCCACCCATGCCCGGCCGGAGGAGAGCGGAAGGGGCCGGCACCATGGCCGGCAGGGAGATGACGGTCCGGCACAGGCCCGGCGCAGAGCGTCGGGGAGATCTGTCCGCCCCGGCACGTCACTTCCGCTCCGTTCCGCCCCGCATCATGGGTGCACGGCTCCCAGGAAGCCCGTACCCGGGGACGCGGCGGCCTGGCCACGTTCCGTCATGGGGCCCGAGAGTGAAGCCATGACCAGCAACGACACGCCTCGCGCTCCGCACCCGTACGTCGGGATGTGGGTGACCGCGGACGGATTCATCCGCCAGGAACTACTGCCGAACGGCCGCTACGACGAGGCCCGGGGACGGCGCCGGAGTGCCTACACCGGCCGGTACACCGTCAGCGGCAACCACATCGACTACGTCGACGACACAGGTTTCACCGCCACGGGGGACGTTCGTGACGGCGTTCTCTTCCACGAGCATCTGGTGCTCTACCGTGAGGGCGATCAGCGCGTCCGGCGGGAAGGTACGGGGTCGCGCGGCTGAGGGACCTGATCCTGGTTTCCCGTGGGGCCGTCGGTTCCGGGCGGCGACGCCGGGAACGGGCGGCCGACGGTACGAGGCACGGTTGCCCTCACCGGCCCGAACACGTCCAGATGCCACAGTGAGGGCTCGTCGCCGGCCGGCGAGCCCTCCTTCTCGTGCAGGGCCCTTTCACAGGCGGGGCCACACAGCAGTCAGCTGTTGCCGGACGACAGCGAAACCTCGCGCACCACCTCTACCGACGCCTCTTCGCCGGCACCGGATTGGAGCACGGCGAAGGCGGCCGCGGTGGCGCTCGCCGGCTCTGCCTGGTAGACGACCAGCTGCTGATGCGGGGCTCCCCCGACGGTGAAGGCCGAGAACTGGATCTCTAGAGCACCCACCTCGGGATGCGACAGGTACTTCTCCTGCTGCGTCTTGCTCCTGACCTCGTGCCGTGCCCACAGCCCGGCGAACTCGGGACTCCTCCCGCGGAGCGTGTCGACGACCTCGGTGATCCGCGGGGACTCGGGGTCGTGTCCGAAGGCCGCACGCAGTTCGGCCACGCACGAGTGGGCGGAGTCGTCCCAGTCCCTGTAGAAGGCACGTCCCGCCGGGTCGAGGAAGACCATGCGAGCCAGGTTGTCGAACCGTTGGAATCCGCTGTGCAGGGCCGCGGCGAGCGCATTGCGCGCCAGGATGTCCAGGGCCGGGCCCAGAACGAAGGCGGGGGTGTCGGGCCAGCCGTCGATCAGCCGCAGAAGGTGGGGGTGGACCCTGTCGTCGCCGGCCGGAACACCGCGACGTTCCTGGGGCGCCCTGGTGAGCCTGCGCAGATGGTCGTGCGCCTCGTCACTGAGGCGCAGGGCGGCGGCGACCGCGTCGATCACCTGCGGGGACGGGCTGGACTCCCGTCCCTGTTCCAGGCGCATGTAGTAGTCGGCGCTCACCCCGGCGAGCATGGCGACCTCCTCACGGCGCAGCCCCGGCACCCGCCGGCGCCCGTGCTCCGGAAGCCCCACGTCCAGCGGTTTCAGGGCTTCGCGCCGTGCTCTCAGAAAGTCTCCCAAGGGAGTGGTGTCGCTCATTGTTCCAACCTAACGGAGAGGCCGGCCCGCCCTTCGTCCCTCTCGTGCGGGCCTGGCCGGTGGACCCGGCCCGAACGGCGGCGACTCAGTCGAGCGCGGCGCCGGCCGCCGGCTCCTCGGCCACTGCGCCGGCACTGAGGGAGCCGAGCAGGGACAGTGCGTCGGCGGACGCCGTGCCTGGTTCGGCCTGGTAGACGACGAGCTGCTGCGTCGGGGCGCTGTTGACGGTGAAGGACTCGAAGTGCAGTTCCAGGTCACCGACCTGAGCATGGTGGAAGCGTTTCGCCTCCCGCGTCTTGGCGCGCACGTCATGCCGCGCCCACAGCGTGGAGAAGTCCGCACTTCTCAGGGACAGCTCACCTACGACCTGGCTCAGGCGCGGATCCTCGGGATCGATGCCGGCCGCACGGCGCAATGTGGCCACCGTCGACTCGGCCGCACGGTCCCAGTCCCGGTGAAACCGCCGCGCGACCGGGTCCAGGAACGTCATGCGCAACAAGTTGTCACTGTGAGTGAAGTCGGCGTGAAGAACGCTCGCGAGCCGGTTACGGGCCAGGATGTCCAGTACGGGGCTCATGACGAAGGCAGGCGTGTCACGCCACGTGTCGAGGAGACGCCTGAGGTGCGGGGCGACTCGTTCCACGCGCGGTGCTCGGCGTGTCCGGCGGGTGGTCGGGCCGGCCACGCGGTGCAGGTGGGCCATCGCTTCGCCGTCCAGCTGCAGTGCCCGCCCCACGGCCTCGAGGATCTGCCGGGACGGATGCCGCTCGCGGCCCTGTTCGAGACGCGTGTAGTAGTCGGAACTCACCCCCGCGAGGGCGGCCACCTCCTCACGTCGCAGACCGGGCACCCTGCGACGACCGGAGGTGGGAATCCCCACGTCGCAGGGGCGCAGGCGGGCGCGCCGCGCCCGGAGGAAACCTCCCAGCGTGTTGTCGACGAGCTCCTTCTCTCTGTCCATACGTCGAGGCTAGAGCGGCGCGACGCACTGCCGTAGGGGCGAGGGAGGGTGCGCTTACCCTGGGAACAGCACACCCTGGACAGTCATACCCTTGTTCGAGTCGGCGACGGCCTTGCTCTCCGAGGGCGGCACAGGCCGAGTGCTTCCCACCCGTCGCAGGTGAAGCGCCGCGACTGGTGAAGCGCCGCGACTCCTTAGCACTGTCTTGGCATGCGTCTGCCTGGCCGGTCCCGCCCTGCGCCGGGAGATCCGAGCCGTTGCGACGTGGTGACGAACCGGAACCGGAACCGGAGCCCACCCACAGCCACTCGCCGCTTTCCGGCTGCCTGGCGCATACGGGCACGCTCAGGTACGGCTGGACGCCTCGGTGCCTGACGTGGTGCCTGACGTCACGGTGCGGTCGGCAGACCGGCCAGCAGACTGCGCCGCGCGGATTCCACATGCTCTTCGGCCCGGCGGGCCAGCGTCCGGATGTCGCCGGAGCGCAGGAGAGCGGCCAGCTCGCGATGCTCGTCGACCACGCGTGCGCGGTAGTGGTCGTAGGCCACGTCGACGCGGCGCAACTGGAACAGGTGCACCTGAGAGCGGATCGCCTCCCAGGCGGAGGTGAGCCTGCCGTTCCCGGCCGCGGCGTAGATCTGGTCGTGGAAGGCGATGTCCAGCGCCACCAGCCGGGGGGCGTCACCGCCCTCGGCGATCTCGGCCGTCATCTCGGCCACCAGCCGATCCAGCGCGCACAGCTGCTCCGCGGTCGCGGCTCGCCGCGCGGTGGTCGCGGCCAGGCGGTCCAACGCGGCCCGCAGCGCGTAGACCTCCTGCGCGTCCTCGGCCGTCACCCTGATGACGGTGGTGCCGCGGTGCCAGCCGCCACGCACCAACCCCTCGTGCTCCAGCTGGGCCAGTCCTTCCCGGACCGAGCCACGGCTGACCCCGAGGCGTTGGGCCAACTCCACTTCGCGCAGTGGGGCTCCGGGCGGAAAGTGACCCGAGAAGATCGCGGCGCGCACCAGGTCGGCGGCTTCGTCGGCCAGCCCGCGCCGGGCGGCCTTCGGCAGTGCAGATGACATGCCGCCATGTTGACATCCGGACAATCGGAACCACCAGACCGGCCAGGCGACTCGCCCCGGACTTCCAGCCGACTCTTGTCCTAATGTTGACATTGAGACATCGGGTGGGTCAGGCTGCCCTGGCCGCCGACTCCACCAGAGGGGACCCCGATGCCACACCGACCCGCCTTCCACCTGGCAGTCCCGGTCGACGACCTGGTCGCCGCCCGCGGCTTCTACGGACAGGTGCTGGGTCTGCCCGAGGGGCGCAGCGCCGACCACTGGGTGGACTGGAATCTCGAAGGCCACCAGTTGGTGACCCACCTGGTACCGACCGTGCCGCAGCCGGCGGGTACCAGCGTGGTGGGACAGCACCGGGTGCCGATCCCGCACTACGGTCTCCTGCTGCCCGAACAGTCCTTCCACCAGTTCGCCGAGCGGTTGCGAGCCGCGGGGGTGCGCTTCGACATCGAACCGCATCGCCGTTTTCCCGGCGAACCCGGCGAACAGTGGACCATGTTCTTCCGCGACCCCGCGGGCAACGCCCTGGAGTTCAAGTCCTTCCGTGACGAGTCGATGGTGTTCGCCCGATGAGGGGCGTGCTCGTCACCGGTGGATCGCGGGGCATCGGCCGCGCCGTCGCGAGGGCCTTCGCCGCTGGCGGTGACCGTGTCGCGGTGCAGTACGCCGGTCGCCGTGCGGACGCCGAACGGACGGTGCGCGAGCTTCCCGGCACCGGGCACACGCTGCTGCAGGCCGACCTGGGCGAGCCAGGTGCGGCCGAGCGGACCGTGGCCGAGGCGGTGGCCGCGCTCGGTGCCGTGGACGTGCTGGTGAACAACGCGGCCCTGGCACCCGCGGCGGACACCCGGCACCCCATCGCCGAGACCTCGCTGGAGCACTGGCAGCAGGTCTGGCGGCGGATGGTCGACGTCAACCTGCTGGGCGCGGCCGACTTGTGCTGGGCCACAGCCCACCACCTCGTCGACCGGGGCACCGGCGGGGCGATCGTGAACATCGGCTCGCGCGGCGCGTTCCGGGGCGAACCCGATTTCCCCGCCTACGGGGCCACCAAGGCCGCCCTGCACGCCCTCGGTCAGTCACTGGCTGTGGCCCTGGCTCCGCACGGCATCGCGGTCACCTCCGTCGCGCCCGGGTTCGTGGCCACCGAACGGCAGAAGGGGAAGTTGTCCGGCCCGGAAGGCGAACGTCTTCGCGCGGAGAGCCCTTTCGGGCGCGTCGGCACCCCGGAGGAGGTCGCCGCCACGGTGCATTTCCTCGCCTCCCCGGCCGCGGCATGGGCCTCGGGAACCATCGTCGACCTCAACGGCGCGTCTCACCTGCGCACTTGACACCCAACCGTGCGAGAGAAGAACGGCGCGCGTGTGGGGCCCCGCCCACGCAGGGGACCAGCTCGGCCTGGAGGTGACGGTGCGCGGGAAACTGGAACCGCTGAGAACGAAGATGGCCGAGCTCGTCGATCGCGGCGGTACGGGCCCACGGCGAACGCAGCCCGACTCACCCGGCCGTCGTCGCCCTCGACCGACTCGGCATGACCGCTGCCCGAGCGACAGGAGTTGTCGCGCTCGGAGGTCCTGGCGCCGGCCTCGGCCGCACTCCGTGCCGCCGAGGCCGATCACCTCCCGCTCGAGCCGGGCGGCATCGGACCGTCCCTGCCACACCACGTGGCCCTGCAGCAGGATCCCCCGGGCGGATGCGCCTCTTCGGACCTACGCGCCGGCACGTGCTGCGCGTAGGCGACGGGCCTGGCTCACCAGCCGTGAGCTGCCCCGCCGGTCGGCTATCGGGTCGAGTCCCGGTATCTCGCCCTGGGCTCCGATGCGTTCGGCGCACTCGGCGACCACGGTGAGCAGTTCGCCGAGGCCACGGGACTCGGCGGGGGAGAGGTCTTTGGACAGGAACGGTGGCAGTGCGTCACGCAGTACGGTCCAGACGGTGCGGTACGCGCTGGTGGACGCGGCCGTTCCCAGGGAGTCCGCCAGGCGGCTCGGAGTGACGATCCCGATGAGCATCAGCGCACTGAGGTCGGTGGCGAGCGCACCGGGATCCAGCTTCTTGCGTGCCGCCAACAGCAGCAGTGCGTCGACCGCGGCGATTCTGTCCTCCTGGCGCTGGACGCCGAGCCCGCCGGCCACCACCAGGGACGTCGCGGGCCCGCTCGCGCCGGGGTGACTGCGCGAGCACGGGCAGTACAGAGCAGACGTTCTAATGACGGACCCGGCGGGTTCGTCCGAAGGATCACGCCCCGCCGATGAGGGCAGAAACGTGTCGCGAAGCGCGGGCGGCCTTCCCGCTCCGCATCTCACCTGGCGTCGAAGGACTCCCGTGCCTCCTCGATCTGGGGCATGTACGTCCGTACCCAGTCCAGGAGGACATCGACGGGCGGGCGCATGTTTTTCCCCAGCGGAGCGACCCGGTACTCCACAGCCCCCTTGCGGTGAATGGGCCCCATCGGGGTGCTGATCACGGAGTGGAGCCGCTGCCGTAGCCGACGAGGATACCACCTCCTTGCGTGACGCCCCCCCGTCAATATCGGTCAGGAGTGGACGAAAGGAAACGTCTTGTCAATCCACCTAATCAGATTGAGCATCGGTTCGGGCGAAGCCATCCGGCAATGATCGAGTCATGCCGCTGTGCCGGGTTCGATGGGACGGTTGTGCAGCGCCATCCCGGACGGGGTCTGACTCGTGAGATCTATGACCGAAGTGTCCAGTCACGGACCTGTCGACTGCCGTTGCGGGATGCTGCCTGCCGCCGAGCCACAGGGCGTGTCCCAATAGGGGCCTTGCCACGATCAGGCGCCATCACGGTTCAGACCGCCCGAGCAGGCCGGTGCCATCCACCCAGCCAGCACGTCATCACGTGGGAGGCCGACCACCATGAAGACCCGACAATGCAGCACCTCCTCGAGCACGGATCCTCTCGTTCGGCGCGAGGTCGTCCTGGGCGTGGACACGCACGGCGAGGTGCATGTCGCCGCCGTGATCTCCCCGCTCGGGAAGGTCCTGGGAACCGAGTCCTTTCCCGCGACGGCGGCCGGCTACCGACAACTGCTTGTCTGGGCCCGCAAACGGGGGACGGTGCGCCGGGCCGGCGTGGAGGGCACGGGCACCTTCGGTGCGGGCCTGTCCCGTTATCTGCTTGCTCAGCAGATCCAGGTGTTCGAAGTGAACCGGCCCGACCGGTCGGCCCGCCGGTTGCTCGGTAAGTCGGACCCGCTCGATGCGCAGGCCGCAGCGCGAGCCGTGCTCAGCGCTCGCGCCCGGGCCCAGGCCAAATCCGGCGACGGACCCGTGCACAGCGCCCGGATCTACAAACTCGCCAAGGACTCTGCGGTCAAGGCCCGCACCCAGGCGATCAACCAGCTCAAGGCCGTCCTGGTCATCGCCGACCCCGCCCTGCGGGAACGCATGTCGAGCCTCGGCAACGCCGAGCTGTTCCGCACCTGTGCGCGCCTCGGCCCGCACGACGGTGGTGGGGGAGACGAGGACGCGGTGGCCCAAGCCACCCACATGACATTACGCATGCTCGCCGAACGCATCGAGCAGCTCACCGGACAGATCAATGAGCTGAACCAGCGACTGACCCGGCTCGTCGAACGCCACGCGCCGCAACTGCTCGTACCGGTGGGCATCGGTCCGGACAGCGCCGTCACCCTGCTGATCACCATGGGGGACAACCCTGAGCGGCTCAACACCGAGGCGTCCTTTGCTGCCCTTTGCGGAGTCAGCCCCATCGAGTACTCCTCCGGCCGGCGGAGCACGCGTCGGCTCAACCACGGCGGCGACCGGCAGGCCAACGCCGCCCTGCACCGCATCGTCTTCACCCGCCTGCGTCACGACCCACGCACCCAGGAGTACTACGAACGCCGCACCCAGGAGGGCAAGACCCGACGTGAGATCATCCGATGCCTCAAGCGATACGCAGCCCGCGAGGTCTTCAACCTGGTCAGACCAGCTTCCCGCACCCCTGCGTTATAGGGGCGTCCGTGTGACGAGAAGCCCCGCAGGTGCTCCGGCGGGGCCGCTGAGTGCGTGGGGTTTCTTGTCCGCCGTGAGCACCGCCGCACTCGGGTTCTCCGCTCCCGAGCGCCGAAGCATGGACGCGGTGACGACACACCTCTTACGGCCGACGCACAGCATCCGACCCGGGAACTCTTCGCGACCAACCAAGTCGTAGCCTTCACCCCTGCAAAGCCCAACACCTTTGTCTGTTCCCTCCGATGTTGCGCGGCCCGCGTGGAGCGACCGCGACGGCATTGCCAGAGGCGATGGTCGCCAGCCTGCCAATCGTCACCGCGGAGGACTTTGCCCGCTTCACCGCGCGACCGCATCGCTCCGCTGGCCTTGTAGCGGGTGGCATCCCTACACGTCGCCCGCTGCCGAACGCTGCCCGCAACCCGGGACCTGGCCTGGAACGTCAGGGCAGTTGTGCCACAGTGCGGTCCGCTTCCTGTAGGCGCTCGCTACAAGGGGCTCATGACTCGACGAAGCCCCGCCGGCTCGGCGGGGCTTCTGTGCGCAGGGGTTATGACGGAGTGCAGCGACTGGTGTGGGCACCGTTGTACTCCGGCTCTCCGCTTTCGAGCACGCGGAGCAAGGACGCGGTGACGACACGCGTGGTACGTCCGATGCGCAGCACGCGGCACGGGAACTCTCCGCGACGCACGAGGTCGTAGCCCTTCGCCCGAGAGAACCCCAACGCCCTGGAAGCGTCTTCCACGCTGCCCGTTCCGTCCCAGGTGGCGCGGATGTGCGTAGGGCTGTAACGGGTGCCTTGCACCTCGTTGGTCTGTCCGTGCAATTCGGATACTCCAGTTGCTAAGGCGGTGCGGCTTGCGCGCAGCTGATGGCGTTTGAAGCTGCTGAAAACGTCTGGCGCCAATGCATGTGGCAGGGCCAGTGGGGCACGGTGCCGACCCGGAAATTGATCAAAACAGCAAGTGACATAAGTGAGGTCACCCGCCTTGCGCGCTTAGGTTGATGCCGATGAGCAGGCCACCGTGCTGCATGTCAACTTCATTCCCGGGTGCACTCGGGATGCAATAGAAATCGGTCTCCTGCGGTACGGGGAGGTGGGGAGACTGTTATGTGCATCGCAGGATCTTGAGCGCCCACGGCATCTGTTCCACAGCAGCTCTGCGGCAGCGCAGAGAGCTGAGAGCCGTGCGACGCTTTGAATTGACAGCCGTTTTGACGATTCCTTTCGACGTAGGTGCAGGTAGTGGCGGTGGACCATCAATGATCCGGGGAGACGCCGGTTTGGCTAACCGGCGATCCCGCGCTATGTTGCTTCGCTTCGCAACATGTCCGCGCAATGTGCGTCCGCTCGTGTAGTCGACTGTTGCAGCGCTGGCCCCGCCACCGCTTCGGCCTTCCACTGCTCCGTCGGCAACGACACCGACGCCTGTGCCTGGACTACTGAGGTTGAACTCGTGATGTCGTCTTCGGTGATCAGGGGGTGATGGTCAGTCCCGTCTCGGCGAGGCAGCCGTCTATGAGGTGGCTGCGGTACTGGATGTGGCGGAGACCGCGCCGGATGCGCTGGGCGAGGTGTTCGGGGGTGCTGAAGGCGACGTTGGAGAGCCAGCCGCGCCGTAGCAGGGACCAGATGCCTTCGACGGGGTTGAGGTCGGGTGCGTAGGGCGGCAGGTAGTAGATGGTCAGCCAGTCCCGGGCTGCCGCCCATTTGCGCAGGTCGGCGGCCTTGTGGACGTTGAGATTGTCCCAGATGAGGACGATCGGGCCGCCGAGCTGCTGGTGTGCTGTGGTCAGCAGGTCGCGGTAGTCGCGCCAGGAGAAGCTCTTGCGTCCGTCGCGGTTGCCGTCGTCGCGGCGGGGCCGGTAGATCAGCCTCGAGCGGTGGCCGGGTTTGTAGCAGGTCAACGCTGCGATGGAGATGCGTCTGCGGGAGCGGCCGCGGACCCGCACCACCGGGGTGCGGCCACGGGGCGACCAGGTCTTCGCGTGCGGCGGCGTCATGGAGAAGCCGGCTTCGTCCTCGAAGACGAGCCAGGCTCCACGGGCCGCCGCGAGTCTTCCGCGCAGGGCCAGGTCTCCTTCACCCAGCCGGCCACGGCATCGTCGTCGCGTTCCAGTGCCCGGCGGGCGGGGACCTGGCAGGACCAGCCGTTGCGCACCAACAGCTTGCGCACGCCCTGGATGGTGTAGGCCAGGTGGAAGCGCCGACCGATCACGGTCTTGATCCGGCCCAGGGTCCAGCGCTGGTCCTCCCAGCCGTGCGCGGCCGGCCCCTTGGCCAGCTCCGCCTCCAGCTGGGCGAACTGCTCGCCGCTCAGCCTCGGCAACGACGCCGGGCCCTGCGACCGCAGAGCACGCGGCCCGCCCTCGTCCCACGCCTGCCGCCATCGCTGCACCGATCGGACACTGACGCGCAGGTCCTTGGCGATCGCCGAACTCGCCTCGCCGCGGGCGAACCGCTCGGCCGCCTGAAGCCGTAACCCCTCGCGGAACTGCTGTCGTTCGGCGGTCAGCCCGCCCCCTTGTGGATACCGCATGCACCGGTGATACCGCAGGCGACTGCCGCCCGTCAGCCCTTACGACACCACGAGTTCAACCTCAGTAATCACGAGTAGCAACTCGTCTCATGGGCAGCCTTACCCATTTTAGACGCATCGCTTGATCCGCCATCGGACCCTGTGCCGCGATGCCTCCGGATTGCCGAAGCGACGAATTCGCCTACGGCAGACAAGAAAGATCGCAGAAAGACTGGATAGCTGCGCGAGGGCATGTCAACGTACAACGTCCCGCAAAGTCCAGGCCAGACGGTGCCACCGCTCGGCTACGCTCACTTCTTTGAAACCATTTGGGGTGGGCGTTGTGAGGGTTGGCCCGCTGGCGTGGCTCCCTCTTAGGAGGCCCGTCTGTCTGAGTCTGTTATCCGATCTGCTCGCTTCACTTCGCCCGTGCTCTTTGTCCTCGGTGGCCCAAATGTCTGCGGAGGTCGAACGGCCGGTAACTACCTCGCGGCCTCCACAGGGCTCTGTGTTTCCGCCTGCGCCGCCGTCAGCCTTTTCGGGGACAATCTCTTCCAGCGAGGCCACCGCGCAGATCGTGTCGTCCTCGCGCAATGGCACGGCATCCGGGTGCCACAACGAGGCAGGTCGCACAGACCCTACGGGTCCCTGAGCGCCGCGTCACGGCAAATCTCGACCGGCTCACGGGTGACGGTCCGCTGATGCTCGCCCCCAGACAGCGCTCCCGGAGCCTCGCGCTCACCTGCCGACTGCGAGGCCGAGCGGACACAGGGCCCGTGATGCGGCGGGCAACATAGCCGATGATCGCCGGTTCGCCAAACCGGCGATCGTGCGGACCATTGGCGCCGTACGTGCCGACATTTGGCGGCGACTCGGCGCGACATGGGCGTTCGTTGCCGCTTCTCGTACTCGGCGGACGACACGTGTCGAGGGCGATGCAGACCCATTCCTCGCCACATCCGGCGGTCCTTTGCGGAACCGGGCCGGGTTCGCGTCCTGCTCGGACCCGGCCGGTCAGGCCGGCACCGGCGCCTTCAGCGTCTCGACGGCGCGGACCAGCGGCGCCAGTTCCGGGTTGCGAGTGGCCTCGTCGAGGGCCTCACGCAGCGCCGTGTCGTTGGTGGGCCGGGCCGCTTCGAGCTAAGGCCGCCCGCTCGACCTGGACGGTGTCCTTCCCGGGGGCCCGTATTCAGGTCTGGTTGGCTTTGGATTTGTGGTTGAAGGATCCGGCAATCGCATTGGCAGACACGACTGAGCCGACCGACGTCGAGCGGGGTTGGTGCGGTTGGTCGGTGTTCAGCCAAGCTCCCGCGGACGGACACGCACTTGGTCGGCGCCCTGAGGGAAATCGCGAGCTGGCCCAGCACATCAGGAAAGGAACTTGAGATGCCCGAACCGATCAAGAAGCTGCCCCCAAACGCAAAGGGACAGGTGCGCTACCGCTTTGTGGTGGACGCCGGCACGGATCCGGAGACGGGGAAGCGGAAGCAGCTCCGGCGTACCTTCAACACGCTGAGGGAAGCGAAGGCGGAGTACGCCCGCATCACCAGCAAGCGGCATGAAGGGACGTTCGTCCCGCCCAACAAGATCACCGTGAACGAGTGGCTGGATCAGTGGCTCGTGATGAAGGCCGAAGACCTGGAGCCGACCACGGTCTACAACTACCGGGTGACGCTGGATCGTGTACGCGGGAAGCTCGGGAACGTCCGGCTGCAGGAACTCACGGAGGACCATGTGATGGCGTGGATGCAGTGGGCTCTCCAGGGGGGCCGTGTGCGGGGCGGGAAGGCGGGAACGGGGCTCGGGGTCACGTCGGTTGACATGAGCTTGGCCAGACTGAAGGACGCCCTGAACCGTGCTGTCACGCGCGGTCTGGTGACCGTCAACGTTGCCAGCGAGGTGCACATTCCGCTGAAGGCCCGGAAGGCGGAGCGGAGGACTAAGAAGGTTGTCCAGCCATGGAACGCCTCGGAGGTGGGTGCCTTCGTCGCTGCGATGAAGAGTGACCGCCTGTTCGCGCCGTTGCTGCTGTCCGTGATGGGGCTCCGTCCGGCTGAGGTCTGCGGCCTGCGGTGGTCGGACATCGACCTGGAAGCGGCCACGCTCGGCATCGCCAACACCCGGACGATGATGGGCAACCGCACGGTGGTGGAGAAGGACACGAAGAGTATGGCGGGGGAGCGTGTGTTGCCGATCCCGAGCCTTGTACGGGAGGCGCTGAAGACGTTCCGCGCCACGCAGGCAGTGGAACGCTTGGCGGCCGGCGAGGGGTACGAGGGGGGCGGGTATGTCCTCGTGGATGAACTTGGGTGCGCGCTGAACGGTCGGCAGCTTCGTACGCGGGCCTACAAAATAATGGACGCAAACGGCCTTCGCAGGGTCCGTCTGTACGATGCTCGGGCGTCTTGCCTCACGTACTTCGCGAACAACGGGGTGCCGGATCACCTGCTCGCCAGGTGGGCCGGACACACGAACGTAAAGACGACGAAGAAGTGGTACGTGAAGCCGGACGTGGCGGACCTGCTTCCGGCGGCGGAGGCATGGGGAGGTCTCGCAGGGGGCGTGTGACAGATCGTGACAGATGAAGGTGTGAACCCGTGACAGAAGGCAAGAGCGAGACGCTGCAATACCGCTTTGACGGGCCAGAACACCTACCAGTCCTGATCTTGGGCCCGTCTCTCGGTACCACATGGCACATGTGGGACCGGCAGGTTCCCGAGCTGGCGCAGCAGTGGCGGGTCTTCCGGTTCGACCTGCCCGGACACGGGGGCGCCCCGGCGTACGCGGCGGACTCCGTCGGGGACCTCACCGCGCGTCTGCTGGCCACGCTCGACGGGCTCGGCGTGCAGCGCTTCGGGTACGCGGGCTGTGCGCTCGGCGGCGCGGTCGGTGTCGAGCTGGCCCTGCGTCATCCCGAGCGGCTGGCCTCCCTCGCGCTGATCGCCGCCTCGCCGCGCTTCGGTACGGCCGACGAGTTCCGGCAGCGCGGTGTGATCGTCCGGACGAACGGGCTGGACCCCATCGCCCGCAGCGCGCCGGAGAGATGGTTCACCGGAGGGTTCGCCGCGGCCCAGCCCGCGATCACCGAGTGGGCCGTGCAGATGGTGCGCACCACCGACCCCGGCTGCTACATCGCCGCCTGCGAGGCCCTCGCCGCCTTCGACGTGCGCGGCGAACTCGGTCGCGTCGGCGTGCCGACCCTGGTCCTCGTCGGCTCCGACGACCAGGTCACCGGCCCCGCCGAGGCCCGCACCCTGGTCGCCGGGATCCCCGACGCCCGCCTCGCCGTCGTCCCCGGCGCCTCCCACCTGGTCCCGGTCGAGCAGCCCGCGGCCGTCACCGACCTGCTGGTCCGCCACTTCCAGACCGCCTGGCAGGCACCCCACGACGCCGCGACGGGGCAGATCCCCGTCCCGCCCGCCGCCGTTCACCCCGGTGTGTCCGCGGTTCCTGCCGGCCTCGCCACGCCCGTCGCGCCCGCCGGTCCGGCCGGCTCCGCGGCCCCCGTCCAGCCGGCCCTGGCGCCCGCCGCGCCCGTGCCGGCACAGGCCGCCCCCGTACCCGTGCCCGCATCCGCCGCACCGGTCGCCCCCGTGCCGCCCCAGGCAGCGCCCGCACCGCCGCGGGGTGTGCCCGTCGCCGAGATCGCCCCGGCCGTCGTACCGCCGCAGGAGCAGGGGCGGCCCGACCCCTACGACGCCGGGCTCAAGGTCCGCCGCGAGGTGCTCGGGGACGCGCACGTCGACCGGGAGCTGGCGCAGGCGGACGAGTTCTCCGGGGAGTTCCAGGAGTTCCTCACCCGCTACACCTGGGGCGAGATCTGGGACCGGCCCGGACTGGACCGCCGCACCCGCAGCTGCATCTCCCTCACCGCCCTGGTCGCGGGCGGTCACCTGGACGAGCTCGACCGCCACGTCCGGGCCGCCCTGCGCAACGGCCTCACCCCGGACGAGATCAAGGAAGTGCTGCTCCAGGCCGCCGTCTACTGCGGCGTACCTGCGGCGAACAGAGCCTTCCGGGTGGCGCAGCGGGTCGTCCGGGAGGAGACCACACCGCAGGAGTGAGCGGGCGCGGCGTCGTTCGCGCGACCGTGCGGTGCGGCGGCAGGATGGGGGCATGAGGTTCACCAAGAAGTCTCACTCCTGCGTCCGCCTGGAGAAGGACGGGCAGACGCTCGTCCTCGACCCCGGGGGATTCAGCGAGGAGGACGCCGCCCTCGGCGCGGACGCCATCCTCGTCACCCACGAGCACCCCGACCACTTCGACGAGCCGCGGCTGCGCGCCGCCCTGGAGAGCAGCCCGGCGGCGGAGATCTGGACGCTGAGGTCGGTCGCCGAGAGGATCTCGGCGGCCTTCCCCGGCCGTGTCCACACCGTCGGCCACGGGGACACGTTCACCGCCGCCGGCTTCGACGTCCAGGTCCACGGCGAGCTGCACGCGGTGATCCACCCGGACATCCCGCGCGTCACCAACATCGGCTTCCTCGTCGACGGCGGCACGGTCTTCCACCCCGGCGACGCGCTCACCGTCCCCGACCACCCGGTCGAGACGCTGATGCTGCCGGTCATGGCCCCCTGGAACAAGATCTCCGAGGTCATCGACTACGTCCGCGAGGTCAAGCCGCAGCGCGCCTACGACATCCACGACGCCCTCCTCACCGACCTGGCCCGCCCCATCTACGACCGCCAGATCGGGCAGCTGGGCGGCTCCGAGCACCTGCGGCTGACCCCGGGGGAGTCCGTCCGGGTCTGACCCTGCCCACCGCCCCGCGCCCGAACCGGGCGGGACCCGGGTTGTCAGTCCCGCCCGGTAGGTTGGTGGACATGCGCATCGCCACCTGGAACGTGAACTCGATCACCGCCCGCCTGCCCCGGCTGCTCGCCTGGCTGGAGAGCAGCGGCACCGACGTGCTGTGCCTCCAGGAGGCCAAGGTCGCCGAGGAGCAGTTCCCGTTCGACGAGCTGCGCGAGAAGGGCTACGAGGCCGCCGTGCACGCCACCGGCCGGTGGAACGGGGTGGCGGTGCTCTCCCGCGTGGGCCTCGCCGACGTCGTCAAAGGCCTGCCCGGAGACCCGGGGTACGAGGGCGTGCAGGAACCCCGCGCCATCTCGGCGACCTGCGGCCCGGTCCGCGTCTGGTCGGTGTACGTGCCGAACGGCCGCGAGGTCGAGCACGCTCACTACGCCTACAAGCTCCAGTGGCTGGAGGCGCTCCGCGCGGCCGTCGAGGGCGACACGGCAGGCGAGCGCCCGTTCGCCGTGCTGGGGGACTACAACATCGCCCCGACCGACGACGACGTCTACGACCGCGCCGCCTTCGAGGGCTCCACGCACGTCACCCCGGCCGAGCGCGCCGCCCTCACCTCCCTCCGGCAGGCCGGGCTGACCGACGTGGTGCCGCGCCCGCTGAAGTACGACCACCCCTACACCTACTGGGACTACCGCCAGCTCTGCTTCCCCAAGAACCGCGGCATGCGCATCGACCTGGTCTACGGCAACGAGCCGTTCGCCAAGGCCGTCACCGACGCCTACGTCGACCGCGAGGAGCGCAAGGGCAAGGGCGCCTCCGACCACGCGCCGGTCGTGGTCGACCTGGACGTCTAGCCGTCCCCCGCCCGGGCGCCCCGCTGTGCCCCCGCGTGCCCTGTGGTGCGCACGGCGGTACGAATGTCAGTCTGGGGGGATGCGCATCCCCTTCCTGGGCAGACGGCGCGAGCCCGACCGGGTCCACGACCCGGACGGCATCGCCGAGCTGCTCGCCGACTGTGATCTGCTCCGCTCGCAGGCGTGGCGGGAGGGGATCGAACTCGACGACTCCGAGGCCTCCCTGGCGCGCCTCGACCAGATGCTGCCCCGCTGGCGCGCCGACGAGGAGATCATGCTCTGGCTCGGCAACGACGCGGGTCTGTATCTGGGGACCGTGATCGTGCGGACGGTGCCCGGTGCCGCCTGGGCCATCCGGGAGGACGGCCAGCCGGTCGTCCGGCTCGGCTCGGGCCGCGAGTTCGACGTCGTGGCCTCGGGCTCCGCCTGGGCCGAGGACGGCGTCCCCGAACTGTCCCAGCTCTTCGCCGAGGTCTCCGAGCCCTGACGGGCTCAGGCCCGGTGGGAGTTGCGGGGGGCCGGTGCCGGGGCCGGCAGGGGGCTTGTCGCCGCTCGGGTCACGTCGCCGACGAGTTCGACGACGTCCGCGCCGTACGCCTGCGAGTTGACGACCTTCAGCAGCAGCACGAACGAGTTCTTGCCGTGCTTGCGCGCCAGCCGCTCGTGGTTCCGGGCGAGGTAGCGCGTGGCGGCCTGGTTGGTGATCGCGCGCTGGCCGCAGAACAGGAACGCCGGGCGTGCCTCGCGCCGGTCGCCGGCGGTGAGACGGGCCAGCAGGACGTACTCCGTGACCCCCGGGTCCATGCGGTAGCGCTCGGCGCCGATCTGGAAGGCGGCCCGGTCCGGGCCCGGCTCGGGATCCACGTTGATCCGCACCCCGGGCAGCATGGCCGCCATGTGGGCCACCATCCGCCGGTTCGACCCGGGCCCGCCCACGCAGAACTCCGTGCGCTCGCCGAAGCCCTGATGGACCGTGTCCTGGGTGACCACCTGGACGTGCGCGCCGCAGTCCTTGATCAGCGCGGCCAGCTCCAGCAGCGCGAACACGTCGAAGCGGTGCACCGCCGGTTCGGAGGTCGCGGGGTCCCGGTTGACGACGAGCAGCGACTCCGCGTTCTCCGGCAGCCCGAAGAACGCCTGCTTGCGGTGGAGTCTCCGCTTCCAGAGGTAGGTACGGGCGAGCCAGCCCAGCGCGGCGCTGATGCCCGCCGCTATCACACCCAGGACGATGTTGCGTACGTCGTCAGTCATGGGCGCGCATGCTAGCGGTCGCGGGGGTACCGGTGTCCGACGGGCCCCTGACGCGGCCATGACGATGACCTAAGCTGCCCGAACGGCCTTTCACTGGAGGTGCGGATGCGTCGCCCTGTCGCACGGAATCTGACGGTCCTGGCGGTCTCGGCCGCCGTGGTGTCGGTGGGGGCGGCGGCGCCGCCCACCGCGCAGCACGGACCCGCCCCGCAGCACCGACCCCCCGCCGCCGAGAAGACCCCGGTCGCCGCCGGCTACGGCGGGGCGGTGGCCAGCGTCGACCAGGACGCCTCCGCCGCCGGCATCGAGGTGCTGCGCAAGGGCGGCAACGCCGTCGACGCGGCCGTCGCCACGGCCGCCGCGCTCGGCGTCACCGAGCCCTACTCCGCCGGCGTCGGCGGGGGCGGCTACTTCGTCTACTACGACGCCAAGTCCCGTACGGTGCGCACCATCGACGGCCGCGAGACCGCGCCGCTGACCGCCGACGAGGACCTGTTCACCGAGAACGGCAAGCCGCTCGCCTTCGCCGACGCGGTCACCAGCGGCCTCGCCGTCGGCACCCCCGGCACGCCCGCGACCTGGCAGACGGCCCTGGACAAGTGGGGCAGCCGCAAGCTCGCCTCCGTGCTGGAGCCCGCCGAGCGCCTCGCGCGGAAGGGTTTCACCGTCGACGAGACCTTCCGCTCCCAGACCGCCGCCAACGAGCAGCGGTTCCGCTACTTCCCGGACACCGCCGAGCTCTTCCTGCCGGGCGGCGAGCTCCCGGCCGTCGGCTCCACGTTCAGGAACCCCGATCTGGCCCGCACCTACAAGGAGCTGGGCCGCAAGGGCGTCGGAGCGATCTACCACGGCGAGCTCGGCGAGGACATCGTCGCCACCGTCAACAAGCCGCCCGTCGACCCGGACTCCGGCTGGAACGCCCGCCCCGGCGACCTGTCCGCCAAGGACCTCGCGGCCTACGGGGCCAAGCTCCAGGCGCCCACCAGGACCACGTACCGCGGCCTGGACGTCTACTCCATCGCCCCCTCCTCCTCCGGCGGCACCACGGTCGGCGAGGCGCTCAACATCCTGGAGCGCTCCGACCTGTCGAAGGCGAGCAAGGCCCAGTACCTGCACCGCTTCATCGAGGCGAGCCGGATCGCCTTCGCCGACCGCGGGCGCTGGGTCGGCGACCCCGCCTTCGAGGACGTACCGGCGACAGAGCTGCTGTCGCAGCGGTACGCCGACTCGCGGGCCTGCCTGATCAAGGACGACGCCGTACTCACCAGCCCCCTCGCGCCCGGCGATCCCCGCCACCCTGCCCCCTGCGCGGGCGGTGGCACGGGGGCGCCGACGACGTACGAGGGCGAGAACACCACGCACCTCACGGTCGCCGACAGGTGGGGCAACGTCGTCGCCTACACGCTCACCATCGAGCAGACCGGCGGCAGCGGCATCACCGTGCCGGGCCGCGGCTTCCTGCTCAACAACGAGCTGACCGACTTCTCCTTCGCCCCCGCCGACCCGGCGGTCCACGACCCGAACCTGCCCGGCCCCGGGAAGCGCCCGCGCTCCTCGATCGCGCCGACCATCGTCCTGGACAAGCACCAGCGGCCGGTCGTCGCGGTCGGCTCGCCCGGCGGCGCGACCATCATCACCACCGTCCTCCAGACCCTCACCGGCTTCCTCGACCGGGGGCTGCCGCTGGTCGACGCCATCGCCGCGCCGCGAGCCAGCCAGCGCAACGCCGCCCGGACCGAGCTCGAACCCGGCCTGTACGACAGCGGGCTGCGAGCCGAACTGGAGGCGCTCGGGCACGCCTTCAAGGCCAACCCGGAGATCGGCGCGGCGACCGGCGTGCAGCGGCTGCCGGACGGCCGGTGGCTGGCCGCCGCCGAGAAGGAACGGCGCGGCGGCGGCTCGGCCATGGTGGTCAGGCCCGCGCGGCGGTAGCGCGGGTCACTGCTCGGGGGCGGGCCGCACCGGCGTACGGAACGCCAGCCGCCCGTCCTCGACGTCCACCGTGACCCGGCCGCCCTCCTGGACGCGGCCGTCGAGCAGCAGCCGCGAGAGCTGGTTGTCCACCTCGCGCTGGATGGTGCGGCGCAGCGGCCGGGCACCGTACTCGGGCTGGTAGCCGCGCTCGGCGATCCAGTCCACGGCCGCGTCCGTGAAGTCGACGGTGATGTCCTGCGCCCGCACCATGCGCCGGGTCTGTTCGAGCAGCAGGTTGGTGATCTGCCGCAGCTGCTCGCCGCTGAGCTGCCGGAAGACCACGATCTCGTCGATGCGGTTGAGGAACTCCGGCCGGAAGTGCTCGCGCAGCGGACGCAGCACCTGCTCGCGCCGGGCCTCCTCGTCGGCCTCGGAACCACCCGCCCCGAAGCCGATGCCGGCCCCGCGCCGGGTGATCACGTCGGAGCCCAGGTTGCTGGTCATCACGACGACCGTGTTGGTGAAGTCCACCGTCCGGCCCTGCGAGTCGGTCAGCCGGCCGTCGTCCAGCACCTGGAGGAGGATGTTGAAGACGTCCGGGTGCGCCTTCTCCACCTCGTCGAGCAGCAGCAGCGAGTACGGGTGCCGGCGCACCACCTCGGTGAGCTGGCCGGCCTCCTCGTGCCCGACGTAGCCGGGCGGGGCGCCGACCAGGCGGCTGACGGTGTGCCGTTCCTGGTACTCGCTCATGTCGAGGCGCACCATGCGGTCCTCGCTGCCGAACAGGGCCTCGGCCAGCGCCCGGGCCAGCTCGGTCTTGCCGACGCCGGTCGGGCCGAGGAAGAGGAAGGATCCGATGGGCCGGTCGGGGCTGGCGAGCCCGGCGCGGGAGCGCAGCACGGCGTCGGAGACGACCCGGACGGCCTCGTCCTGGCCGACGACCCGCTCGTGCAGGTGCGACTCCAGGCCGAGCAGGCGGTCCTTCTCCTCCTGGGTGAGGCTGCTGACCGGGATGCCGGTCTGCCGGGACACCACCTCGGCGATGGACTCGGTGCCGACCACCAGGTTCAGGCCCTCGTCGGCCTCGTCGGCGCCGTCCGCCTCGGTGATCCGCTGCTTCAGCTCGGTGATCCGGTCGCGCAGCTGCATGGCCTGCTCGTACTGCTCGTCCGCGACGGCCTGGTCCTTGTCCCGGATCAGCTGGTCGACCTCGCGCTCCATGGCCCGTACGTCGGTGCCCTTGGTGCGCGCCCGCAGCCGCACCCGGGCACCGGCCTGGTCGATCAGGTCGATGGCCTTGTCGGGCAGGCGCCGGTCGGTGAGATAGCGGTCGGACATCTCGACGGCCGCGACCAGCGCCTCGTCGGTGTAGCGGACCTGGTGGTGGGCCTCGTAGCGGTCGCGCAGTCCGCGCAGGATCTCGATGGCGTCCGCGACGGTCGGTTCGGGGACCAGGATCGGCTGGAAACGGCGGGCGAGGGCCGCGTCCTTCTCGATCCGGCGGTACTCCTCCAGCGTGGTGGCGCCCACGATGTGCAGCTCGCCGCGGGCCAGGGCCGGCTTGAGGATGTTGCCCGCGTCCATCGAACCGCCCTCGCCGCCGCCACCGGCGCCGACGACCGTGTGCAGCTCGTCGATGAAGATGATCAGCTGGTCCGAGTTGGCGCGGATCTCGCCGACGATGTTGTTCATCCGCTCCTCGAAGTCGCCCCGGTAGCGGGTGCCCGCGACCACGGCGGTCAGGTCCAGCGCGACCACGCGCCGCCCGATCAGCACGTCGGGCACGTCGCCGTCGGTGATGCGCTGGGCGAGACCCTCCACGACGGCCGTCTTGCCGACACCCGCGTCACCGATCAGGACGGGGTTGTTCTTGCCGCGCCGGGAGAGCACCTCGACGGTCTGCTCGATCTCGTCCTCACGCCCGATCACGGGGTCGATCCGGCCCTGCTGGGCCAGGTCGGTGAGGTCGCGGCCGTACTTGTCGAGGGTCGGCGTGCTGGTGGCCTTCGGCCCCTCCGGGCGTGCCTTCGCCGCGTCCGGCGTCTCCGTCGGCAGGCCCGAGGGGGCGAAGCGGGCGGCGTTCAGGATGTGCCCGGCGGCCGAGTCAGGGTTGGCGGCCAGGGCGCTGAGCACGTGCTCCGGGCCGATGTATCCGGTGCCGGTCGAGCGGGCCATCTCGTGCGCGTCCAGCAGGGCGCGCTTGACGGCGGGCGTCAGGGAGAGCGAGGTGGGCGGCGGGACCTCGCCCGGCGGGTGCTGCACCGGGCCGGTCCGCTCGTCGATCTGCGACGCCAGCGCGTCGGGGTCGGCGCCGGCCCGGCTGAGCAGGCCCCGGGTCGGTTCGGTGGCGAGCGCGGCGCGCAGCAGGTGCTCGGTGTCCAGGTCCCGGCTGCCGTGCTCGGCGGCGTACTGGGCGGCGCCGCGCACCAGCTCGCGGGCGGGCTGGCTGAGCAGCCGGCCGATGTCGATCTGCCTCGGCCTGGGCCCGCCGAAGAAGCGTGCCAGGAATTCCGCGAACGGGTCGCCCTCCGGGCCCATGTAGCCGCTGGTCATGGTGTACGGACCTCCGCTGCATCGCTGATCGACGTGCCGGGGGCGGGTAACCCGGTCGGGGTGCGGTCATGCCCAACATGACACGTTCTGTTCCTGCGGGCATGTCCTGGGCCTGACCGGGGCCCGGCGTGAGGGCGGGGCCGAGGGCCGTGGGTCGCGTGGCCCGGCGCTGCGGGGTGCCTTCCCCACTCCCGGCTTCTCCCCCACGAGCGGGGGACCCCCACGAGCGGGGGACCCTCGCCGCCGGCCGTGCCGCCCCTGCGGTACGACTGCCCGCAGCTGCGTGGCTGCGTGGCTGCGCGGCTACGCGGGACCGAGGAGCTCCCGGGACGTCAGTACGCGCGGGCCCGTCTTCGTGATCGCCACCGTGTGTTCCACGTGGGCCGCTCGGGAGCCGTCGTTCGTGCGGAGGGTCCAGCCGTCCGCGGCGGCGTGCCAGTCGTCGCGGCCGCTGCCGATCAGCATCGGCTCGATGGCGAGGACCATGCCGGGCCGGAGCGGGAGTCCGCGGCCCGGGCGGCCCTCGTTGGGGACCTCCGGGTCCTCGTGCATGCGGCGCCCGATGCCGTGGCCGCCGAAGCCGTCCGGGACGCCGTAACCCGCCGCCCGGCACACCGAGCCGACGGCGTGCGCGATGTCGCCGATGCGGTTGCCGACGACGGCCGCGTCGATCGCCGCCGCGAGGGCCCGCTCGGCCGTGTCGATCAGGGCCGTGTCCGCGGGGCGCGGGGTGCCCACGGTGAAGCTGATCGCCGAGTCGCCCGCCCAGCCGTCCAGCGTCGCCCCGCAGTCGAGGGAGACGAGGTCGCCGTCGCGCAGCCGGTAGCCGTCCGGGATGCCGTGCACGATCGCGTCGTTCACCGAGGCGCAGACGACGGCCGGGAAGGGCGTCGGCGCCCACGCGGGCCGGTAGCCGAGGAAGGGCGAGGTCGCGCCGGCCTCCCGCAGCACCTCACGGGCCACCGCGTCCAGCTCCAGCAGGGACACCCCCACGTCGGCGGCCTGCCGCGCGGCGGTCAGCGCGCGGGCGACGACCTGCCCGGCCGCGTGCATGGCCTCGATCGACGTGTCCGTCTTCAGTTCCATCATGCCAATTACTATACCGGTATTTGAATTGGGGTCGTCGTGGTGGTGCGGTATTAGAATGACGGCATGGTGCGCACCCCTTTGACCCCGGAAGAACGCGAACGCGGCGAGCGGCTCGGGCGGCTGCTCCGCGCTGCCCGCGGCGACCGCACCATGACGGAGGTCGCCGCGCAGGCCGGTGTCTCCGCCGAGACGCTGCGCAAGATCGAGACCGGGAGGGCGCCGACGCCGGCGTTCTTCACGGTGGCCGCGCTGGCCGCCGTCCTGGGCGTGTCCATGGACGATCTCGTGGGGCAGTGCGCGCTCGTCGGCGTCTGATGTCCGCTCCCGAAAACTCCCCGTAGCCGACCCGTAACACCGCTGGTGTTCCCTACAGCCGGAGCGGTGACCTCCAGTGGGGCGGGAGTCGGACGATGGTCGTGGAACAACTGCCGGAGCACGTACGGGAGTTCGCGCGCCACCTGGCGGGGCTGCTGGCCCGCCTCGACCCGGACACCGGCTGGTACGCGGTGTTCGGGCAGCGGGACCCCGACGGCATGCGCGCCTGCCTCGACGGGCGCGAGGTGCCGCCCTGGGACGTGGTGGAGGCGCTGCTCCAGGATCTCGCCGGGCGGCACGGCGCCGCCGTCGCCGCGTCGGAGACGGGCACGGCCCGTGCCCTGCACCGGGCCGCGCTCACCGCGTACGACGCGCTGCCCGGTGCCCGGGACGCCCTCGGGGACCGGCTCGACGTGATGCTCCGCGAGCAGCGGTACGCCGCCGAACGGCAGGTCGCACTGGGCCGCCTGCTCGCCGGGGCCACCACCCCCGAGGCGGCCGACGCCCTCCGCCGCGACCTGGCCTGGGCCCGCGACGACCACACCCGGGCGACCGCCCGGTGCGCGGAGATACGGGCCCGGATGGCGGAACTCGACCGCGCCGGGGAACGGGACGCACCGGCCGGCCGGGGCAGGGGCGACGCCGGCGGGGCGGCCGGACCCGCCGCGGACACGGGCGGGCACCACCACGCGCCGGCCGAGCCCGCACGGCCCGCCCCCGAGCACCCGGCCCCTGCCCCCGGGCATCCCGTCCCCGCGCAGCGCCGACGCCGCCGTGGCGGTGCCCGCTTCGCCGGCAGCCCGGACGTGGACGCGACGCCCGTCGCCGTGGCGCCGGACCACCTGCCGGAACCCCTCGCCGCCCCCGCCGGGCGCACCCCGGGCGGCGCCCGCTTCGCCGGGGCCATGCCGGACGCCGAGCCCGTAGGACCGCCGTCCGCACCATCGGCCGCACCGCCGTCCGCGCCGCCCGCCGAGGACGACCGTGCGGAGGCCGTCCGGATCGTCGAGGCGCTGGCGCGGCTGCGCGCCGAGGGGCGCAGCGGTGAGGCGCACGCCCTGCTGGCCGAGGCCGCGCGCGGGCCCGCCGCCCGTTTCCCGCTGCTCGCCGAGCACCTGGACCGCGCCGGTCTCGGCGCCGACCGGACGACCCTGCTGTGGGAGGCCGCCTCCCTGCCCGCCGACCGGCTGGCCGCCGCCGCCGAGGCACTGACCGCGGCCGGGCGCGAGGCCGACGGGGAGCAGGTCCTGCGGCAGGGCGTCGTACGGCCCGGTGCGGAGACGGGCAGCGCCGTGCTCGCCCTGGCCGCCGAGGGCCGTCACCGCGAGGCCCGCGCGCTCCTCGACGCCTGCGTCCGGGCCCGCACCCCGCAGCAGGCCGCACGCGTCGCCGAACCCGCCCCGCCGGTGCTCGTACCGCTGCTGCTGGACGCGGCACGGGCGGTCTCCGCCGAACGGCACCGGGACCTCGTCCACGCCCTGCGCGTCGCCGGACTGGCCGGCTGACGGAGTCACATGAACCTCTTCCGCCCCACCACTCACCCGCAGGAGTGCGAATCACGATCGACACCGCGGCTTGGCGACGATGGTCTTGGCAAGCCCGTCCGAGAGGCTTACGTTCGTCCCTCTACGGCCTGCTCTACGGGCGTAGAGGCTCTGACGTCGTGTCGAAGGAGCAGCTCATGGCCAACGTCGTACGTGCCGCTCTGGTCCAGGCCACCTGGACCGGCGACACCGAGTCCATGGTGGCGAAGCACGAGGAGCACGCCCGCGAGGCGGCCCGGCAGGGTGCCCGGGTCATCGGGTTCCAGGAAGTCTTCAACGCCCCCTACTTCTGCCAGGTCCAGGACCCCGAGCACTACCGCTGGGCCGAGCCCGTGCCCGACGGCCCGACCACGCGCCGTATGCAGGACCTCGCGCGCGAGACCGGCATGGTGATCGTCGTCCCCGTCTTCGAGGTCGAGCAGTCCGGCTTCTACTACAACACCGCGGCCGTGATCGACGCCGACGGCACCGTCCTCGGCACCTACCGCAAGCACCACATCCCACAGGTCAAGGGCTTCTGGGAGAAGTTCTACTTCCGGCCCGGCAACCTCGGCTGGCCCGTCTTCGACACCGCCGTCGGCAAGGTCGGCGTCTACATCTGCTACGACCGGCACTTCCCGGAGGGCTGGCGGCAGCTCGGGCTCGGCGGCGCCCAGCTCGTCTACAACCCGTCCGCCACCCACCGCGGCCTCTCCGCCCACCTGTGGCAACTGGAGCAGCCCGCCGCGGCCGTCGCCAACGAGTACTTCGTCGCCGCGATCAACCGGGTCGGGCAGGAGGAGTACGGCGACAACGACTTCTACGGGACGTCGTACTTCGTCGACCCGCGCGGTCGGTTCGTCGGCGACGTCGCGAGCGACAGCAAGGAGGAACTCGTCGTCCGCGACCTGGACTTCGACCTCATCGACCAGGTGCGGCAGCAGTGGGCCTTCTACCGCGACCGCCGCCCCGACGCCTACGAGGGGCTGGTGCGGCCGTGACCAAGGACCTGTTCGCCCGGCACCGCGCCGTCCTGCCCGACTGGCTCGCCCTCTACTACGAGGACCCGCTGGAGATCACCCACGGCGAGGGCCGCCACGTGTGGGACTCCTCCGGCAACAAGTACCTCGACTTCTTCGGCGGCATCCTCACCACGATGACCGCCCACGCCCTGCCCGAGGTGACCAAGGCGGTGAGCGAGCAGGCCGGGCGGATCATCCACTCCTCGACGCTCTACCTCAACCGGCCCATGGTCGAACTCGCCGAGCGCATCGCCCAGCTGTCCGGCATCCCCGACGCACGCGTCTTCTTCACCACCTCCGGCACCGAGGCCAACGACACCGCCCTGCTTCTCGCCACCGCCTACCGGCGCAGCAACACCGTCCTGGCGATGCGCAACAGCTACCACGGCCGCTCCTTCAGCACCGTCGGCATCACCGGCAACCGCGGCTGGTCCCCGACCTCGCTCTCCCCGCTCCAGACGCTCTACGTCCACGGCGGCGTGCGCACCCGGGGGCCCTACGCGCACCTGGACGACCGGGACTTCATCGACGCCTGCGTCGCCGACCTGAAGGACCTCCTCGGCCACACCCGCCCGCCCGCCGCGCTGATCGCCGAACCCGTGCAGGGCGTCGGCGGCTTCACCTCCCCGCCCGACGGCCTCTACGCCGCCTTCCGCGAGGTGCTGCACGAACGGGGCATCCTGTGGATCGCCGACGAGGTGCAGACCGGCTGGGGCCGCACCGGCGAGCACTTCTGGGGCTGGCAGGCCCACGCCCGCAGCGGTCCGCCGGACATCGTGACCTTCGCCAAGGGCATCGGCAACGGCATGTCCGTCGGCGGCGTCATCGCCCGCGCCGAGATCATGAACTGCCTGGACTCCAACAGCATCTCCACCTTCGGCGGCACCCAGGTCACCATGGCGGCCGGCCTCGCCAACCTCACCTACCTGCTGGAGCACGACCTCCAGGGCAACGCCCGGCGCGTCGGCGGACTGCTCGCCGAACGGCTGCGGGCCGTCGCCGCCCAGGTGCCGCACGTGCGGGAGGTGCGCGGGCGGGGCCTGATGCTCGGCATCGAGCTGACCCGGCCCGGCACCGACGAGGCCGACCCGCGGGCCGCCTCCGCCGTGCTGGAGGAGGCCCGCGCCGGCGGGCTGCTCATCGGCAAGGGCGGCGGCCACAGCACCAGCGCCCTGCGCATCGCCCCGCCGATGTCCCTCACCGTCGCGGAGGCCGAGGAGGGCGCCGCGATCCTCGAACGCGCCCTGCGAAGCCTGTGACGGCCGTCCGTCCAGCCGCGCGCTGAGCCGTGGCCCTGGGCCGAGCCGTCGGCGAGCCGTGCACCGAGCGGAGGAACCGCCGCCATGACCACCACCGCCCGGGACACCCGGGACTCCTGGGAACCCGCCCTGTCGGTCCGCCAGGTCCTCGCCCTGGAACGGGTCCTCGCCGGGCAGCCCGAGGTGGTGGCCGGCGCCGGCCTGCTCGACCGGCCGGTGCGCTGGGTGCACGTCGCCGAGGCCGCCGACGTCGGCGTGATGCTCAGCGGCGGCGAGATGGTCCTCACCACCGGAGTGCTGCTCGCCGGGGACGAGGACCGGCAGACCGAGTACATCCGCTCCCTGCACCGCGCCGAGGCCGCGGCCGTCGTCCTCGGGCTCGGCCGGGCCTTCCCCGCCCCGCCGGACGTGATGCGCCGGACGGCCGAGCGGTGCGGGCTGCCCATGGTCGTCCTGCACCGGCCCTTCCCCTTCGCCGAACTGACCGAGGAGGTGCAGTCCCGGCTGCTGCGCCGCAAGTACGCCGCCGTCAGCCTCTCCGAGGCCGTCCGCACCGAGCTGACCGGCCTGATCACCGCGGGCGCCCCCGTGCAGCGTCTGCTCGACGAGGTGGCCCGGCACGCCGGCTGCCCGGTCGTCGTCGCCAACCTCGCGCACCGCGTCCTCGCCACGGCGGGGGAGCGGGCGGCCGTCGACGACGTGCTGCGCGACTGGGAGCGCATCGCCCGGCAGGCCGGCGCCGGCGCCGCCGACGGCTGGATCCGCGCCGAGCTGACCTGCCGCGGGGAGCGCTGGGGGAGGCTGGTGCTGTGCGGCCACCGCGGCGACCGGGCCGCCGGACGGCTGCTGGCCGACCGCGCCGCCGAGGCCCTCGTCCTGCACCGCATGCTGGGCGGCCCCACCACGCCGTCCTGGGAGGAGCAGTCCGCCCGGAGCCTGCTCACCGACCTGGCCGGCGGTGCCGTACCGGCGCGGCAGCTGCTGCCGCGGGCCCGGGCCGCCGGACTGCCGGTCAACCGGCGCGTCTTCGTCCCGCTGGCCGTCCGCGACGGGGACCCGGCCCGCCTCGGCCGGATCCTGCGGCTGCTGGGCCTGCCCGGCCTCGTCGCCCGGCTCACCGACGACACCACCGCCGTCCTGCTCAGCCTCGCCCGCGACCAGGACGCCCGGGCGCTGACCGACCACTTCGCGGCCCGGCTGCGCACGGAACCCGGCGCCACCGCCGTCGTCGCCGCGGCCGACGCCCGCACCGCCTGGGACGAGGTACCGGCCGGGCTGCGCGAGGCGCAGCACGTCGCCGACGCCGTCACCGACTCCGCGGCGGCCCGCGACCTGCCGCCCGTCGTCCGCCTGCGCGACATCCATCTGCGCGGACTGGTGCGGCTGCTGCGCGACGACCCGCACGTGCAGTCCTTCGCCGAACGGGAGCTGGACGGGCTGCTGCGCGGCCCCGACGAGGATCTGCTCCCCGTCCTGCGCACCTACCTCGCCACCGGCCGCAACAAGTCCCGCACCGCCCAGCTGCACCACGTCTCGCGCCCCGCCCTCTACCGCCGCCTGGAGGCCATACAGGCCCGGCTCGGCGTGGACCTCGACGACTTCGAACAGGCCGCGTCCGTGCACATCGCGCTCCTCGCCCACGACGCCCAGCAGGGGTGACACCGTGCAATGCCCGACCCCCGCAGACGTGACACCGTGCCCGTCGAACCGGCCGGCCGCCGTCCCTACGCTCACAGCACACCGAGCGAGTGGAGGCCGACAATGAGCCGAGTGATCCGTGCCGCGCTCTTCCAGACCGCATGGACGGGCGACAAGGAGTCGATGATCCGGGTCCACGAGCAGGCGGTCCGCGACGCCGCCGCCCAGGGGGCCCAAGTCCTGTGCTTCCAGGAGCTGTTCTACGGGCCCTACTTCTGCCAGGTCCAGGACCCCGAGTTCTACGCCTACGCCGAGCGCATCCCCGACGGCCCGATCGTCGAGCGCTTTCGCGCCCTGGCCCGTGAGCACGGCATCGTCCTGGTGCTGCCGATGTACGAGGAGGAGCAGCCGGGCGTCCTCTACAACACCGCCGCCGTGATCGACGCCGACGGCTCCTACCTCGGCAAGTACCGCAAGACCCACATCCCCCAGGTGCGCGGCTTCTGGGAGAAGTTCTACTTCCGCCCCGGCAACTCCGGCTGGCCCGTCTTCGACACCGCCGTCGGCCGCATCGGCGTCTACATCTGCTACGACCGGCACTTCCCGGAGGGCTGGCGGGCGCTCGGCCTCGAAGGCGCCGAGGTCGTCTTCAACCCGTCGGCCACCTCACGCGGCCTGTCCGGCTACCTGTGGCAGCTGGAGCAGCCGGCGGCGGCCGTCGCCAACGAGTACTTCGTCGGCGCCATCAACCGCGTCGGCGTCGAGGAGTACGGCGACAACGACTTCTACGGCACCTCCTACTTCGTCGACCCCGAGGCGCAGTTCGTCGGCGAGGTCGCGAGCGACAAGGAGAGCGAACTCGTCGTCCGCGACCTCGACATGGGCAGGCTGCGCGAGGTCCGCGACCGCTGGCAGTTCTACCGCGACCGGGCGCCGGGCGCGTACTCGCCGCTGACCGCGCCCTGACCGACCGCTTCCGACAGGAGGGACCAGCATGCCCCGTAGTCGTACCGTCATCCGCGGTGGTCTCGTCATCACCGCGTCCGACGAGATCCACGCCGACGTGCTGATCGAGGACGGCCGCGTCGCCGCCCTCGCCGCGTCCGGCACCCCGGCCGCCGAGGCGTTCTCGGCCGAGAGGACGATCGACGCCACCGGCAGGTACGTGATCCCGGGCGGCGTCGACGGCCACACCCACATGGAGATGCCCTTCGGCGGCACCTACGCCGCGGACACCTTCGAGACGGGCACCCGGGCCGCCGCCTGGGGCGGTACGACCACCATCGTCGACTTCGCCATCCAGAGCGTCGGCCGCTCCCTGCGCGAGGGCCTCGACGCCTGGCACGCCAAGGCCGAGGGCAACTGCGCCGTCGACTACGGCTTCCACATGATCGTCTCCGACGTGAACGAGCACACGCTCAAGGAGATGGACCTGCTGGTGGAGGAGGGCGTCACCTCCTTCAAGCAGTTCATGGCCTACCCCGGCGTCTTCTACTCCGACGACGGCCAGATCCTGCGGGCCATGCAGCGCGCCGCCGGCAACGGCGGACTGATCATGATGCACGCCGAGAACGGCATCGCCATCGACGTCCTCGTCGAGCAGGCCCTCGCCCGCGGCGAGACCGACCCCCGCCACCACGGCGAGGTCCGCAAGGCCCTGCTGGAGGCCGAGGCCACCCACCGCGCCATCAGGCTCGCCCAGGTCGCCGGAGCGCCCCTCTACGTCGTGCACGTGTCGGCGCAGGAGGCCGTCGCCGAGCTGACCCGGGCCCGCGACGACGGCCTGAACGTCTTCGGCGAGACCTGTCCGCAGTACCTGTTCCTGTCCACCGACAACCTCGCCGAACCGGACTTCGAGGGCGCCAAGTACGTGTGCAGCACCCCGCTGCGGCCGCGCGAGCACCAGGCGGCGCTGTGGCGGGGCCTGCGGACCAACGACCTCCAGGTGGTCTCCACCGACCACTGCCCCTTCTGCTTCACCGGCCAGAAGGAACTGGGCCGCGGCGACTTCTCCAAGATCCCCAACGGCATGCCGGGCGTCGAGAACCGCATGGACCTGCTGCACCAGGCCGTCGTCGACGGGCACATCAGCCGGCGCCGCTGGATCGAGATCGCCTGTGCCACCCCGGCCCGCATGTTCGGCCTCTACCCGAAGAAGGGCACCATCGCGCCCGGCGCCGACGCCGACATCGTCGTCTACGACCCTCACGCCGAGCAGGTCATCTCCGCCGAGACCCACCACATGAACGTCGACTACTCGGCGTACGAGGGCAAGCGCGTCACCGGCCGCGTCGAGACCGTGCTCTCGCGCGGCGAACCGGTCGTCACCGAGCGGGAGTACACCGGGCACAAGGGCCACGGCGTCTACACCCCGCGCTCCACCTGCCAGTACCTGAACTAGGAGCGGTGCCCATGGACTTCGGACTCGTCCTGCAGACCGACCCGCCGGCCTCCCGGGTCGTCAGCCTGATGCAACGGGCGGAGGACAACGGGTTCACCCACGGCTGGACCTTCGACTCCGCCGTGCTGTGGCAGGAACCCTTCGTGATCTACAGCCAGATCCTGGCCCACACCGCGCGGCTCAAGGTCGGCACGATGGTCACCAACCCGGGCACCCGCACCTGGGAGGTGACCGCCTCCACCTTCGCCACCCTCAACGACATGTACGGCAACCGCACCGTCTGCGGCATCGGCCGCGGCGACTCCGCGATGCGCGTCGCCGGCCGCAAGCCCAACACCCTGGCCCGCATCAGCGAGGCCATGAAGGTCATCCGGGCGCTCGGCAGGGGAGAGGAGGCCGACCTCGGCGGCGGCACCGTCGTCCGGTTCCCCTGGATCAAGCCCGACGCCGAACTCCCCGTGTGGATGGCCGCGTACGGGCCCAAGGCCCTGAAGATGACCGGCGAGGAGGCCGACGGCTTCATCCTCCAGCTCGCCGACCCCTACCTCACCGAGTACATGGTCCGGGCCGTCAAGGACGCCGCGGTGGCGGCCGGCCGCGACCCGTCCGAGGTGACGATCTGCGTCGCCGCCCCCGCCTACGTCACCGCCGACGACTCGCCCGGGGCACTCGCCCACGCCCGCGAGCAGTGCCGCTGGTTCGGCGGCATGGTCGGCAACCACGTCGCCGACCTGGTCGCCAAGTACGGCGAGCACTCCTCCGCCGTCCCCGAGGAACTCACCGACTACATCAAGGCCCGCCAGGGCTACGACTACGCCCACCACGGACGCAGCGGCAACCCGGACACACAGTTCGTGCCGGACGAGATCGTCGACCGGTTCTGCCTGATCGGACCGGCCGAGAAGCACATCGAGAAGCTGACCGCCCTGCGCGCCCTCGGCGTCGACCAGTTCGCCCTGTACGACATGCACGACGCACAGGAAGCCGTCATCGACGCCTACGGCAGCCAGATCATCCCGGCCGTCAACGGCTGACACCCCCGCACGCCCCCTCCCCGCCCGGGGCAGGGGGCCCAGGGCGCACCCGCGCACCCCCCTCGGCACCGCCCGCACGGCCTCTCCCGACCCACCGCATGATTGGCCTGCCCATGACCGACACCGCGCCCACGGCCATACCGCCGTCCGCCCACGTCACCCTCCCCGACGGGCGGGTGGAGCTCGCCCCCGGCTCCCCGCCGCCGAGCGGCCCCTACGCCAACGCGGACCTGCTGCCGGTCCCCGTCGAGGGGCGCACCTGGACCACGTACAACTTCTCCGCGCTGTGGGTCGGCATGGCCCACAACACGGCCTCCTGGACCCTCGCCTCCGGTCTGATCGCCGTCGGCATGGACTGGAAACAGGCGGTGTTCACCATCGCCCTGGCCAACCTGATCGTGCTCGTCCCGATGCTCCTCACCGGGCACGCGGGACCCAAGTACGGCATCCCCTTCCCGGTCTTCGCCCGCGCATCCTTCGGCATCCGCGGCGCCAACCTGCCTGCCGTGGTACGGGCGTTGGTGGCCTGCGGCTGGTTCGGCATCCAGACCTGGATCGGCGGCGAGGCCATCTACTTCCTGGCCGGCAAGCTCATCGGCGACAGCTGGTCGGGCGCGGCGGCGTTGGGCGGCCACCCCTGGACGATGTGGCTGTCGTTCGCGATCTTCTGGGCGATCCAGGTCGTCATCATCTACCGGGGCATGGAGACCATCCGCCGCTTCGAGAACTGGGCGGCGCCCTTCGTCCTCGTCGGCGCCTTCGTGATGCTGTGGTGGATGACCGACCAGGCGGGCGGCTTCGGCCCGCTCTTCGACCAGCCGTCGAGGCTGGGCTGGGGCGGCGACTTCTGGAAGCTGTTCTGGCCCTCCCTCATGGGCATGATCGGCTTCTGGTCCACGCTGTCCCTGAACATCCCGGACTTCACCCGCTACGGCAAGAGCCAGAAGGCCCAGACCCGCGGCCAGGCCCTCGGCCTGCCGACCACGATGACCCTGTTCGCCTTCCTGTCCGTCATGGTCACCTCCGGCTCGCAGGCCGTCTACGGCGAACCGATCTGGGACCCGGTGCAGCTCGCCGCGAAGACGGACAACGTGGTGGGACTGCTCTTCGCCCTCGTCACCGTCCTGGTGGCGACCCTGTCCGTGAACATCGCGGCCAACCTGGTCTCGCCGGCCTTCGACTTCTCCAACGTGGCGCCGCGCAAGGTGAGTTTCCGGGCCGGCGCGATCATCACCTGCGTCCTCGCCGTGCTGATCTTCCCCTGGAAGCTGTACTCCGACCCCCAGGGCTACATCTTCACCTGGCTCGGCCTGGTCGGCGGGCTGCTCGGCACGGTCGCCGGCATCCTCATCGCCGACTACTGGATCCTGCGCCGCGCCCGCCTCGACCTCGCCGACCTCTACCGCGCGGGCGGACGCTACTGGTACTCCGGCGGCTGGAACTGGCGGGCGGTCCTCGCCTTCCTCACCGGCGGGGTCCTGGCCGTCGGCGGCGCCGACTTCCACCCCCTGATCGACGGCCGGCCGGTGCCGTTCCTCGAACCACTGGCCGACTACGGCTGGGCGGTGGGCCTCGGCACCTCGATGCTGCTGTACCTGCTGCTGATGCTGCCGGGCGCCCGGGACCGGGCCGCCCGCTGATACGCCGTCGGGGCGGTCAGCCGGCCTGACCGCCCTGGAGGGCGGCCACCGCCTCCTTGGCCGCCTTGATGGCCCCCTTGTTGATCTCGTCCGTGCCGGGGGCCTTCTTGGTCTCGAAGTCACTGCCGTTGTACGTGACCGTCACCAGGGCGTTGGCCGCGCGGACCAGCACGGTGCCCTCCCGGGTCTGCTGCTTGTCCTCGGTCGTGAGGTTCACGACGGAGTACCCCTCGTCGCCGAGGCCCGGGACCGCGCCACCGCCGCTGCGGTCGGCGACCCGCTCCCTGTACGACTTCTGCGCCGCCTCGTCCGAGGCCATCACCTCGTAGGAGACGTCCAGCCAGCGGTAGTCGTACCCCTTGAGCGCGTTCCACGAGCAGGTGCGGCGCACCTGGGTGTCCGTGGACGGTATCTCCTTGCCCTCCGCCTTGGTGCCGGGGACCAGCGACGTGACCGTCTTCCCGGCCAGGCTCTCGCAGGGCGCCGGGGCGGCGGCGTACGTCTTCGTCACCGCCTGCGTCGCCGGGGCCGAGGCGGACGGGCGCCCGCCGTCGGGCGGCGTGCTGTCCTCGGCGGCCGGTTTCGTGTCCGGCCCGGACGACAGCACCCAGCCCGCCGTGGCGAGCACGGCGACCGGGGCCAGGCGCGCGGTCAGGGCGAGCGGCAGGGGAAGAGAACGCACGGCGCACTTCTCGTGGGGGACGGTGCGGAAGGAGTCCGCACTGCGGACGGGGACGCCAGTGTCACACGAGTACCTGTGGGGCGGAAGGGTGAACTCGCTGCGTGCCCGGCCGGTGACGCAGACGGACCGGCCGGGGTCGTCAGGGCACCCGTGCCGTCCACTCGGGCGCGGAGAATTTCGTGCTCGCCAGCTCCCGCGCACGGGCCAGCTCCTCGTCGGTCACCTTGCCCTGGGTGAGGCCGTAGCGGGCGCCGAAGGAGGAGATCATCCGCTCGATCACGGCCTCGCGCGGCAGACCGGTCTGCCGGCGCAGCGGATCCACCCGCTTCCTCGCGCTCTTGATGCCCTTGTCGCTGAGCTTCTCCCGCCCGATGCGCAGCACCTCGAGCATCCTGTCGGCGTCGATGTCGTACGACATGGTCACGTGGTGCAGCACCGCCCCGGCGCTGCCGCCGTGTCCCACGAGCCGCTTCTGCGCGGCGCCCGCGATCTTGCCCTGGTCGGTGGCGATGTCGTTCAGCGGCTGGTACCAGGCCCGGATGCCCATGTCGCCGAGCGCGCCGAGCACCCAGTCGTCGAGATAGGCGTAGCTGTCCTGGAAGGACAGGCCCCGCACCAGCGCCTCCGGCACGGACAGCGAGTACGTGATCGTGTTGCCGGGCTCCACGAACATGGCGCCGCCGCCGGAGATCCGGCGCACCACCTCGACTCCGTGGCGCTCGGCTGCCTCCGCGTCCACCTCGTTGCGCAGCGACTGGAAGCTGCCGATGATCACCGCGGGGGAGGCCCACTCCCACACGCGCAGCGTCGGCGGGCGCCGGCCCGCCGCCACCTCGGCGGTCAGCACCTCGTCCAGGGCCATGTGCAGGGCGGGGGACTGCGGGGCCTCGTGGACGAGCTGCCAGTCGTAGTCCGTCCAGTCCGTGGCGTGCGCGAGGGCCCGGCGCACGGCGATGCCGACGCCCTCCGAGGTCAGCCCGTACATCACGGTGCCCTCGGGCAGGGCCGCGTCGATCCGCGCGGCCAGTCCGGCTGCGTCGGTGTCGGCCGGGGCGCCCTCCAGGGCGCGGTTCACGGCGTCGAGCGCCTCGTCCGGCTCGAGGAAGAAGTCGCCCGCCACGCGCACGTGCCGCAGCACCCCGTCCTCGGCCTCCAGGTCCACGACGACCAGCTTGCCGCCGGGAATCTTGTACTCACCGTGCACCGTTCCGCCTCCGTTTCCGCACATGGGGGCAACAGCTGGGCGCAGGCCGGTGTTCCCGGCGGGCCGGGCGGGCCGTCGGGGGGCAGGCCTCACGGAGTGCGGAAGCCCTGGAAGGTCACCTTCCTGCGGGTCGTGAAGCCGAGCCGCTCGTACAGGGCGATCGCTCCCGCGTTGGCCTCGGCCACATGCAGGAAGGGACGTTCACCGCGCGCCAGGACACGGGCGGCGAGCGCACCCACCAGACGGGCGGCGTGCCCGCGCCCACGGGCCTCGGGGGCGGTGCAGACGGCGCTGATCTCGCTCCAGCCCGGGGGCCGCAGCCGCTCGCCCGCCATCGCCACCAGGGCGCCGTCGACCCGGACACCGAGGTAGGTGCCGAGTTCACGGGTGCGCGGCCGGAAGGGGCCCGGCTCGGTCCGCGCGACGAGGCCGAGCATCTCGGGCACGTCGTCCGCACCCAGCTCGACGAGGCCGGCGCCGGCCTCCTCCGCAGGCGAGCCCCCGGCCCAGATCATCTGCCGGCCCTCGAGCCGGAAGACCGGCTCCCAGTCCGGCGGCGGAACGGCCGGCGAACTGAACAGGTCGGCGAGGGCCCCCGGCCCCAGCAGCGCGGCGAGGTCGGCCCAGTCCTGCGCGCCGGGGCCGGCGGACACGGCGGAGAAGGTCGCGACCTCCGGCACATACCCGACGGCCCGGCCGAGCCGCCGGGCGTAGGACGCGTGCCGGCCGCCCAGTGACCGGCTCACCGGGTCGTCGAGTACGGACTCGTCGTCGCTCGTCATCGGGCCGTGCTCCTCCACTGTCCTTGCCGCGTGAGCCGGGCGAGGATACCTCCCCCGGTGCCGGCGCCCCGCGGGGAGTGGCGCGGGTGACGGATAGCCTGCCGGGAATCGGGGGAGGGGACCCGCGCGAACCCCCGGAATCTCCGGCGGCAGCCGACAGCGAGGTGAGAGGCCCATGTTCACGACCCGACCGACCCTCCAGGGCACCTTCGGCATGGTGGCCTCCACCCACTGGCTGGCGTCGCAGTCGGCGATGGCGGTGCTGGAGGGCGGCGGCAACGCCTACGACGCCGCCGTGGCCGGCGCGTTCGTGCTGCACGTCGTCGAGCCGCACCTCAACGGGCCCGCCGGCGAGGTGCCGATACTCCTCGCGCCGGCCGGCGGCGAGGTGCGGGTGCTGTGCGGGCAGGGCGTCGCCCCGGCCGGTGCCACCGTCGCGCACTACCGGGGGCTCGGCCTGGACCTCGTGCCCGGCACCGGGCCGCTCGCCGCCGCCGTGCCCGGCGCCTTCGACGCCTGGATGCTCCTGCTGCGCGACCACGGCACCAAGAGCCTCGCCGACGTGCTGACGTACGCCATCGGCTACGCCGAGGACGGGCACCCGCCCGTCGAGCGCTTCACGGAGACCGTCGAGACCGTCCGCGGGCTGTTCGAGACGGAGTGGACCTCCTCGGCCGAGGTCTATCTGCCCGGCGGCCGGCCGCCCCGCCCGGGGGAGCCGTTCCGCAACCCCGCCCTCGCCGCGACCTGGAAGCGGCTGCTCGCCGAGGTCGCCGGGGCGGGTGACCGGGAGGCCGAGATCGAGGCGGCCCGCGAGGTCTGGCGCACCGGGTTCGTCGCCGAGGCGTTCGTACGGCAGGCCGCCCGGCCCACCATGGACACCAGCGGACGGCGCCACACCGGCACCCTGACCGCCGCCGACCTCGCCGGCTGGTCCGCGTCCTACGAGGCGCCGGCGACGTACGACTGGAACGGCTGGACCGTCTGCAAGGCCGGCCCCTGGAGCCAGGGCCCCGTCCTGCTCCAGCAGTTGGCGCTGCTCCCGCCCGAGCTGCCCCGGTACGGCTCCGCCGACTACGTCCACCTGCTGGTCGAGGGCTGCAAGCTCGCCATGGCCGACCGGGAGGCCTGGTACGGGGACGCCCACGGCGCGTCCGCCGTGCCGCTCACCGACCTGCTGTCGCCGTCGTACAACGCCGCCCGGCGCGAGCTGGTGGGGGACAAGGCCTCCTACGAGCTGCGGCCCGGCGGACCGGGCGGGCGCATACCGCGGCTCAGTGCCCACGCGCGCGTGGCGGCCGTCGAGGGGGAGGGCCTGGACGCCCTCGGGGTCGGCGAGCCGACCGTCGCCAAGGGCCCGGCGTCCCCGGTGCCCGGCGAGCCCGCCGTCGACGCCGACGGCACGACTCGCGGCGACACCTGCCACCTGGACGTCGTGGACCGCTGGGGCAACATGGTCTCGGCCACGCCCAGCGGCGGCTGGCTCCAGTCCAACCCCGTCGTCCCCGAACTCGGCTTCCCGCTCGGCACCCGCCTCCAGATGACCTGGCTGGAGGAGGGCCTGCCGAACTCGCTCACCCCCGGCCGCAGGCCGCGCACCACGCTGACGCCGTCCATCGCCCTGCGCGACGGCGTGCCCGTCATGGCGTTCGGCACGCCCGGCGGGGACCAGCAGGACCAGTGGCAGCTGCACTTCTTCCTGGCGGCCGCCCTGCGCGCACCGGTGCGCGGCGGCCTCGACCTCCAGGGCGCCGTCGACGCCCCGAACTGGCACAACGACGGCTTCCCCGGCTCCTTCTTCCCGCGCGGCATGCGGGCCGGCAGCGTCACCGTGGAGTCCCGGACGCCCTCGGAGGTCGTCGAGGAGCTGCGGCGCCGCGGGCACGACGTCACCGTCGGCGGGCCCTGGTCGGAGGGGCGGTTGTGCGCCGTCGCGCGGGACCCGGAGACCGGCCTCTTGTCGGCCGCCGCCAATCCGCGCGGGATGCAGGGGTACGCGGTGGGCCGCTGAACCGCCCGTCACCGACCCGCGCACCACGAGGTGCCGCGCACCGCGAGTTCATGCCGATTCCACCCGGAGTACACCACCCGGGTGGGGATTGTCAGTGGCGCGTGCTCTCATGGGAGGCATGATCGAGAGCAACGAAACCATCGACGAGTTTCTCGCGCGGCACGCCGACGAGGTGGAGGAGGCCGTGCGCAAGGCGGCCGCCCAGGAGATCATGCCGCGCTGGCGCCGGCTCGCGGACCACGAGGTCGACCAGAAGTCCGGCCCGCACGACCTGGTGACGGACGCCGACCGCAAGGCCGAGCTGTACCTCACGGAGATACTCCCCGCCCTGCTCCCCGGCTCCGTCGTGGTCGGCGAGGAGGCGGTGCACGCCAACCCCGCCTCGTACGAGGCGATCCGGGGCGAGGCGCCGGTGTGGATCGTCGATCCCGTCGACGGGACACGGCAGTTCGTACACGGCGACGCCGGGTTCTGCACGCTGGTGGCCCTGGCCCACCGCGGCGTGGTGCACGCCTCGTGGACCTACGCGCCCGTCCCCGACCAGCTCGCCACGGCCGTCCGGGGCCGGGGCGCCTTCCTGGACGGCGAGCGGCTCTACGCCGGGCCGCCCGAGCCCGGGCACGACCTGCGGGTCGCCACCTCCCACCCGGACTACACGACGGACGAGCAGAAGCGCGCACTGCTCGGCCTGCGCACCCCGGGCGTGGCACCGCGTCCCTGCGGCTCGGCGGGCCTCGAGTACCTCGCCGTCGCGCGCGGCGAGTCCGACGCCACGGCGTTCTCGTGGGAGGCGGCGTGGGACCACGCGGCGGGTCTGCTGCTGGTCGAGGAGGCGGGCGGCACGCATCTGACCCGCGCGGGCGAGCCGTTCCGCATCACCGGGGACAACGACCTGCCGTTCACCGCGGCCCGCGACGCGGCCACGGCCCGCCGGGTGGTGGCCCTGCTCTCCGGGGAGGAGACGGCCGCCTGACGCCGCGGTCCCGCCGCCGGCCCTCACCCGCGGCCCGGGTGTGCCGGCGCCCCGGCATATCCTGACCCCGAGTGGCCATCGGCTGACGAAGGAGTCCGAAGGTGCCGTCGATGCTCGATGCGGTCGTGGTGGGTGCGGGGCCGAACGGACTGACGGCTGCCGTGGAGCTGGCCCGCCGCGGCTTCTCCGTGGCCGTCTTCGAGGCGCGGGACACCGTCGGCGGCGGCGCCCGCACGGAGGAACTGACCCTCCCCGGATTCCGCCACGACCCGTGCTCGGCCGCCCACCCGCTCGGCGTCAACTCACCCGCCTTCCGCGCCCTGCCCCTGGAGCGGTACGGCCTGGAGTGGCTGCACCCCGCGCTGCCCATGGCGCACCCCTTCCCCGACGGCTCGGCCGCCGTGCTGTCCCGGTCCGTCGGCGAGACCGCCGCCTCCTTCGGCCCGCGCGACGCCGGCACGTACCGCAGACTGGTCGAGCGGTTCCTGCCCCGGTGGGACACCCTGGCCCGCGACTTCATGTCCCTGCCGAACACCGCGCTGCCCCGCGACCCGGTCACCCTCGCCCGCTTCGGCCTGGTCGGACTGCCGCCGTCGACCTGGCTGATGCGCCGCTTCCGCGACGAGAAGGCGCGGACCCTCTTCGCCGGACTCGTCGCGCACGTCATGGCCCCGCTCGGCGGCTTCGCCACCGGCGCCATCGGCCTGGTCTTCGCGCTCGCCGCCCACGCCCGCGGCTGGCCGGTGGCCCGCGGCGGCTCCCAGGCCGTCTCCGACGCGCTGGCCGCCTACCTCACCGACCTCGGCGGCACCGTCCACACCGACTACGAGGTCAAGCGCCTCGACGACCTGCCGCCGGCCCGCGCGTACGTCTTCGACACCTCGCCCACCGCCCTGGCCCGCATCGCCGGCCTCGGCAGCTACTACGACTCCTACCGGTACGGACCGGGCGTCTTCAAGATCGACTACGCGCTGGACGGCCCGGTCCCGTGGACGGCCGAGGCACCCCGCACCGCCGGCACGGTGCAGATCGGCGCCGACAGCGCGGAGATCGGCGCCGCCCTGCACGCCGCATCCCGCACCGGCCGGGCGCCCGACCGGCCGTTCCTCATCACCGTGCAGCCCGGCGTCGCCGACCCCACCCGGGCCCCAGCCGGCCGGCAGGTCTTCTGGGTGTACGGACATGTGCCGGGCGGCTGGACCGGCGACCTCACCGACGCGATCGAGCGCCAACTGGAGCGCTTCGCCCCCGGGTTCCGCGACCGCGTCCTCGCCCGCGCCACCGCCGGCCCGCCCGAGATCGCCGCCCGCAACGCCAACTACGTCGGCGGGGACATCGCCTCCGGCGCGGTCTCCGGACTCCAGCTGCTGCTGCGCCCCAAGCTCTCCCTGTTCCCGTACGCCACCCCGCACCCGGCCGTCTTCATCTGCTCGTCGGCGACCCCGCCGGGCCCCGGGGTGCACGGCATGTCCGGACACAACGCGGCGAAGGCCGTCTGGCGAAGACTGAGGCAGACATGACCACCATCACGCTGGTCCGGGGCGACATCACGCGCCAGAGCGCCGACGCGATCGTCAATGCGGCCAACTCCTCCCTGCTCGGCGGGGGCGGCGTCGACGGCGCCATCCACCGGCGCGGCGGCCCCGCGATCCTGGCGGCCTGCCGCGAGCTGCGCGCCGGGCACCTCGGCAAGGGCCTGCCCACCGGACAGGCCGTCGCCACCACCGCGGGCGAGCTCGACGCCCGCTGGGTGATCCACACCGTCGGCCCGGTCTGGTCGGCGAGCGAGGACCGCTCCGAGCTGCTGGCCTCCTGCTACCGCGAGTCCCTCCGGATCGCCGGCGAACTGGGCGCCCGCACGGTCGCCTTTCCGGCGATCTCCGCCGGTGTCTACCGCTGGCCCATGGACGACGCGGCCCGCATCGCCGTCGAGACGGTGCGTGACACCCCGACGTCGGTGACGGAGGTCCGGTTCGTCCTCTTCGACGACCGGGCGTACGAGGCGTTCGCCGCCCGGACGCGCTGACCCGCGGCCGAACTCACTCCCGCCCGGCACCCGGGTCCCTTCCCACCTGGCTTGACGCCACTCTTGCAACTGATGTGCAATAGCGGCGCATCAACAACAAGTGTGGGGGAGACATGACGACCCGTCGGATACGAAGTGCCGCCGCCGCGGCGGCGTTCGCCGCCGGCGTCACCGCCTGTTCCGCACCGGGGGGCGGAACAGGCGGTGACGCCGAGGGGGCGGAGTCCGTCGTGATCGGGGTGGCCTCCGAACCGGACACCCTCAGCCCCCTGCTCGGCTACGGCAAGGACGGCAACTCCAAGATCTTCGACGGGCTGCTCGCCCGCGACGCCGGACTGAAGCTGAAGCCCGCCCTGGCCGCCGCGCTCCCCGAGGTCGCCGACGGCGGGCGGACGTACACCTACACCCTGCGCAAGGGCGTGAAGTTCAGCGACGGCGAACCGTTCACCGCCGCCGACGTGGTCTACACGTACAAGACCGTCCTCGACGCGAAGACCAACAACACCGCCCGCAGCGAACTGGACGCCGTCAAGGACGTCCGCGCGAGCGGAGACGACACCGTCGTCTTCACCCTCAAGTACCCCTACGCGCCCTTCCCCGCCCGCACGGTGCTGCCCATCGTCCCCGAGCACGTCGCGGGCGGACAGGACCCCAACACCGGTGACTTCAACACCGAGCCGGTCGGCACCGGCCCGTACGTCCTGGCGCACTGGAGCAAGGGCGAGAAGCTCACCTTCAAGGCCAACCCGCACTACTGGGGCGGCGAGCCCGCGGTGAAGTCCTTCACCATGGCGGTCATCGCCGACGACAACGTGCGCGCCACCCGGCTGCGCTCCGGCGACCTCGACGGCGCCGTCCTGCCGCCCAACCTCGCCGCGACCTTCGAGAAGGACGACGGCAGACGCACCTACGCGGCGAAGTCCTACGACTTCCGTGCCGTCACCCTGCCCACCGCCCACAAGGTGACCGGCGACCGCGCGATCCGCCAGGCCCTCGACGCCGCCGTGGACCGCCGGGCCATGGTCGACACGATCCTCGACGGGGCCGGCACGCCCGCCTACGGGCCGCTGCCCGCGAACGACCCCTGGTACGCCCGGGACATCGAACGCCCCCACGACCTCGCCGAGGCGAAGCGCGTCCTCGACGAGGCCGGCTGGAAGCCCGGCTCCGACGGCATCCGCGCCAAGGACGGACAGCGCGCCGCGTTCACCCTGTACTACCCCTCGGGCGACAAGGTCCGCCAGGACCACGCGCTCGCCTACGCCTCCGACGCCAAGAAGGCCGGCATCGAGGTGAAGGCGGAGAGCGCTACCTGGGAGGTCATCGAACCCCGCATGAAGCACGACGCGGTGCTGGCCGGCTTCGGCAGCGTCGGCGACCCCGACTTCGGCCTCTACACCCTGCTGCACTCCTCCCTGGCGGGCGACGGCTTCAACAACATGGCCGGCTACGACAACCCGGCGGTGGACAAGGCGCTCGACGCGGGCCGCCGCAGCCAGGACGCCGGGACCCGGGCCGCCGCCTACACCGGCGTCCAGAAGGCGCTCGTCACCGACCCCGGCTACACCTTCCTCACCCACATCGACCACCTCTACGTACTCGCCGACCGCTGGGACGGGCTGACCACCCAGCTCGAGCCGCACGAGCACGGATTCGCCAGCGGGCCCTGGTGGGACATCGAGGACTGGCAGCCCAAGAAGTGAGCCCCGTCCCCTGGGGAGGAATGGCGCGGCTGGCGGGACGGCGGGCCCTGTTCGCCGTCCCCGTCGTCCTCGTCGTCACCTTCGCCGTCTTCGCGGTCGCCGCCGCCTCCCCCTTCGACCCCGTCAAGGCGTACGCCGGCACCGCCGCCCTCGGCGCCGACCAGGAGACCCTGGACCGGCTGCGGGACAACCTCGGCGTGGACCGGTCCTTCGTCGCCCGCTGGTGGCACTGGCTGACCTCCGCCCTCACCGGCGACCTCGGCCACTCCTCGGTGATGCGGCAGCCGGTCACCCAGGTCATCGGCGAACGCCTCGCCTGGTCGGCGCTGCTGTGCGCCGTCGCCTTCGCGGCGGCCGTGCTGGTGGGCACGCTGCTCGGCGTCCTCGCCGCCCGCCGCCCCGGCGCGCCGCTCGACCGCGCCGTCACCGCGCTCGCCTACTCCCTGCAGGCGGCGCCGGTCTTCTGGACCGCGCTGCTCGCCGTCTGGCTGTTCGCCCTCCAGTGGGACGTCCTCCCGGCCGGCGGCCTGACCGACACCGCCAGCGAACAGGTCACCCCGGGCCAGGTCGCCGGCCACGTCATCCTGCCCGCCGGCGTGCTCGCCGTCTCCCAACTGCCCTGGTTCACGCTGTACGTACGCCAGGGCGTCGGCGACGCCCTCGCCGAGGACCCGGTGCGCGGCGCCCGCGCCCGCGGCGTCGCCGAGCGCACCGTCCTGCTGGGCCACGCCCTGCGCTCCGGACTGCTGCCGGTGCTCACCCTGATCGGCTCCCGCGTGCCCGAACTCATCACCGGCGCCCTGCTGGTCGAGAGCGTCTTCAGCTGGCCGGGCATCGCGGCGGCCACCGTCGAGGCGGCCACCGCCGTCGACTTCCCGCTGCTGGCCGCCCTGACCACCCTCGCCACCGTCGCCGTCCTCGCCGGGAACCTGCTCGCGGACCTGCTCTACGGACTGTTCGACCCGAGGGTGAAGCTCAGTGAGATGTGATTCCCATGGCTGACTCCGCGACCGGCAAGACCGCACGGCCCGCCACGACCTGGCGGTCGTACGGCACCGCACGCCGTTCCACGCGGGCCCTGCGCCTGCGCACCTCGGCCGCGGTACTGGCCGTCGCCCTCCTCGCCGTCCTGCTGGTGCCGCCCCTGGTCCAGCTCGACCAGCAGGCCGTCGACCTGGCCGCCAAGCTGCGGGCGCCGAGCCGGCACCACCCCTTCGGCACCGACGACGTGGGCCGCGACCTGCTGCTGCGCTGCGTGTACGGACTGCGCGTCTCCCTCCTCGTGGGAGTGACCGCGGCGCTGACGGCGACCGTGGTCGGCACCGCCGTGGGAGCCGTGGCCGGGGCGCTGGGCGGCTGGGCCGACCGGGCCCTGATGCGGGTGGTCGACGCCTTCTCGTCCGTGCCGCACCTGCTGCTCGGCATCTTCATCGTCGCCATGTTCCGGCCGGGCGTATGGCCCGTGGTGGTCTCGGTGGGGCTCACCCACTGGCTGTCGACCGCCCGCATCGTCCGCGCCGAAGTGCTCTCCCTGCGCTCGCGGCCCTACATCGACGCGGCGGTCACCGGCGGCGCCTCCCGGTGGCGGGTGACCGTGCGGCACCTGCTGCCCGGCGTGCTGCCGCAGGCCGCGCTGGCCGCCGTGCTGATGGTGCCGCACGCCATGTGGCACGAGTCGGCGCTGTCCTTCCTCGGGCTCGGGCTGCCCACCCACACCGCGAGCCTCGGCACTCTCATCCAGGACGCGAGGGGCTCCCTGCTCGCCGGGCAGTGGTGGCCGACGCTCTTCCCGGGCCTGTTCGTCATCGTCCCCACCCTCGCCGTCGCCGGCCTCGCCGGGGCCTGGCGGGAGCGGATCAACCCCCGCCGCCGATCGGAGCTGATGCTGTGACCGGGCGAACCCCCGTGCTGTCGGTGCGCGGACTGTCGGTGCGCTTCCTGATGCCGGGCGGGCGGCGCGTCGAGGCCGTCACGGACGCGCACTTCGACGTCGCGGCCGGCGAGTGCCTCGCCCTGATCGGCGAGAGCGGCTGCGGCAAGTCCGTGCTGGTCTCCGCGCTCCTCGGCCTGCTCCCCGGCAACGCGCAGACCGCGGGCAGCGCGCTGCTCGGCGAACTCGACCTGCTCGGCACCGACGAACGGACCTTCGCCCGGACCGTACGAGGCCGCCGCATCGGCCTCGTCCCGCAGAGCCCGGCCGCCCACCTCACGCCCGTGCGCACCGTCCGCTCCCAGCTGGAGGAGACGGTCGCCCAGCTCACCGGCGTGCGGGGCCGCGCGGCGCTGCGCGAGGCCGCCGAGCGGGCCGCCGAACGCGCCGCGTTCCCCGCCGGCCACCTCGACCACCATCCGCACGAACTCTCCGGCGGCCTCGCCCAGCGCGCCGCCACCGCCCTCGCCCTCGTCGGCGACGCCCCGCTGCTGCTCGCCGACGAGCCCACCACCGGACTCCACCGCGACCTGGTGGACCGCACCGTCGACGAACTGCGCCGGCACGTCGACAAGGACGGCGACGGCGACCGGGCCCTGCTGATGATCACCCACGACCTCGCCGCGGCCGAACGCATCGCCGACCGCGTCGCCGTGATGTACGCGGGCCGCGTCGTCGAACTGGCCGACGCCGCCGCCTTCTTCGGCACCCCGGGACCGCGCCACCCCTACAGCCGCGGCCTGCTCGAAGCGCTGCCCGACCGGTCCTTCACCCCGATCCCCGGGCTGCCGCCCGAACTCGGCGACCTCCCCGCCGGCTGCGCCTTCGCCGCCCGCTGCGACCGGGCGACCGGCGCCTGCGCGGACCTGCCGCCGCTGACCGGCACGGTCGCCTGCCACCATCCGCACCCCACGCCCGTCGAGGAGGCGGCCGACCGTGCTTGAACTGCGCGACGTCACCGCCGGATACCTGAGAAACGCACCGGTCGTCCGCGACGTCTCCCTGACGGTCAGGCCCGGGGAGGCCGTCGGGCTGCTCGGCCCCAGCGGCTGCGGCAAGTCCACCCTCGCGCGCGTCGCCGCCCTGCTGCACCGACCCGACTCCGGCACCCTGCTCCTCGACGGCGCACCCGTACGCCACTGGCGCCACCGGGCACCCCGCGCGCAGCGCACCGCCTTCGGCGTCGTCTTCCAGCAGGCCCGTCTCTCCGCGGACCCCCGGCTGCCGCTGACGGACCTGATCGCCGAACCGCTGCGCGCCACCGGCCGCCGCGAGGGGCTCGCCGGCCGGGTCGCCGAACTGGCCGCCACCGTCGGACTGACCGCCGACCTGCTGAACCGGCGCCCGCACGAGGTCAGCGACGGCCAGCTGCAACGCGCCTGCCTCGCCCGCGCCCTCGTCCTGCGCCCGCGCTGGCTGGTCTGCGACGAGATGACCGCGATGCTCGACGCGTCCACCACCGCCGCCCTCGTCGCCGTGGTCGAGGAGTACCGCGCCGCCACCGGCGCCGGACTGCTGGCCGTCGGCCACGACCGCACCCTCCTCGACCGCTGGTGCGACCGGACCGTCCACTGGTCCGCCCTGACCCCCGCCCCGACCGACATGTGACGGTCAAGTCCGGTCCACGGGGTCAGCAGTCGGGGTTCATCCTGCGCCCCGAGGCCGGCGTCGCCGGAGTCCGGAACGCCTGATCGCCGTCACGCGGCGGTGCCGCCGTCGCCGGCGCCCGGGTGCCGGCGACGGTAGTGGCGCGCCGCCCGCGCGCGGTTGCCGCAGGACGGCTTGCACCACTCCTGCCGTCCGTGGGACTTGACGAAGTAGCGCACGCAACGGGGCGCGGTGCAGGCGCGCAGCCGCTCGCGCTCGGGGCCGCTCAGGAAGTCGACGGCGGCCCGGGCCAGCGCCGCCAGGAGCCGCGTCCCCGGATTCTCCTCCGCCGAGCGCAGCAGCGTGGAGGGGGCCTCCTCCGGGGGCCAGGCCAGCTGCGGGACGACCGGTTCACGGGCGGCGACGGCGTTGACATGGGCCACCGCGCGGTCGGCCGGCATCAGGCGTCCGGCGTCCGCCGGGCTCGGGGGCGCCGGACTGACCGCCCGTGCGAACAGCGCACGGACCGCGCGGCGCAGCTCGACGAGTTCGCTCCGCAGCCCCTCGTCAACGGCCGGTTCCCCGGGCGGGACACGGAGGTCCGGCAGGCCGGCCCGGGCCTCGATCCACTCGGCGGCCCCGCGCACCGTGGCGAGGTCGTCGGCGACGCCGCCGTCCCCGTCGTGGCGGATCGTGCCCGCCAACTCCAGTGCCAGCCAACGCTCCACCTCTGCATCCCCTTCCACGGCCGGTCGTCCCTCTGCTTGATCGTATGCCCGTCACACTCTAGGGTCTCTAACGGAAAAACGATAACAACCGTTAGGTGCCGACGGGTGGGACGCCCGGCCCGGCGCCCGGGACGGCGGCGAGGGCCGCTCACGGGGAGGACGATTCATGTCCGTGCTGCTTGCACAGATCAGCGACCTGCACCTGGACGGCAGCGAGCGCGCCACCCGGCGTGCCGTGCGCGTCATGGACCACCTGCGGTCCCTGCCGCGCCCGGTCGACGCCCTCCTGGTCACCGGGGACATCGCCGACCACGGGACCGAGGCCGAGTACGAGGAGGCGGCGCGCATCCTGGAGGCGCCCTTCCCGGTGCTCACCTGCCCCGGCAACCACGACGCGCGCGCCGCCTACCGCAAGGCCCTGCTCGGCGAGAGCCCGGACACGTCACCCGTCAACCGGATCCACCACGTCGCCGGCACCGCCGTCCTGATGTGCGACTCCACGATCCCCGGCCGCGACGAAGGCCGCCTCGACGACGAGACGTACGACTGGATCGAGGCTCGGCTCGCCGCACTGCCGCAGGGCACTCCGGCGCTGATCGCCTTCCACCAGCCGCCGGTGGCGCTCCACCACCCCCTGCCCGACTCCGCGATGCTCGAGCGGCCCGAGCGCCTGGCCGCCCTGCTGGACGCACACCCCCGGGTCGCCGCCGTGCTGACCGGCCACGCCCACACGGCCGCCGCCTCGGTCTTCGCTGGCCGGCCCCTGGTCGTCGGACCGGCCGTCACCTGGACCCTGCGCATGCCCTGGGAGGGCGACCGGCCCGCCGACCGCGAGCAGCCGCCCGGCCTCGCCTTCCACGTCCTGGACGACGGCCTGCGGCTGACCACCCACTACCGGGTGGTCCTCTGACCTTGGGCCGAGGAGTGACGGGAAGGGGTGGCGGGGCGGTCTGCCATCAGGAACCAACAAAGTCCGACGGGGTAATTGATTCGGTTGTGTGCGAGTCCTAGGGTGACCCTGATCCAGTAGCCGCTCCATCACCGGCAGTTGGCGTCCGCATCACCGCCACCAGCCGGTGCAGCACCGTGCTTGAGCCGCCCCCGACGCCACACGGAAGGCCACGGTCATGCCGCACTCACCCGTGTCACCCGCCGGTATCCCGGCCCCCCGCCCCCGCCCGGTCGTCAGCCGCCGCCGCCTCCTGGAGGGCGGTGCCGCCCTCTTCGGCGCGCTCGCCCTGTCCGCCTCGCCCGTCGCCGCGCTCGCGGCCGGGCGGCGCGCGGCGGCCGGGGAACCCCCCGCGTGGAACGACTTCGGCGTCTTCCGGATCGGCACCGAGCCGCCGCACACCACGCTCATGCCCTACGCGGACGTGCGCCAGGCCCTGGCCGCCGACCGCACCCGCTCGCCGTACCGGCTGAGCCTCGACGGCACCTGGAAGTTCGCCTACGCCGACCGCCCCGACGACCGCGACGCCGACTTCCACCGCACCGACACCGACGACAGCGACTGGGGCACCATCCCGGTCCCCTCCGTCTGGCAGACGCACGGCCACGACTTCCCGATCTACCTGAACATCACCTACCCGTACTGGGGCCCCAACGGCCGGGGCGAGGAGCCGCAGCCGCCCGCCGCGCCGACTCGCTACAACCCGGTCGGCCAGTACCGGCGGACCTTCACCGTGCCGCGCGACTGGTCGGGCCGCCGCACCTTCCTGCACTTCGAGGGCGTCAAGTCCGCGCACTACGTGTGGATCAACGGCGAGCCGGTCGGCTACGACGAGGACTCCTACACCCCGTCCGAGTACGACGTCACCGACCACCTGAAGCCGGGCACCAACCAGATCGCGGTGGAGGTGTACCGCTACTCCGACGGCGACTGGCTGGAGGACCAGGACATGATCCGGCTGAGCGGCATCTTCCGCTCGGTATACCTCTACTCCACGCCGGCCGCGCACATCCGCGACTTCAAGCTGGACACCCCGCTGAACGCCACCTACACCGCCGCCGAGCTGAAGGTCACCGCGAGCGTGCGCGCGTACGGCGGCGGCGACGCCGGCCGGTACACGGTGGAGACCCAGCTCTACGACGCCCGCGGCCACGCCGTCTGGTCCCGGCCGCTCCGGCAGAGCGCCGACCTCGGCACGGTCCGCGCCGGCGAGGACGTCACCGTGAGCGCGGCCAAGGCCGTGGCGGCGCCGAAGCTGTGGTCGGCCGAGCACCCGGACCTGTACACCGCCGTGCTGCGCCTGCGCGACCCCTCCGGCAAGGTGGTCGAGACCCTGTCCCACCGGGTCGGCTTCCGCGAGTTCGCCCTCAAGGACGGGCTGATGCGGATCAACGGGAAGCCCGTCTCCTTCCGCGGCACCAACCGGCACGAGATGCACCCGGTCCGCGGCACGGCGCTGACGCGCGAGGACCTGATCGAGGACATCAGGATCATCAAGCGGATGAACATCAACAGCGTCCGCACCTCGCACTACCCCAACAACCCGTACTGGCTCGAACTCGCCGACGAGTACGGCCTCTACCTCGTCGACGAGACCAACCTCGAGACCCACGGCATCCGCGGCGAGTACCCGGGCGACCACCCCGACTGGACCGCGGCCTGCGTGGCCCGCGCCCAGAACATGGTCCACCGCGACAAGAACCACGCCTCGGTCGTCATCTGGTCCCTGGGCAACGAGGCCGGCGGCGGCTCCACCTTCACCGCCATGCACGACTGGATCCGCTCCTACGACGACACCCGCGTCATCCAGTACGAGGGCGACGACCGCCCCGGCATCAGCGACGTCCGCTCGGAGATGTACGACAGCCCCCAGCGCGTCGAGCAGCGCGCGAAGGACACCGCCGACACCCGGCCCTACGTGATGATCGAGTACGCCCACTCCATGGGCAACTCCACCGGCAACCTCAAGAAGTACTGGGACCTCGTCCGCCGTTACGACGTCCTCCAGGGCGGCTGGATCTGGGACTTCGTCGACCAGTCCCTCTACACGCCCGTCCCGGCCCGCACCCTGCTCACCGAGTCCGGCCCGGCCGGGCTGCGCGGCGAGATCCTGGCCACCCGCGGCACCCTCGACCGGGACAAGGGCCTGTCGGGCATCACGGTCTTCCAGCGCCACGACAGCCTCGACCTCACCGGCTCCCTGACCCTGGAGGCCTGGGTCACCCCGCACGTCACCGGCTACCACCAGCCCATCCTCGCCAAGGGCGACACCCAGTACGCGCTCAAGCAGACCGACCGCAGGCTGGAGTTCTTCATCCACTCGGCCGGCCAGTGGATCACCGCGACCTGGAACGTGCCGGACGACTGGACCGGCCGCGAGCACCACGTCGCGGGCGTCTTCGACGCGGACGCGGGTACCCTGACCCTGTACGTCGACGGCGAGGTGAGAGCCACCCGCAGCACCGACCGGCGCCCCAGCGTCAACACCGCGCCGCTGTCCCTGGCCACCGACGCCGACAACCAGACCCGCGAGTTCAGCGGCACCATCCGCCGCGCCCGCGTCTACGCCCGCGCCCTCGCCGGCTCCGAACTCGCCTCCGACGGGCGCGGTCCGGACGACGAGGGCGTGCGCTTCTGGTTCGACGCCGCCACCGTGAAGACCGAGACGAAGCGGCCGAAGGAGAAGACCTTCCTCGCCTACGGCGGCGACTGGGGCGACAACCCCAACGACGGCGCCTTCGTCGCCGACGGCATCATCACCGCGGACCGCGGCCACACCGGCAAGGCCACCGAGGTCAAGCAGGTCTACCAGGCCGTCAACGCGGCCGCCACGCCCGGCGGCGCACCGGGAGCGGTCACCCTCACCAACGAGTTCCTGTTCACCGACCTCCGCGAGTTCGACGGCCGCTGGGAACTGATCGCCGACGGCAAGACCGTACGGCAGGGCAGGCTGACCCGCGAGCAGCTGACCGTCCCGCCGCTGTCGAGCAAGGACATCACCGTCCCCGTGCGCCTGCCGGCCGGCCCCGAGCCGGGTACGGAGTACTTCCTGCGGCTCTCCTTCACCACCAAGGAGTCCACGCCGTGGGCGAAGGCGGGCTTCGAGGTGGCCCGGCAGCAGCTCCCGCTCGACGCCGGCAGCCCGGCCGTCACCCCCGCACCGCTCACGAGCGTCCCCGCGCTGCGCCACGACGAGCGCGACCAGGACGTCACCGTGCGCGGCGAGGACTTCTCCGTCACCGTCGACAAGCGCAGCGGCACCATCACCTCCTACGAAGCGAACGGCACCCGCCTGATCACCTCCGGGCCCGTGCCCAACTTCTGGCGGGCGCCCACCGACAACGACAAGGGCAACGGCCAGCACACCCGCAACCAGACCTGGCGCGACGCCGGCGCCCGCCGCACCGTCACGGACGTCACCGTGCGGACCCTGGGCGACCGGGCCGTCGAGATCAAGGTCAGCGGCACCCTGCCGACCACCACCGAGTCGGCGTACACCACCACCTACACGGTCTTCGGCAACGCCGAGATCAAGGTCGACAACACCCTGCACCCCGGCGCCGCGAACCTGCCCTACATCCCCGAGGTCGGCACCCTGCTCCTGCTGCCCGGCCGCCTGGACCGGCTGCACTACTACGGCCGTGGCCCCGACGAGAACTACTGGGACCGCAACACCGGCTCCGACGTCGGCCTGTACTCCGGGACCGTCGCCGAGCAGTGGACGCCCTACATCCGCCCCCAGGAGAACGGCAACAGGACCGACGTCCGTTGGATCGCGCTCACCGACTCCCGGGGCAGGGGTCTGCTCGCCACCGGCGAACCCCTGCTGGAGGCCAACGCCTCGCACTTCACGCCCGAGGACCTGTCGGCCGGCGTGCGCCACGACTACCAGCTCACCCCGCGCGACGAGGTGGTACTGCGCCTGAACCACCGACAGATGGGTGTCGGCGGCGACAACAGCTGGGGCGCGCACACCCACGACGAGTTCAAGCTGTTCGCCGACCGGGACTACACGTACACCTACCGGCTGCGCCCGCTCACCGACGTGCGCGACGCCATGGCGGCCTCGCGGCTGCCGACGGCGACCGAGTAGACGCGGATCCAGCCGGATCGAACCGGGAACCCGGGGTAACCGGGCTCCCATGGGTGACGTTCTGGTCGGGGCATGCTCGTGGACGGACCGGCAACTCGTCGCGAGCGGCTGGTATCCCCGCGGACGGCGGGACGCCGAGGGGCGGCTGCGGCACTACGCCTCCCGGCTGCCCGTCGTCGAAGTGGACGCCGGCTACTACGCGTTGCCCAGCCGCCGCAACAGCGAGCTGTGGGTGGAGCGCACCCCGGACGGCTTCCGCTTCGACGTGAAGGCCTTCTCCCTGCTGACCGGCCACCCCACCCGCCCCGAGGCCCTGCCGGCCGACCTGCGGGACGGCCTCGGCGGCGAGGAGCGCGGCCTGCTGCGGCGCGGGCGGGCGGCCGCCGCCCTCCTCGACGAGGTGTGGGGACGCTTCACCGACGCCGTCGAACCGCTTCGGGCGGCGGGGCGGCTCGGCACCCTGCTGTTCCAGTTCCCGCCCTGGTTCGGGCCCGGCCCGAAGGCGGAGGACACCCTGCGGGACTGCGCACGGCGCACGGGGGAGATGCCGCTCGCCGTGGAGTTCCGGCACCCTGACTGGTGGGCGCCGGACCGGGCGGACGCCACCGCCGCGCTGCTCACCGGTCTCGGCGCCGGCGCCGTCGGCGTGGACATGGCCCAAGGTCTGCCCGGCTCCCTGCCGCCCGTCGTGCCCGTCACCCGGCCCGCGCTCGCCGTCGTGCGGTTCCACGGCCGCAGCCCGGCGTGGGGCAGGGGCAGCAAGGAGGACCGCTTCCGCCACGACTACGACGTGACCGAACTCGCCGCCTGGGTACCGCGGTTGCGGCGTGCTGCCCGGCAGACCGGCGAGCTGCACGTGCTGTTCAACAACTGCTGCGGGGACGCCGCCGTACGCGCCGCGGAGGACATGCGGCGACTGCTCAGCGAGCCGCGTCGCTGATCCCCAGCCGCAGGTGTTCCACGTGGTACACGGCCTGGTCGAGCAGTTCGGCGACGTGGTGGTCGTGCAGGGCGTACACCACCGAGCGGCCCCTGCGCTCACCGACCACCAGGCCGAGGTTGCGCAGCAGGCGCAACTGGTGCGAGCAGGCCGACTGCTCCATGCCGACCTCGGCCGCCAACTCGGTGGCGGGGAGCGGTCCTTCGCGCAGCCGGGCGAGGATCAGCAGCCGGGACGGGGTGGACAGGGCCTGGAGGGTGGTGGCGACCTTCGCCACGTTGTCCGCGTCCAGGCGCACCCGTTCGGCGGCGTCCTGCGCGGTGCTGGCGGCTCCATGACCCATGCGGCCATCTTACGGGGACCCGGAAGGCACCTGAACGGATGAACGAATGAATGGGTCTTCATGTGTTCCTGTATGGTGTGCCGCGTGTCCACGACGCTTGCCCCCGCTCCGCAGACCACGCCCTCGGCCCCGGTGCCGTCCCGCCGGCGCACCCGTGCCCTCGCCCTGCCCGAGGCCCGCTGGGCCCTCGCCTCGCTGCTGGCCTTCCTCACGGCCCTGCCGCTCGACCTCGGCGGCGCCCCCGTGTGGGCGTACGGCCCGCTGTACGCGGTCGCCTATGCCACGGGCGGCTGGGAACCGGCCCTGGAGGGTCTGCGCGCGCTGCGCGAGAGAACCCTGGACGTCGACCTGCTGATGATCGTCGCGGCGCTCGGCGCGGCGGCCATCGGGCAGCTCCTCGACGGCGCCCTGCTGATCGTCATCTTCGCCGCCTCCGGCGCCCTGGAGGCCCTCGCCACCGCCCGCACCGCCGACTCCGTGCGCGGCCTGCTCGACCTCGCCCCCACCACCGCGACCCGGCTCACCGGCGACCGCGAGGAGACCGTCCCGACCGCCTCCCTCGCCGTCGGCGACCTCCTCCTGGTCCGGCCCGGGGAGCGGATCGGCGCCGACGGCTCGGTGACCGACGGCACCGGCGAGGTCGACCAGGCCACCATCACCGGCGAATCCCTCCCGGTCCTCAAACGCCCCGGCGACGACGTCTTCGCCGGCACCCTCAACGGCACCGGCGCCCTGCGCGTCCGCGTCGCCCGCGCCCCCGCCGACTCGGTGATCGCCCGGATCGTCACCCTGGTCGAGGAGGCGTCCCGCACCAAGGCGCCCACGCAGCTGTTCATCGAGAAGATCGAGCAGCGCTACGCGGTCGGCGTGGTCGCCGCCACCCTCGCGGTCTTCGGCATCCCGCTCGCCCTCGGCGCCGGACTCACCGACGCCCTGCTGCGCGCCATGACCTTCATGATCGTCGCCTCGCCCTGTGCACTCGTCCTCGCCACGATGCCGCCCCTGCTGTCCGCCATCGCCAACGCCGGCCGGCACGGCGTCCTCGTGAAGTCGGCGGTCGCGATGGAACGCCTCGGCGAGATCGACACCGCCGCCCTCGACAAGACCGGCACCCTCACCGAGGGCACCCCCGAGGTCACGGCCGTACGCCCGCTGCCCGCGACCGGCCTCGACGAGGACGCCCTCCTCGCCCTCGCGGCCGCCGCCGAGCACCCCAGCGAGCACCCGCTGGCCCGCGCGATCGTCGCCGCCGCCCGCACCCGCGGCCTGCGCCTCGCCCCCGCCGAGCACTTCGAGGCGGCCCCGGGGCACGGCGTCACGGCCGTGGTCGAGGGCCACGAGGTGCACGTCGGCCGGGCGGACACGCCCCAGGGCGCCGAGACCACCGTCCAGGTCACCCGCGACGGCACCCCGCTCGGCAGCCTCGCCCTCACCGACCGCCTGCGCCCCGACGCCGCCGCGGCCACCGCCGCGCTCACCGCCCTCACCGGCACCGCCCCCGCCCTGCTCACCGGCGACCACGAGGCCGCCGCCGTCCGCGTGGCCGACGCCACCGGTCTCACCGACGTCCGCGCCGGCCTGCTGCCCGACGGCAAGGCCCGGGCCGTACGGGAGCATGAGCGGGCCGGGCACAAGGTGCTCTTCGTCGGCGACGGCGTCAACGACGCCCCCGCCCTCGCCGCGGCCCACGCCGGCATCGCCATGGGCCGCGCGGGTTCCGACCTGGCCCTGGAGACGGCGGACGCGGTCGTCGTCCGCGACGAGCTGACGGCCGTACCCGCGGTCGTCCGCCTGTCCCGGCGCGCCCGCCGGCTGGTCGTGCAGAACCTGGTGATCGCGGGCACCGCCATCACCGCGCTCGTCGCCTGGGACCTGATCGGCCACCTCCCGCTGCCGCTCGGCGTCGCCGGGCACGAGGGCTCTACGGTGCTGGTCGGGCTCAACGGGCTGAGACTGCTGCGCGAGTCCGCGTGGCGATCCGGCGAACCGCAGGAAGCGTGAGGTCCATGTCGGATTCTCGCCAGCCCCGGCCCGTCCGGTGGACCATCCTGGACACATGCAGACGGGAATGCACACCGACACCGAGGGCTGCGTGCGCGCCGTCCGGTCCAAGGACGCGCGTTTCGACGGCTGGTTCTTCACCGCCGTCCTGACCACCCGCATCTACTGCCGGCCGAGCTGCCCCGTGGTGCCGCCCAAGCCGGAGAACATGACCTTCTACCCGAGCGCGGCGGCCTGCCAGCAGGCCGGGTTCCGGGCGTGCAAACGCTGCCGCCCGGACACCAGCCCCGGCTCACCGGAGTGGAACCAGCGGGCCGACCTCACCGCCCGCGCCATGCGCCTGATCGCCGACGGCGTCGTGGACCGCGAGGGCGTCCCCGGCCTCGCCGCCCGGCTCGGCTACAGCACCCGCCAGATCGAACGCCAGCTCCTCGCCGAACTGGGCGCGGGCCCCCTCGCCCTCGCCCGCGCCCAGCGCGCCCAGACCGCCCGGCTGCTCATCGAGACGACCCCGCTCCCGATGGCCGACATCGCCTTCGCGGCCGGCTTCTCCTCCGTCCGCACCTTCAACGACACGGTCCGCGAGGTCTTCGCGCTCGCCCCGAGCGAGCTGCGCGCCCGCCGCGCCCCCAAGGACGCGCCGGCCGGCGCCCCCGGCGGCGCGCTGTCCCTCCGCCTCCCCTTCCGCGCCCCGCTCAACCCCGACAACCTCTTCGGCCACCTCGCCGCCACCGCCGTACCGGGTGTGGAGGAGTGGCGGGACGGCGCCTACCGCCGCACCCTGCGCCTCCCGTACGGCCGGGGCGTCGTCGCCCTCACCCCCACGCCCGACCACATCGCCTGCCGCCTCACCCTCTCCGACCTGCGTGACCTGACCGTCGCCATCAGCCGCTGCCGGCGCCTGCTCGACCTCGACGCCGACCCGGTCGCCGTCGACGACCAGCTGCGCACCGACCCGCTGCTCGCGCCGCTGGTCGACAAGGCCCCCGGCCGCCGGGTCCCGCGCACCGTCGACGAGGCCGAGTTCGCCGTCCGTGCCGTCCTCGGCCAGCAGGTCTCCACCGCCGCCGCCCGCACCCACGCGGCCCGCCTGGTCACCGCCCACGGCGACCCGGTGGAGGACCCGGAGGGCGGACTGACCCACATCTTCCCGTCGACCGAGGCCCTCGCGGAGGTGGACCCGGAGTCGCTGGCGATGCCCCGCACCCGCCGGACCACCCTCACCACCCTGGTCCGCCACCTCGCCGACGGCTCCCTCAGCCTCGGCGTCGAGACCGACCGGGCCGACACCCGCGCCCGGCTCCTCGCCCTCCCCGGCTTCGGTCCCTGGACCGCCGACGTCATCGCGATGCGCGCCCTCGGCGACCCCGACGCCTTCCTCCCCACCGACCTCGGCATCCGCCGCGCCGCACGCGATCTGGGCCTGCCGTCCACCCCCGCGGCGCTCACCGCCCGCGCGGCGGCCTGGCGGCCCTGGCGGGCGTACGCCGTCCAGTACCTGTGGGCGACCGACAGCCACCCGATCAACTTCCTGCCCGTGTGAGGACGGACCCGTGTCAACCGTGAAACAGCACACCGTGATCGACAGCCCCTACGGCGCACTCACCCTCGTCGCCGAGGACGGCGTCCTGTGCGGCCTCTACATGACCGACCAGCGCCACCGCCCGTCCGAGGAGACCTTCGGCACGGCCGACGACGGCCCCTTCGCCGAGGTGGAGGAGCAGCTGACGGCGTACTTCGCCGGGGAACTGACGGACTTCACCCTCCCCCTGCGCCTGAACGGCACCCCCTTCCAGCGCACGGTCTGGGACCAGCTGCGGAAGATCCCCTACGGCGAGACCCGCACCTACGGACAGCTCGCCGACGCCCTCGGCAACCCCACCGCCTCCCGCGCCGTCGGCCTCGCCAACGGCCGCAACCCCATCGGCATCATCGTCCCCTGCCACCGCGTCATCGGCGCGAGCGGCGGGCTCACCGGCTACGGCGGCGGCCTGGAACGCAAGCAGCGGCTGCTGGACTTCGAACGCGGGACGGCGGGGGCGGCGCTGTTCTGAGCCCGGAAAGGTGTTGCCGGTGCCCGGCGGAACGGGTTAGCCTCACGGCACTCTGAGATCCACGCTCCCTCGAACGATGCCGCAGAACGGGAGCAAGCCCGCGCACAGCCGCGCGGCGCCAGGAGGGGCGGCGCCACCATCCGGCACGCCCTCCTGAAGGACACTCCCATGAAGATCGGCCTCGGCCTGCCCATCGACGACCCCGCCCGGCTGCTGACCTGGGCCCGGCGCGCCGACGCGGGCCCGTTCAGCACGCTCGGCCTGCTCGACCGGCTCGTCCACGACAACCCCGAACCCCTGGTCACCCTCGCGGCCCTGGCCGGCGCCACCTCCCGCATCCGGGTCCAGACCGAGGTGCTGATCGCCCCGGTCCACGGCACCGCGCTCCTCGCCAAGCAGACCGCCACCCTCGACCGTCTCTCGGGCGGCCGCTTCACCCTCGGCATCGGCGTCGGCGGCCGGGAGGACGACTGCCTCGCCGCCGGCATCGACATCCGCCGGCGGGGCCGGCGCCTCGACGAGCAGATGACCCTCCTCCGCCGCGTCTGGGCGGGCGAGCCCTACGCCCGGGACGTCGGCGCCATCGGCCCGCGCCCCGCGACGCCGGGCGGGCCCGAGGTGCTGTTCGGCGGTTTCGCCCCGGCCGCCCTCGAACGGGTCGGCCGCTTCGGCGACGGGTTCCTCGGCGCAGCACTGCCACCCGCGCGCATGACCGGCCTGTTCCGCGCCGTCGAGGACGTCTGGCGCAGGCACGACCGGGCCGGCCGGCCGCGCCTGGTGGCCCAGGCGAGCGTCGCCCTCGGCCCCGACGACACGGCGGACCGGGCCCGGCGCAGTCTGCTCGACTACTACGCCTTCACCGGCCGCGCCGAGTACATGACGAAGGGCCTGCTCACCACCGCCCGGGAGATCCGTGCGGCCGTCGACGCCTACGGCGACATCGGCGCCGACGAGGTCGTCCTGTACTGCTGGACCTCGGACCCGGATCAGGTCGACCGCCTCGCCGACGCCCTGTTCTGACCGCCCGTGGATTTCGGCCGTTGCTGCGCCTCGGGCCGGCCGACGACGAAGGCCCGGCCGTCACACCGAATCGGCCAGAACTCGGTGGATGGCCGGGCAACGCGCGTCTGAACGGGGCTTTTTCGCAAGGTTGTTGCATGGTGGCGGGAAAGTGGCTGTCGGGGTTCGTGCAGCGGAGGGGACGGGTAGACACGTCCGCGTCAAGGTGATCAGCTCGTCACCAGAGCAGGCGAGGGCCCGAGCGCGCGTCTCGACGGGAGGAGTGGTGTGACCGAGCAGCCAGCGCCGCATCACTTACCGCCGGCGCGCACCTCCGTCGACCGATGGTCGTGGGACGCCTACCTGACCGGGGCGCCGACACAGTCCCGGTTCCCGAGGCTCACCGCGGACGACTCCGCCTCCGAGACCGTCAAGCGGGTGGCCGTGGCCCTCTCCGCCGAGACCTCACGGATGATCGAGGCCCTCGCCGCCGCGGAGCGGACGACCACCGGAGTCTTCCTGGCGACCGTCGTGCAGGCAACGCTGTCACGCAGCGCCGACCAGCCCGACGTGCTCATCGCCTACCGCACATCCGCGGCGCCGGCGGTCCGCACGCTGCCGCTGCTCTGGACACACCGGAGGGCGGAGACCTTCCGCGACCGGCTGCGGCACAACGCCGCGGCCGAGGCTGCTGCGGGAACCACCCCGGCCGGGCGTGTCCCGGTGCCCCGCGGCCACGTCCTGGTGACCGAGACCGCCCGCCACCCCTCGGCCCCGTCCGCGAACGCGGCCGAGAAGCAGCAGCTCGACCACGACGGCCACGAGGCGTCCTTCCGCTTCCACCCGGGCGAGGGCCGCACCCTCGTCCTGGCGGCCGACTACCGCGGCCGGAGGTTCGACACCGACGGCGCCGCGCTCGTCACCGGCCGCCTGCTCCACCTGATCGACGCCGTCGCGCGCGCTCCCGGAACCCCCGTCCACGACCTGCCCGTGGTGCCCCCCGAGGAACGGGCACGCCTGCACCGCCTGACCGCCACCGGCCGGACACGCCCCGACGCACCGCGCCTGCACGACCTGGTACGGGAACAAGTCCGGCGGACCCCCGACGCGATCGCGGTCCAGGACGAACATGACGAGCTCACCTACCGCGGCCTCCTCGAGCAGGCGGAGGCGGTCGCGCACCGGCTCCGCCTGCGGGGTGCGGGACCCGACACGGTCGTCGCCGTGTGCGCCCTGCGGTCGGCGGCACTGGCCGTGGCCCTGCTCGGCGTCCTCCTCGCGGACAGCGCGTATCTGCCGCTCGACGCCGGCCACCCGCCGCAGCGCATCCGCGACATGCTCGCCGAGACCGGCACCCGCGTCCTGCTCGCCGACGAGCACGGCCGCGACGCGGCCCGCGCCGCCGCCCCGGACCACGTCACCGTTCTCCCGCTCGACGCGTCCGGCGTCCCCGCGGCCCCGGCACGCCCGGCTGACGCGACCTCACCGGGCCGCCACCGTGGGCCTCGGGGCGACACCGACCTCGCGTATGTCATCTACACCTCCGGCTCCACCGGGCGTCCCAAGGGTGTGGCCGTCGAGCACCGGGGCATCGTCAATCGCCTCCTGTGGATGCAGTCCACCTACCGGCTGCGCCCCGACGACGTGGTGCTGCAGAAGACCCCATACACCTTCGACGTCTCGGTGTGGGAGTTCTTCTGGCCGATCATCAGCGGCGCACGCCTGGTCATGGCCCGGCCGGGCGGACACCAGGACCCCCGCTACCTGACGGCGGTCATCCAGGAGGCGGGGGTGACCACCGTGCACTTCGTGCCCTCGATGCTGGGCATCTTCGTCGAGGAACCCTCCTTGCCGGCCTGCCGCTCGCTGCGCCGCGTGTTCTGCAGCGGTGAGGCCCTGCCGGCCTCGGTGGCCAACCGGTTCCAGCGGGTCAGCGGCGCCGAGCTGCACAATCTCTACGGTCCCACCGAGGCGTCGGTCGATGTGACCCACTGGCCCTGCCGCCGGGTGGAGCCCGCCGGGACGGTTCCGATCGGCTATCCCATCGACAACGTCGGCGCCTATGTGCTGGACCGTGCCGGACGGCCGGCGCCGCTGGGTGCGCCGGGGGAGCTCTGGCTCGGCGGGATCGCCCTGGCGCGCGGCTACTTCGGGCGGCCGGGGCTCACCGCGGAGCGGTTCGTGCCCGACCCGACCGGTTCGGGACGGGGGCGCAGGCTCTACCGCACCGGGGACCTGGCCCGTTGGCACCCGCAGGGCCATCTGGAGTTCCTCGGCCGGCTCGACCACCAGGCGAAGGTGAACGGGGTCCGGGTCGAACCGGGCGAGATAGAGGCCCAGTTGCGCAGACATCCGGCGGTACGGGAAGCCGTGGTGACCGTGCGGCACGACATGGGCACCGCCGCCCGGCTGGTCGGCTATGTCGTGCCGGCGTCCGGTGAGCCCGCGTCCGCGGCGGAGCTCGCCCGGCACTCGGCGGACTACCTGCCCGAGTACATGGTGCCCTCGGCCTTCGTGACGCTGGATTCCTGGCCGTTGACCAGCAGTGGAAAACTCGACCGGGAGGCCCTTCCCAAGCCACAGCTGAAACGCCGGCGAAGATAATCCGACAAGAATATGCCAACCCTGTTGACTCGCCCGGAAGATATCGCCTAGGGTTTCTCCCGGAAGTACGAGATATGAGCAAGTTCAGGCAAGATGCTCAGCCCTCCCGATGGAGGGTTCGGAGGAGACACCTACCGGCCTCGCCCGGAGGGAAGTCTCATCGATTGAATGCCGGACTCGAGGCTCTTCTGTTTTCTGATTACTGATTCTTTCTCCCTCGGTTGGCTCGCCTCGGTGAGGCCTGCCCCATGGATGGCCGTGGCGCGTCCACGGCTGGTCGGTTGTGCCCCCCATGTGCCCGTAAGGAGGTGACTCGATATGACCGCCGAAGACTTCCTGGCGTCCCGCGAGGCGGGAGAGGCCGCGACGAAGTGGTAATCGTCGAAGCCGGAAGATAGCGGGATGCCGGGTGAACTGCTCGGTCGATGAGTTCACCCGGCATCCCGTTGGTCGGGGACACCGAGACAGGGGAGGGACATGCTGCACGACCTCGCGAACGAAGCGTCCTTGGACGGACTTGCCGGCCAGGAGTACCGCGACCGGATCGAGCTGATCGAAAAGGCGCTGACCGACGCGGCCGATGCCGACCTCTCCCTGCCGGAGCTGAGCACCTGGGCGGTCCGGCACCCGGACTGGAACGTGCGGCGGCTCGCCGTCGAGACCCTCGGCGCCCGGTTCTCCGACGATCCGGGGGCACGCGAGGCGATCAGCGAGGCGATCCACGACGATGTGGACTGGGTCGCCTTCACCGCGATCAAAGTCGCAGGTCAACGCCGTATCCCCGAGGCCGTACCGCATATGATCCGGATCTCCGGATGGCCGAGCAACTTCACCAGGCCCGCCTATGCGCGCAAGCCGGTGGGCTGCGGGGCGGCCTTCACCAAGGATGCCCTGCTGCGGTTCTTCGGCTCCACCGACCCGGACGAGCTGCGCAAGCTGGAGAACGAGCACTTCGCCGCCCTGCACGCCCAGGTCGCCGCCGCACGGCGCGAGCCCGACCTGCGGGACGCGGTACTGATCCCGGCCGGCCCCTTCATCGCCGGGGCGCGCGTACAGGAGATCGGCCCGTTCCAGATGGACGACACCGACAATCCCCTGCGGGTGGAAGAACTCCCCGCCTACTTCATCGACCGGACCTGTGTGACGAATCAGCGTTACGCGGAATTCCTTGAAGCGACGGCGGGGTCCCACGAATTCGGGCATCCGGACGAGCCCGACGGTAAGGACTACACGCCGGCGCACTGGCACGATCGGCGGTTCAACGACCCGGCGTTTCCCGTCGTCGGGGTCGACTGGTACGACGCCTACGCTTTCGCCAAGTGGGCCGGCGGGCGACTTCCATCGGAAAACGAATGGGAAAAGGCGGCGCGCGGCACCGATGGACGCATTTATCCCTGGGGTGACGCCTGGGACAATTCAAGAGCCCGGAGTGTATTCACCGCGTACGGCCGCGACGACATCCAGGACCTCGCCGACCTCGAAGAACTTCTTGTGTCCACCACGGTCGACTGGCCCGAGAATCCGGTGGTTCCCGCCGACGCTCATCCGTCCGGTGCCAGCCCGTACGGCCTGCTCAATATGGCGGGCAACGTCTGGGAACTCACCCGGACGAATTTCTTCACCCGCGAGGACATGGCCCCCTACTTCAAGGGCCGAAGCGGCCAGGACTTCATGAACCGGCCCGAGGCCTTCCATGTGCTGCGGGGCGGGACGTGGACATCACCGCCGGTCTGCCTGTCCACGTTCTACCGCGGCAAGGATCTGCTGACCGACCGGCACAACGAGGTCGGCTTCCGCTGCGTCTACGACGCCCCCACCAAGTGAGGTCACCGATGTCTGCACCGTCCGCCACGGCAGCGACCCGGCCCGGCACCGCACCGGGACGCGAGGAGGTGCGGCGATCCCTGACCGAGGCCGTCCACCTGCTCGCCGAACTCGGCTACAGCGAGGGCATCGCCGGACACGTCAGTGTGCGGGATCCGGAAGTCCCCGACGCGTACTGGGTCAACCCCTTCGGCATGGACTTCCACCACGTCACCCCGGACGACCTGCTGCTGGTCGGGGCCCAGGGCACCGTCCTGGAGGGCACCGGCGACCTCAACCCGTCGGTGGACCCGCTCCACGGCGAACTGCACCGCAGCCGCCCGGACCTGATGGCCTTCGCCCACACCCATTCGATGTACGGCAAGACGTGGTCGTCACTCGGCCGCAAGCTCGACCCGATCACCCAGGACGCCTGTGTCCTCTACCAACGGCACGGTCTCTACGGCCAGTTCATGGGGCTGGTCAACGCCCGCCAGGAGGGCAAGGAGGTCGTCAGGGCGATGGGGGACGGCACCGCCGTCATCATGCAGAACCACGGCTTCCTCACCGGCGGCCGCAGCATAGGTGAAGCGATCTGGCTGTTCGTCGTCATGGAACGGGCGGCCCAGTCCCAGCTGATGGCCGAGGCCGCGGCCTCCGCCCCCCGGCTGATCCCGCACGACGTCGCCGTCGACACCGGGCAGGCGCTGGCGAAACTGGAATTCGCGGACATGCAGTACCGCAATCTGTACCAGACCACATGCCGGCGCCGATGAGCCGCGGACCGCAGCCGAAGGGGACGTCTCGATGAAGCTGGGGATCAACTTCCTGCCGACCGTCGGACCCGACGAGGTGGCGGCTGACCGGTTCTACGACGAATGCCTCGAACTGAGCACCGTCGCCGACGAACTCGGCTTCAGCCACGTGAAGATGGTCGAACACCACTTCCACGAGTGGGGCGGCTACAGCCCGGACCCGGTGGCCCTTCTGTCCGCCGTGGCCCGGGTCACTCGCCGGGTCCGCCTGGTCACCGGTGCCGTCACCCCCGCGTTCAACCACCCCGTCAAGCTGGCGTCCTCGCTCGCCGTCCTGGACAACCTCTCCCACGGCCGGCTCGACGCCGGATTCGGCCGTGCCTTCCTGCCGTCCGAATTCGAGGCGTTCGGCGTGGACCTGGCCGACAGCCGCGCCCTGCTGGAAGAGAACGTCGAGGCGATCAGGCGGCTGTGGAGCGACGAGAACTTCCGCTGGGAGGGCCGTTTCCACCGCTTCGGCCCCCTGCCCCGGATGCTGCCCCGCCCCGTGCAACGGCCCGCAGTGCCGGTCTTCATCGCGGCGACCTCCTCGCCCGAGACGTTCAGCTGGGCCGGGGAGCACGGCCACCATCTCATGATCATCCCCATCGTGGCGAGCCACGAGAAGCTCTCCGGGCTCCTGGAGACCTACCGCAAGGCCCGCACCGACCACGGCCACACCCGCTCCCACCGGCTGCACGTCAGCTACCACTGCTACGTCGCCGACAGCCACGAGGAGGCCGTCGAACGCGCCGGCCTGCACTACGAGGCCTACCGGGAGAAGCAACTGGAGGCGTACGGGAGCTGGCGCGGCATCACGTCCCGGCAGTACCCGGGCTACGAACGCATGGAGGAGGCCGCGCGCACCACCACCGTCGCCTCTCTGATGGCCGCCGACAACATCGTCGTCGGCGGAGTCGCGGAGGCCGGAGCGACGCTGCGCCGCATCCACGACCTCTACCCCGGTGCGGAGATCAGCCTCCAGTGCCGCTTCGGATCCGTGCCCCATGCCGAGGCCCTGCGCACCGTACGGCTGCTCGGTGAGAAGGTCCTGCCCGACCTCGCGCAGCTCGGCCCCGACGAAGCCGGCCTGCTCTGACCTCGAACGACGATGACGATGACGGTGATCCAGTGACGACGCAGCACACCCTGGGGGACCGGGCCCGGGCCGCCACGACCCACGGCCTGGTCGAACAGTCGGCCCGCACCCGGCCGGACACCGTCGCGCTGCGCGGGCCCGACGCCTCGCTCACCTACGGGCAGCTCGACACCCGGGCCGACGGCCTCGCCCGCGCACTCGCGGACGCCGGAGCCGGACCCGGGGTACCGGTCGCCCTCACCGTGCCCCGCTCCTGCGCCCATGTCGTGGCGACCCTGGCCATCTGGAAACAGGGCGGTATCTGCGTCCCGGTCGATCCCCTGCTGCCCGCACGGCGCGCCGAGCGGCTGATGGCGCTCTCCGGGGCGCGGATCACGGTCGGCCCCGGTCTGGAGGTCTCGACCACCCCGGCACCCGGCGCCCCGCACACCTGGGCGGCCGGCTCCGCACCGGCGGACCGCATCGCCTACGTGTTCTTCACCTCCGGCTCCAGCGGCGAGCCCAAAGCCGTCGCGATCCCGCACTCCGGCATCGTCAACGAAGCACTGTGGACCGCCGGGACGTACGGCTTCGGCCCCGGCACCGTGGGAAGCTGGCTGTCCTCTCCCGGCTTCGCCATCACCCGCTGGGAACTGTGGTCGCCGCTGACCGCCGGGGCCTGCGTCGCCGTCGCCGATGAAGGCACCGAATGGGACGCCCCGGCCGTCCAGCGATGGCTGTGCGAGAACGGCGTGACCTGGAGCGTGGTGGTGACCGGCCTCGGCGAGCGGCTGATGGCGCTGGCCTGGCCCGGGGAGACCGCCCTGCGGGTCCTGATCACCGGCGGGGAACAGCTGAGGTCCTGGCCCGAAGGGCTCCCCTTCGAGGTGGTCAACTCCTACGGCGTCACGGAGACCTCCGGGGTCCGTCTGGTCGCCCCGCTCAACCCCCTCGACGCTCCCGGCGCACGGCCCGAGGGCCTGCCGCCGATCGGCGCGCCCATCCGCGAGACGTCCGCCTACGTCCTCGACGCGGACCTGCGTCCGGTCCCCGAAGGCGAGACGGGCGAGCTGTACATCGGCGGCACGGGACTCGCCCACGGATACCTGGGCCGCCCGGGGCTGACCGCGGAACACTTCGTGCCCGACCCCTTCCGGGGCGCCGGACACCGCATGTACCGCACCGGAGACCTCGTACGCCGTACGGCCGACGGTTCCCTCGGGTACGTCGGCCGGGGCGACGGCGAATCCAAGGCCCGCGGAGTACGCCTCAACCCCGCCGAGGTCGAGTCTGCGCTGCTCGCCCACCCCGCCGTCACCGCGGCGGCCGTCCTCGTCCGCCCCGACGGGGTCACCGGATACGTGGTGCGCCGGGAAGGGGCCGGGCTCCACGCCCATGAGCTGCGCGCCTTCCTCGCGGGCCGGCTGCACGCGGCGGCCGTGCCCACCGTCCTCGTCGAACTCCCCGCGCTTCCCGTCCTGCTCAGCGGCAAGACCGACCGCAACGCACTTCCCCGGCCCACCGCGGACAGCACACTGACCGACCGCCACGCCCCACCGCTGGGTCCCGTGGAGGAGACGGTCGCCGAGGCGTTCGCCGCGATCCTGGACGTCCGTCGAGTCGGCCGCGACGACGACTTCTTCGCCCTCGGCGGCGACTCCCTGGGCGTCGCCCGGCTCAAAGCCCGACTCGAGCGGACGTACGCCGTACCGGCCCCTGCCGCGACGCTCTTCGAGGAACGGACCCCGCGCCGCATCGCCACCGCCCTCTTCCCGCACGACGGCCCCCCGCCGCCCCGGCCGCCCGCAGAGCGCGCCACCGGTCCGGAAACCGCCGGCAGCCGCGCCGACTGGGTCGCCACCCTCAGCGACGACGAGGTGGAGGACCTGCTGGCGGTCATGGACCGGATGGAGGAAAGGTGACCACACAGGCCTCGCACCCCCACGGAGCGGAAGGCGAGGGCCACCAGGCCGACGGCAGGAGCCGGCGCGAGGAACTCGCCGAGCGCCTCGGCCGGCCCGGCACCTCGGCAGCCGTCACCGGCGCTCCACGGATCGTTCCGGCCTCCAGCGGCCAGCGCGGACTGTGGTTCCTGGAACAGATCGCCCCGAAGACCGCCGCCTACGTGGAGACCGCGGCGATCGACCTCGCCGGGCCGTACGACACCGCCGCCCTGCGCTCGGCGCTCGCCGACGTGGTCGACGGCCAGGCCGCTCTGCGCACCGCCTGCGTCACCGGCCGCTCCGGCCCCGTACAACTGGTCCACCCGCCCGGCACGGTCACCGTGCCTCTCCACGAGAGCACCCACCCGGGAGACCCCGACGACCCGCACACACTCCGGGCCCGCCTGGAGCACGACGGGATGCTCGAGCCGTTCGACCTGGGCCGGGCACCGCTGCTGCGGGCCCGCCTCTACCGGGTCTCACCCACCCGCGCCACCCTGGTCCTGGCCGTCCACCACATCGTCTGGGACGGCGCGTCCATGGGAGTACTGCTGGCGGACCTCACCGCCGCCTACGAGGCACGGAGCACCGGTCGCACGGACACCACGCACCGCACAGGGCCGGACTACACGGACCTGACGCTGGCCGAACGCGGCCGGGAGAGCGACGCCGGCCACCGAGCCTCCCTGGACCACTGGGCCGAGCTGCTGCACGGCGCCCCCGTGACCGCCCTCCCCGCGACGGCCGGCCCCGGCGACACCCCGCAGGAGGCCGGCGCCGTTCCCCGCCGCAGCGGCGTCGTACGGCGCAGCGTCCCCGCCCCGACCGTCGAACGTCTTCGGGCCCGGGCCAACGAAGCGGGCTGCACGATGTTCATGATGGGGATCGCCTGTCTCACCGCCGCCCTGCGCCCCGGCCCCGCGCCCCTCCCCGTCCTCGTGGCGGCCCCCATGTCGGTACGACCGCCGGGTGCCGAACGGCTCATCGGCTACCTGACCAACACCGTGCCCGTCCTGGTCACCCCGCCGCCGGGCAGCTCGCGTCGGGTGTTCCTGGAAGAAGTACGCCGTAGCTGTGTGCGGTCGTGGACCCACCGCGCGGTGCCCCTGGAAGACATCGTGGCGGCCGCCGCACCGGCGCGCACCGCCGGCCACCCTCCGTTCGCCGACGTCCTGTTCAACTACACGGCCTTGCCGGAGCCCGTCCGCGACGCGACCGGCCTGACCTGGCAGGCCCACTGGCTGCCCAGCCCCAGTCCACGCTGCGCCCTCCTGGTCTCCTGGAACGAATCGCAGGGCCGGCTGCTCGTCCGGCTCGAACACGACCCCGGCCGGCTCACGGCCGGGACGGCGAACGCCGTCGCCGACGCGCTCCTCGCCGTGGCCGAGCACCTCGCCGAGGCCGACGACATCCCCTACGACGCGCTGCCCGCCCTCGCATCCCCGCCTCTCCCGGCCCCGGCGGCGGCCGAGCAGGCCGGCCGGCCCGGGACGGGACGCCCCGGTGCCCGGACCGTCACGTCCGGGGTCCGGGCAGCGGCCGCGCAGGTGTGGCGCGAGGCCCTCGGTCTCGACGAGACCGACGAACTCGACGACGAGGACGACTTCTTCGAGCTCGGCGGCCGGTCCCTCGACGCGGCCAGGATCGCGACGAAGCTGAGCGCCGCGCTGGGGCGCGACGTCTCCCTGCGCACCGTGCTCGACACGGAATCCTTCGGCGAGTTCCTGGCTCAGGTGGAACTGGCCCCCACCACCGCGACGAAAGGGGCCTGACATGCCCGATCCAACGGCGACCGTCGACACCGGCGCGGCACTGCCCCTCGCCGCCCGGACCGCGCAGCTCAGGTCCTCGGCCATCGGTGCCGTGCTGCGGCTCGCCGAGGCGCCCGGAATCATCCCCCTCGCCGCGGGCAGCCCCGCGCACGAACTGTTCCCCGCCGCGGCCGTCGAAGAGGTGTCGGGCCGGCTGCTGCGCGAGCAACCAGGCATCCTCCAGTACGGCGACACCGCCGGACTGCCGGAACTGCGCGAGTGGATCGCCGCCCACGTCGGGGCACGGCTCGGCGCACCGCCCAGGCCCGAGCACACGATCCTGGCGCACGGCTCGCAGCAGGCCCTGGACCTGGTCTGCAAGGCCCTGCTCGACCCCGGGGACACGGTGGTCGTCGACCGGCCCTCGTACGTCGGGGCCCTCCAGGTCTTCCGGCTGTACGAGGCGGAACTCGCCCCGGTCCCGCTGGCCTCCGACCCCGGACTCGGCGCCCTCACCGACGCACTGGAACAGGGGCTGCGGCCCCGTCTCGTGTACACCGTGCCGGACTTCGCGAACCCCACCGGCGCCCAGCTCACCCTGGTGCAGCGCCGGCGGCTGGCCGGCCTCGCCGACCGGTACGGCTTCGTCATCGTGGAGGACGACCCCTACGGCGAGCTCCGCTACGACACGGACGGGACCACGGCACCCCCTCCCGCGCTCGCGTCCCTCTCCGACCGGGTGATCCGCCTCGGCAGCTTCTCCAAGGTCCTCTTCCCGGCCGCCCGGCTCGGCTACCTCACCGCCCCCGCACCCCTGGCCCCGGTGCTCGGCCTGCTCAAACAGGCATCGGACCTCGGCAACTCGGGGTTCATCGAGCGCATCGTGCTGGAACTGGTCACCCGCCCCGGCTTCGTGGACGACCAGACCGCCGCGGCCCGCACCCTGTACGCCGCGCGCCGCGACGCGCTGGCCCTTGCCCTGCGCCGGCAGTTCGGCGACACGCTGCAGTTCGACATGCCCGGGGGCGGATTCTTCATCTGGGCCCGCTTCGCCGACCGCACCGACGCCGCCGGCCTGCTGGCCCACTCCCTCCGCCACCGGGTCTCCTACGTGCCCGGCGCCGAGTTCTACGCGGCCGGCCCCGACCGGGCGACGCTTCGGCTCTCGTTCTCCGGCTGTTCCACCGGCGACCTCGCACGCGCGGCCGGACACCTGCACGCCGCCTGGAGCTCGGCGGCGGCCGGCGGCCTGGCGGCCGTCGCCCCGGGCGGTGGGGCGGCCCGGTGAAGAAGACCCTCAAGGCGGTCCGCCGGAACGGCACTTTCGGGCCGCTCACGGACGCCCCCTTCGACGTGGAGCGGTTCCTGGCCAGGCCGCTGGTGGCCCGGCTGGCCACGGACGGGCCGACGGTGCGCCCGGTGTGGTTCCTGTGGGAGGACGAGTGCTTCTGGGTGCTCACCGGCGCCTGGTCCCGGCTTCCGCGGCGGCTCGCGAAGAACCCGGCGTTCGAACTCGTCGTCGACACATGCGATCTGGACACCGGCGTCACCCAGCAGGTCGTGGCGGGCGGGCAGGGCGGGATCGTGCCGCTCGACAACGCCCGGGCACGGCGCAAACTGGTTCGCTACCTTGGTCCGGACGAGGCGGTGTGGGACCCGCGGTTCGCGCTCGGCGACGCCTCCGGGAGCGGGGGAACCCTGTGGGCCCGCCTCGTGCCGGACGTCCTGCGGATCGCCGATCTGTCGTTCACACCTCCAGGGGCCACGACAGGAGAGGCGGACGCGCATGGGTGAGCCGGACACCGGCGGCACACCGGCACGGGACACGACGGGAACGGGCACGCGGACGGAGACCGAGACGGCACCCGCCAACCGGTCCTACCGCGAGGTGCTGCGCAACCGCCGGGTCGCCGCACTCCTCACCGGCGACCTGCTGTCCCACGTGGGCACCGGCATGATCATCGTCGCGATGCCCGTACAGACCCTGGACATCCACGGCTCGGTGCCGCCGGCCATCGCGATCTCCGTGGTCGAGACGGCACCGTTCGTCCTGTCCACCGTCCTGGCACTCGGCATGGGGCTGGGGCGGCTGCGGGTACCGCCGCGCGTCCTGCTGCTCGCCGACTGTCTGCTGCGGTCCGCCGTGTTCGTCACGCTCGCGGTCCTCTCCGTCAACGGGGACCTCACACTGCCCGTCCTCGTCGCGGGGCTGCTGTTCGGCTCGGTGTTCCGGCTCGTCGGATCCAGCGCGCGCAGGCTCCTGGCCACCTCGATGGTGGGGGAGGAGGACCTGTTCGCCGTCAACGGCCTCCTGGGCGTCAACAGCAACTTCGCCCTGTACGTCGTGGGCCCGGCCGTCGGCGGCCTGGCCGTCGTCGCCTGGGGGCCCGGCGCCGTCCTGCTGTTCGACGCGATCGGCTCACTGCTGCTGTCGGCCGTCGTTCTGCTCTGGGTGCCGGGGCAGCCCCCGGAAGAACGCCGGACCGAGGAGGACGACACCCAGTCCGGGTGGCGGATCCTGCGCCGCAGGCCGCAGACCGCCCGGCTCTTCGCCGTCGTCTTCTTCTTCAACTTCTTCTACATGCCGGTGGAGATCGCCCTTCCCCTCCTCGTGCGGGGGCCGCTGGACTCCAACGGCGCCGGCCTCGGTGCGCTGTGGGGCGCCTTCGGAGTGGGCGCCCTCCTCGGCGCCGTCGTCACCAACTACACCCGCAGAGTGCGCGAACACACCCTGCTGATCGCGATCATCGCCCTGTGGGCACTGTGCCCGCTCGCGCTCGCGATCTCGGGCGACCTCGCCGTCGCGGTGCTGGTCTTCGCGCTCGGCGGTCTGGTCTGGGCCCCCTTCACCCCGGTCGTCTTCAGCTTCGTGCAGTCCGCGCTGCGCCCCGACGAGCAGCAGCCCGTGGTGACGCTGTGGGTCGCGGGATCCACCCTCGCCGCGCCCCTCGGTCTGGCAGCGGGCGGCCCGCTGATCGAATACGTCGGCACCCGCGGAGGGCTGGCCCTGTCCGGGCTGCTGACCCTGCTGCTCGTCCCGCTCGCCGGGGTGGGCCTCCTGGCCTCGAAGAGAAAGGACGCCGCCGGTGCCTGACGAGAACACCACCGTGTACGACGTCGTGGTCAACGAACAGGACCAGTACTCCCTGTGGGCCGGCGGCACCCCGCTGCCCGGCGGATGGCGGGCCGAAGGCTTCAGCGGGCCCAAGGACGCCTGCCTGTCCTACATCGACAGGACCTGGACGGCGATGCAGCCGCCCGGCACCCGGCAGCCGGAGGACGAAGGGACAGCCACATGAAGCCGTTCGACAGCGCCGATTCCTGGGACCGGCTCGACACCTACGACACCACCGAATGGGCGGTCGGCGACGACGAGGAGGAGGCGAGCGCCTTCCTGGCGAAGGCCGCGCAGGGCGGCCCCGCACTCGAACTCGGCGTGGGCACCGGACGCGTCGCGCTCCCGCTGGCCCGCCACGGGGTACCGGTGACCGCCGTCGAGTCCTCGCCCAAGATGATCGAACAACTGCGCGCCAAACCCGGAGGCGACGAACTCCGCATCGTCGAGGCGGACTTCACCGACGTGCCCGTCGAGGGCGAATTCAGCCTGGTCTACTGCGTGTTCAACACGTTCTTCCTGCTGCTCAGCCAGGAGGCCCAGGTGCGCTGTTTCCAGCACGTCACCGCCCGGCTGCGCCCCGGCGGCGCGTTCGTCCTGCAGACCTTCGTCCTGACCGCCGAGCACTACGGCTCGGAACAGATCACCGAGACCATGTACGTCGGCGACGACCAGACCGTGCTCCTGGCCTCGGTGCACGACCCCGTCGCCCAGCGGTTCAACCGCCAGCAGATCGTGCTGACCCCGGCCAACACCCGGTTCCTCCCGATGTCCTTCCGGTACTCATGGCCCTCCGAGCTGGACCTCATGGCATCCCTGGCGGGGCTGACGAGGGAGGCACGCTGGAGCGGCTGGAACGGTGAGCCGTTCCGTCACCCCGGCCCGTGCGTCACCGTCTACCGCAAGAGCGCGTAGAGGGGGCACCCGGATGTCCGGACACCGCACCGCGCACCCGCCGACCGCCTCCGACGCACCACTGGCCTGGGGCCAGGAGAACTACTGGTACGTCCGCTTCCTGCGGACCGAGGGCAGCTCGAAGATCGCGACGTCCTGGGCCGTCCCGGAATCCGCGTCGCGGGAACAGGTCACCGCGGCCGTCCAGGAACTCCTGCGCCGCCACGAGTCGCTGCGCACCACCTTCCCGCAGGGACCCGACGGGCGCCCGGTGCAACGTGTCCACCCGCCCCGGCCCGTCGACGTACCCGTACTGAGCCTGGAGCCGGGACAGAGCCCGGCCGAGCTCACCTCCCGCTGCGCCCGGCCCCCCATGGACCCCGAGACCGACCTGCCGGTGCGATTCGCCCTGATGACCTCCGCCGGCCGGCCGTTCCGCCTGATCATCGTGGTCAATCACATCGCGGCCGACGGCGCGGGCATCGAAGCGCTGTGGCGCGACTTCGCGGCCCTGCTCGGCGCCGGGCCGCGCCCCACGCGCCATCCCGCCGCCCGCACCCCCGGCGAACAGGCGAGGCACGAACGGAGCGAGGACCTCCACGAGCACCGCAAACGCGTCCTCGACCACCTCCACGAATGCTTCAGCCAGGCACCCCGGGCCACCTTCCCCGGATTCCGCCCCGCGGCCGCGGACACCGCACCGGCCGGCGGAGCGTCAGACACCACGGAGCCCGCGACGGGGCGGCCGCTCACGGGTCCGGGCACCGGGCAGCCGACCGCCGTCTATCACAAGGCGGCCCTGCGCTCCGCACACCTCCACGCGCGCGTGGAGACGCTGGCACGCCGCCACCGCACGCTGCCGTCCCTGGTCTACCTGGCCGCCTACGCCGTCCTGCTGGGCGCACACAGCGGCCACGACCGCTTCGTCCTCCAGTCGTCGTTCGCCAACCGCCCGCCGGAGCTGGAACACGTGGTGGGCTGCTTCTTCCAGCGAGCTCCGGTACGCATCGACCTGACGGGCGCCACCACCGCCGGCCTGGCGCTGCGCGCCGTCAAGAACTCGGCGATGGACGCGTGGGAACACGCCCACCACTCCTACTGGGACATGCGCGACGCCAAGGCCCGCGCGGAGGCCGAGCGCGGCCACCCCGTGCGGATCGGCGTCGGATACAACTACTTCGCCTCCGACGTGCTGTCCCGGGCCTGGTACATCGAACCCGACACCGCACCCGACATGACACTGCGGTGGAAGAACCCGGGCAAGACCGACGACGCACTCGACGCCCACCTGGAAGTGCTCCTGGACGGGCCGGTCGTCGAACTGTCCCTGCTGGCCCACCGGTCCGTGCTCGACCGGCACACCACCGGCACGCTCCTGCACGCCGTCACCGCCCTGATCGGACGCTGGGCCGAGGCCCCGGCCGGCACCGACCCGGAGTCGGCCGCCCTGACCACCGAACTCGGCTTCCCACCCGCCCGGTTGCCGGCCGGCTGGCAGCTCGCCGGACCCAGCTGGGTCAACGTTCCCCGGCTGACCGAGTGCCTGCGCTCGGCCCCCGGCGCCGCCACGGCACGGGTGTTCGCCGTGCCCGCCGCGCACCGCCCGGGACGGGCCGGCCTGGAGGCGTACGTCGCGGGGACACACCGGCGCCCCGGCCTCGTCCCGCTGCTGGACCACGTACGGGCCTCGGTCGCGGCCCACGCGGACCTCGTCCCGCCCGACCGGATCGTGCTCTGCGACCGTCCGCCGCACGACCCGGACGACCTCAGGGACTGGCAGGCGCTGCCCGGGCACACCCGGGAGACACACGACACCACCGCCCCGGCCGCCGCCGTCCGCCCACCGCGCGACGCCGCGGAGGAAGCGCTGTGCGCGGCGATCGGCAGATACCACCCGGGTGCCGAGGTGGGGACCGGCCTTCCCTACGCGGCGGCGGGCGGAAGCGCGGCCGCCGCCGTCGCCGTGGCCCGCGAACTGGGCCGCGCAGGCTTCCAGGGCCTGCACCCCGAGGAACTGCTCAGCCCCGTGCCGCTGCGGACCCTCGCCGCGCGACTGCACCGGTGAACGAGCCCCGCACCCCACCCGCCCCGATCGAAAGGCCCGGATCACATGAGGACGCTGCTGGTCACCGGAGGGAACGGCTACGTCGGCACGGTGCTGACCGCCCAGGCACTCGCCCAGGGCTGGCGGGTCTTCACCCTCGACACCCGGCCACGCGACGAGAGCCCCCTCCCGCCGGGAGACCTCACCGAGGTCGCCGGGGACATCCGCACCCCGGAGGAGTGGAGCGGCGTCCTGCGCCACGTCGACCACGTCGTCCACCTGGCCGCGGTGGTCGGCGACCCGGCCTGCGGCGCCGACCCCGACACCGCCTGGGAGACCAACTACCTGGCCACCGTCAGACTGGCCGAGGCATGCCACCGCCACGACATCCGCGAACTCGCCTTCGCCTCGACCTGCAGCAACTACGGAGTGGCCGCCGACCACATGGCCCACACCTGGTCACCCGTCGCCCCGCAGTCCGTGTACGCGAAGTCGAAGGTCTTCGCCGAACACCACCTGCTCTCCGCCCGCGACCGCGGACTGCGCGCCCGCATCCTGCGGTTCTCCACGCTCTACGGCTGGTCGCCCCGCATGCGCTTCGACCTCGTGGTCAACCGGATGACGGCCGACGCGACATGGGACGGCGTCATCAACCTCGTCGGCGGCGAGCAGTGGCGCCCCTTCCTCCACGTACGCGACGCCGCGGGAGTGGCCCTGGCCTCCCTCACCGCCACCTGCCCCGAACTCATCCACAACTGCGGTGTCACCAGCGAGAACTACCGCATCGCCGATGTGGCCCGCATGGTCGGTGAAGCCGTGCCCCAGGCCCGGCTGCTGCAGACGCCGGGCGGCTCCGACCGGCGCGACTACCGGGTCGACTTCGACGGCCTGGAGAAGAGCCTCGGTTTCCGTCCGGGATGGACGGTCTCCGCGGGGATACGCGAGATCGTCGGACAACTGCGCTCCAGCCACGGACCGACCGGTGTGGGCGGCATGGCCGCAGTGATGAACTGATGGGCCGCCTCCCCGCCGTGGCCGGCGGCGTCCCGCGCTTCGGCCGACGCGTACCGGTGACGCGCCCCACCCTGGCGACGGACGCCGCACTGATGACGGAGATCCGCACCGTCCTGGAGTCGGGGATGCTCACCTCCGCCAGGCACGTACGGGCCTTCGAGGAGGAGGCCGCAGAGTTCCTCGGCGTGGCCGACGTCGTGGCCGTCAGCAGTTGCACCACCGGTCTGATGCTGACCCTGCGCGCTCTGGGCACGACCGGGGACGCCGTCCTGCCGAGCTTCACCTTCATGGCGACAGGCCACGCCGCCGCATGGCACGGCCTGACCCCCGTACTCGCCGACTGCGACCCGTCCACCTACACCCTGGACACCGACTCGGCCGCCGCCGCGCTCACCGGCGACACCGGGGCCGTCATCGGCGTGCACACCTTCGGGGTCTGCTGCGACGCGGACACCCTCCACCGGCACACCGAGGACCGCGGCATTCCCCTGGTCCTGGACGCGGCACACGCCTTCGGCGCCCGCTACCCCGACGGAACCATGGCCGGAGGCAAGGGAATCGCCGAAGTCTTCAGCCTCAGCCCGACCAAGGTGCTCCCCGCAGGCGAAGGCGGCCTCGTCGCCACCCGTTCCACCGCCCTCGCGGCCGACCTCCGTCAGGCACGCGAATACGGCAACCCCGGCGACTACGACGCCCGCATGATCGGCCTCAACGGCCGGATGACCGAGATCAACGCGGTGATCGGCAGGGCCGCCCTGCGCGCCCTGCCCGGCCGCCTCGCCCAGCGGGCCGAACTCGCCGACCGCTACCGCAGCCGGCTGGCCCAGCTGCCCGGGCTCGGCTTCCAGTCCGTCCCCGACGGCGCCACCAGCACGTACAAGGACTTCACGGTACGGATCGACGCCGGCCGGCTGGGCCTGACACGCGGCCGACTGGCAGCGGCCCTGGACGCCGAGAACATCGACACCCGCACCTACTTCGACCCACCCCTGCACACCCAGACCGCCTACCGCACCCTCGCCCGCCGCCCCACGGCACTGCCCGCCACCGAAAGCCTCTCCCGCACCCTGCTCACCCTGCCCCTCTACAGTCACATGGGCGTGGACACCGTGGACAGGATCTGCGAGACCATCGCCGAGCTCCATGAACACAGCCGGATCATCAACGCCGCCGCCGGCGACGCCCGCGGCACGACGGAGGCCGCGGCGGCAGAAGGAACAGTGAGCGCTTCATGAACTACGTGATGGACCTGCGGAAACTGGTGGGCTCCCGGCCACTCCTGCTCCCGGGCACCTCGGTGCTCATCACCGACGACCAGGACAGGCTGCTTCTCGTGGAACGCGTCGACACCGGAGACTGGGGGCTGCCGGGCGGCCTCATGGAACCGGGGGAGTCCTTCGAGGAGACGGGGGTGCGCGAGGTCCGCGAGGAGACCGGCCTGGACATCCGCGACCTCGAACTCTTCGGCGTCTACTCCGGTGCCGACTACTACTACCGATACCCGCACGGCGACGAGATCTACAACGTGACGGCGGCCTACACCGCCCGGATCGCGGGCGGCCGGCCGGCTGCGGACGGCGCGGAGACCAGGAGGCTGCGCTTCTTCCCCCTCGACGGCCTTCCCCAGGACATCCTCGCCCCCGAACTGCCCATCGTCGAGGCGTTCCTGGACAGGTCGGGCCGCGCCCGGGGCCGGGGGCCCCGGGCGGCACGGCCGTGAGGGCCGTCCGGCTGTTCACGGCCCCCGCACCCGGCCGGGCCGCCAACGAGGACGCCTGCGTACACGCCGGCAACCTGCTGGGCGTCCTGGACGGGGTGACCCAGCCGCCCGGGCTGGTCTCCGGCTGCCGGCACGGAGCCGCCTGGTACAGCGCCCGCCTCGCCGCCCGCCTCGCCGACGTGCACCGCTCCAGCCCGCAAGGCGCTCTGACCGACCTGCTCGCCCAGGCCGTCGCGGCCGTACGCGGGGACCACGGCGGCCACTGCGACCTGGGCCGGCCCACCACACCGGCCGCCGCGGTATGCCTGCTGCGCACCTCACCCGGCCGCGCCGACTTCCTGCTCCTGTGCGACACGACCCTCGTCGTGGAGAGTCCCGACGGGGTCCGGGCGACGACCGACCACCGCCTCGCGGACACCGTCTCCCGCCTCCGCGCGCAGGAGAACAGCGGCGGCACCGCGAACCTCACCCGCGAGAGCGCCGAGGAACGGGCCGTGCGGTACGCCCTCATGAAGAGCGCGTACACCAACCGCCCCGAGGGCTACTGGATCGCCGCCGCGGACCCCGCCGCGGCGGAGCACGCGCACACCGGAACCCTCCCGCTGGGCGGCCCGGACGGCCTCACCCGGGCGGCCCTCCTCACCGACGGCGCCGCACGTGCGGTCGACGTCTTCTCCCTGTTCGGCTGGCCGGAACTGCTCGGCCTGCTGGCGGGCGAGGGGCCCCGGGCACTGGTGGACTCCGTACGGAAGGCGGAGTACGCAGCCGCCCGTCAGGACGGCCCCGGCGACGAGAAGGCACACGACGACGCGACAGTCGGCTATGTGGAGTTCTGAGACCTCGCCCCCAAGGATGAGCCCATGCCGGAAGAGAACGGACACCGCTCGCCCCTCCAGCCGTGCGACCTCGACACCGTGCGGGACCGGCTCCGCTCCCATCCGGCCGTGGAACAGGCCGACGTCCACCTCGCCGCAGGCGGCGGCCTGACCGCCCACGTCGTGCCCGCGCACGGCCCGCAGCGGGACGGCGCCGGTGCGGCGGCTGAGGGCCTCGCGCCGCCCGATGCGGAGACGGTCGACACCTGGCGGTCGGTCTTCGACGACTGCTACCGCGGCGAGAGCCCACCGACCGCCGGATGGACGGACAGCTTCACCGGTCGCCCCGTCCCCGCCGACGACATGGCCGAGTGGGTGGCCACGACCGTGGCGCGGATCCTGGCACTCGAGCCGACCCGGCTGCTGGAACTGGGCGCCGGCACCGGGCTGTTGATGTCCCGCCTGACAGCCCGGGGAGCGCTGCGGGAGTACACGGCCACCGACCTCTCCCCCGAATCCGTGCGGGTCCTCACCGCTCTCGCCGCACGGCTGAGCCGCACGCACCCGGCGCCGCCGTCCATCACGGTGCACGAGGCGTCCGCCACCGCACCCGCCCCGCCCTCCCGGCACGGGGGATACGACGTGGCGGTCCTCAACTCCGTCATCCAGTACTTCCCGTCGACCCGTTACCTGGAAGACGTCCTCCACCGGATCGTGCCGGCGATGCGCCCCGGCGGCCACATCTTCCTCGGCGACCTGCGCAACGGGGACCTCCTCGAAGAGTTCGCGTGCCTCAAGCACCACCGCCGCGCCACGCCCGGCACCCCGCCCGAGCGGATCGCCCGGAAGATCACCCGCGAACTGCGCCGGGACGGCGAGCTGCTCCTGTCACCCGGCTATCTGCACGGCCTGCCCGCCCGGCTCGGTGCCGTCACGGCGGTGGAGACGGCACCGCGGCGCGGCGCCGCCCGCAACGAGATGACGCTCTTCCGCTACGACGCGGTGCTCCACGTGGGCTGCGAGGCACCCGTGACGGAGCCGGACTGGCAGGACGGCACGGAACTCACCCTGCCGGTCCTCGCGGGTCAGGTGGACCGCAGAACCCGCGCGTTCGGCTACCGATCCCTGGTTAACGCCCGCCTGCGGGACGCGCACCGGCTGCGCCGCACCTACCTGCCCGGACGCTCCACCGCCGCGGAAGCCGCGGCCGTCGACCCGGAGGAGGCGTGCTCCCTCGCCGAGGAGAACGGCTGGACCCCCCGCCTGCGCTGGACCCCCCGAACGGACCGCGGCGAGTTCGACCTGTGGCTCGTGCCGCCGGCCGCCACCCGCGACCACTTCCGGTTCGCCGTCCCGTGGCAGGGTCCCGCCGCGCCGCGGCACCGGATGTTCCCGCCCCGCACGGAACACGAGAGGAAAGCCGAGCTGACGTCCTTCCTCACCGGACGGCTTCCCGAGCGGCTCGTGCCGTGCGACATCGTCTTCACCGAGCGCCTCCCGCGCCCGGCCGGGCACCTCCACCGGTGACCGCCGGCCCGCGGGGGCGTTCCACGAAGCGGTCGGGGCATGACGGCGAGGGTGTGCTCCGGTTAGGGTCGCAGCGGCGCGACTGCCTTGACGTGCGCAAGGCTCGAACAGCAAGGGGAGAGCAAGGTGGCTGACGCTGCAGTGGACGGGGCCCGCCGGGTGCTCGTCGCCGCGGACAAGTTCAAGGGTTCGCTGACGGCCGTCGAGGTCGCCGAGCGGGTCGCGGCCGGTCTGCGCCGGGTCGTGCCGGACGTCGAGGCCGAGGCGCTGCCGGTGGCCGACGGCGGCGACGGCACCGTGGCCGCGGCGGTCGCGGCCGGCTTCGAACGCCGGGAGGTGCGGGTCGCCGGGCCCCTCGGTGACGAGGTGACGGCGGCGTTCGCGCTGCGCGACGGCACCGCGGTCGTGGAGATGGCCGAGGCGAGCGGGCTCCAGCGGCTGCCGGCCGGTGTACTGGCCCCGCTGACCGCCTCCACGTACGGCTCGGGCGAGCTGCTGCGGGCCGCGCTGGACGCGGGCGCGCGGACGATCGTGTTCGGGGTCGGCGGCAGCGCGACCACCGACGGCGGCGCGGGCATGCTGTCCGCGCTGGGCGCGCGGTTCCTGCGCGGCGACGGGGAGCCCGTCGCGCCCGGTGGCGGCGCTCTCGCCGAGGTGGCCTCGGCCGACCTGTCGGGACTGGACCCGCGCCTGAAGGACGTCGAGCTGGTGCTCGCGAGCGACGTCGACAACCCGCTGACCGGCCCCAAGGGCGCCCCGGCCGTCTACGGCCCGCAGAAGGGCGCGTCCCCCGAGGACGTGGAGGCGCTGGACGCGGCCCTCGCGCACTTCGCGAAGGTGCTGGAGGAGACCGTGGGGTCGCGGGCCGCCGAGTACGCGGCCTCGCCGGGCGCGGGTGCGGCGGGCGGCATCGGCTACGGCGCGCTGCTGCTCGGGGCGCGGTTCCGGGCCGGCATCGAGGTGATGCTGGACGTGCTGGGCTTCGCGCCGGCGCTGGAGCGGGCGGATCTCGTGATCACGGGGGAGGGCTCGCTGGACGAGCAGACCCTGCACGGAAAGGCTCCGGCGGGCGTCGCGGCGGCGGCCCGGGCCGCGGGCAAGGAGGTCGTCGCGGTGTGCGGTCGGCTGGCGCTGCCGGCGGAGGCGCTGGGGAGGGCCGGGATCCGGCGGGCGTATCCGCTGACGGATGTGGAGCCGGACGTGGCGAAGTGCATCGCGGAGGCCGGCCCGATCCTGGAGCGGGTCGCGGAGCGCATCGCCCGCGACTTCCTGGCGTAGGCCAGAACGGGCCTCGTCCTCGAACCCCGGACGGGCCGTGTGCGGCTCGCTTCCGTCCCGACCGAGTCGGGTGCGGGGGTGGGCACGGGCCCGGGGGTCTGGGGGCGTCCACGCCGGCGTCGGCACCGGACGGGGCTCGGTCCATGCCGCTGAGCCCGTCCCGCGCCCGGCCGAACTGGCGGGGGAAGTCGGTGGCGCCCGGCAGGGAGAGCGCGGTCACGTACTCGTGCCGCGCCTCGGCCCGGCGGCCCGCCGCCGCACAGGTGCTGCCCAGCCGGATACGGACCTCCATCTCCAGCCCCGCGCTCGTGTGCCGGGTGAGCGCGGCCGGCGCCCGGCGGTGCGTGTCGATCGCCGAGCGCAGCCTGCCCTCGAGGTGTTCCACGGTCGCGAGGCGGGACAGGCTCGCGGCGTGCAGCGGCCGGTCCTCGGCGTCGACGGCCCGTTCGGCGGCGCGCCGCAGCAAGTCCTTGGCCCCGCAGTTCGCCGAGGCTGCGCACGTCGTCGGACATGCGGCCGGCTCACCCTGCTGAACGTCATGACCGGCTTCCCGAGCCCCACCCGTGGACGAGAACGGCGACCTCTCCTGCGAAGAGGCGGCGACCTTCGACAAGTGCACGGACGACCACGACTCCGAGGCGTTCGGCAAGGCGCCGAAGGGCGAGTCGTACGAGGCCTGCGACATCCACCTCACCGACGCCGGCGACAGCGGCGCGCCGACCGGCGTCGAGTGGGTCGAAGGCGGCGGGAGCGAACCGGTCGCGGTCTGGAAGTAGCACCCACCGCGCCGCGCGGCAGCCGGGAATCGTCAGACAGCCCCTGAGCAGAGGGCCCCGGACCCGACCCGGGTCCGGGGCCCTCACAAGCAATGCCGCTACGGCAACTGCGCCGCCCGCGCCTCGCGCCGGTTGCCGCGGAAGTTGTTCACCCTGCGAGCGGTGGCGAACAGCGGGATCACCGCGCCCATCACCAGCTGCAGCGCACACCCCGTCTGGAGCAGCAGCTGCCCGCTCGGCGCGTCGAACGCCCAGCCGGCCAGCAGGCCCATCGACAGGACGATCCACGACAGCATCGCCACCGCGAGGCGCCCCCGCGGCTTGGGGTACTCGACCCGGCTCACCATCAGCCAGGCCGTACCGATGATCGCGAGGAGCGTCGCCACGAAGGGCAGCTCCAGCAGCACGATGGAGACCACCGTCAGCGCGCCGAACGGCGACGGCATGCCCTGGAAGGTGCCGTCCTTCACGGTGACGCAGGAGAATCTCGCGAGTCTCAGCACCACCGCCAGCAGCACCACGATCGCGCCCACCGCCGCGACCCGCTGATACGCGTCGTGCGCGACCATCCCGTAGACCAGCACGAAGTACGCCGGCGCCAGCCCGAAGCTGATCAGGTCGGACAGGTTGTCCAGCTCGGCGCCCATGGGCGAGGAGCGCAGCTTGCGCGCGACCAGACCGTCGAACAGGTCGAAGATCGCCGCGCACAGCATCAGGATCACCGCGGTGGCCGCGCTGTGCCGGGCCATGCCCGACTCCTCGCTGCCCGTCAGGTGCGGGATCAGGATGCCGGTGGTGGTGAAGTACACCGCCATGAACCCGCACGTGGCGTTGCCGAGGGTGAGGGTGTCCGCTATCGAGAGGCGCAGCGAGAGCGGCATCTCCTCCTCGTCGTCCACCTCGTCGGCCTCGGGCACCCAGCCGGCCTGGGTCTGTGGATCAATCACGGTCAATGCGAGTCACCCCAGCCACCGTCTTCTGCCCCACCTCGACCGCGACCTCCACGCCCTCCGGCAGGTACAGGTCGACGCGCGAGCCGAAGCGGATCAGACCGACCCGGTCGCCCTGCTCGACCTTCGTGCCCTGCGGCACGTAGGGGACGATGCGGCGGGCCACCGCGCCGGCGATCTGGATCATCTCGATGTCACCGAGCTCGGTGTCGAAGTGCCACACCACCCGCTCGTTGTTCTCGCTCTCCTTGTTGAAGGCGGGAACGAAGCCACCGGGGATGTGCTCGACCGAGGTCACCGTGCCCGACAGCGGGGCGCGGTTGACGTGGACGTTGAGCGGGCTCATGAAGATCGCGACGCGGGTGCGGCCGTCCTTCCACGGCATGATGCTCTGCACCACACCGTCGGCGGGCGAGATGACCCGGCCCTGGGTGATCTCGCGCTCGGGGTCGCGGAAGAACCACAGCATCCCCGCCGCGAGCGCGGTGGCGGGGACGGCGACGGCCTTGGCCGCGCCCGAGCGGCGGGCGCGGAGCAGGCTGACGGCTGCGGTGGCGACGGTCGGCAGAAGCCACGGCGATGCTCCGCGCGCGAGGCGTACGCCGGCGAGGCTGTCGCGAGGTGCAGAGGTTGGGCTGTGGGGCATGGATGACCTTCGTAGCGGATGATGCCGCGCTCTGACGGGGGACGGCGGCTTTCCGGCGATCGTAGCGGCTATCGACCGCAACTGGGTAAGCCAGGAAGCCGAGTCGGCGGCCGAACAGTGCCTACGGGGTGTGACCTTCTTCTCCAAGAAAACACCCCGTATCCGGACATCTAACCCTGGAATCGATACTCTTCGAGCAGTCGGCGGCCGATGATCATTTTCTGGATCTCGGCGGTGCCTTCACCGATCAGAAGCATCGGAGCCTCGCGGTAGAGCCGCTCGATCTCGTACTCCTTGGAGAAGCCGTACCCGCCGTGGATCCGGAAGGCGTCCTCCACGACCTCCTTGCAGTACTCGGAGGCGAGGTACTTGGCCATCCCCGCCTCCAGGTCGTTTCGTTCGCCCGAGTCCTTTTTGCGTGCAGCGTTCACCATCATCGCATGCGCCGCCTCCACCTTGGTAGCCATCTCCGCCAGCTTGAACTGGATGGCCTGGTGCTGGGCGATCTGCTTGCCGAAAGTGTGACGCTGCTGGGCGTACTGGACACCCAGCTCGAAGGCACGCTGAGCGACGCCGCAGCCACGCGCCGCCACATTCACGCGGCCGACCTCGACGCCGTCCATCATTTGGTAAAAACCTCGGCCGGTGACGCCGCCGAGCACCCGGTCGGCCGGAATGCGCAGGCCGTCCATGATGAGCTCGGTCGTGTCGACGCCCTTGTAGCCCATCTTGTCGATCTTGCCGGGGATGGTGAGGCCGGGCCGGACCTCGCCGAAGCCGGGCTCCTTCTCCACCAGGAAGGTCGTCATCGACTTGTGCGGCGCCGTGCCCTCGGGGTGACCCTCGTCACTCCTGACGAGAACGGCCACCAGCGACGACGTGCCGCCGTTCGTCAGCCACATCTTCTGGCCGTTCAGGACGTACTCGTCGCCGTCCTTCACCGCCTTCGAGGAGATGGCGGAGACGTCCGAGCCGAGCGCCGGCTCCGACATGGAGAAGGCGCCCCGGATGTCGCCGGCGGCCATGCGGGGCAGGAAGTGGTCCTTCTGCTCCTGCGTTCCGTGCTGCTTCAGCATGTACGCCACGATGAAGTGCGTGTTGATGATGCCGGACACCGACATCCAGCCGCGGGCGATCTCCTCCACGCACAGCGCGTAGGTGAGGAGCGACTCGCCCAGGCCCCCGTACTCCTCCGGGATCATCAGGCCGAACAGGCCCAGTTCCTTCAGCCCGTCGACGATGTCCTGCGGGTACTCGTCCCGGTGCTCCAGTTCGGTGGCGACCGGGATGATCTCCTTGTCCACGAAGTCACGGACGGTGGAGAGGATCTCCGTCTGCACGTCCGTGAGACCGTGGGTCTGGGCGAGGCGGCTCATCTACTTCCCCTGTTCCTTCAGCTCGGGGCGGCCCGGCTGCTCGCCGCCGCGCTCCTTGATGTACGTCTCGGTCGGCACCATCACCTTGCGGCGGAAGACGCAGACCAGCGTGCCGTCCTGCTTGTAGCCCTTGGTCTCGACGTGGACGATGCCCCGGTCGTTCTTCGACTTCGAGGGCCACTTGTCGAGCACGGTGGTCTGGCCGTAGACGGTGTCGCCGTGGAAGGTCGGCGCCACGTGCTTGAGCGACTCGATCTCCAGGTTGGCGATCGCCTTGCCGGAGATGTCGGGGACCGACATGCCGAGCAGGAGCGAGTAGACGTAGTTGCCGACCACCACGTTCTTGCCGAAGTCCGTCGTCTTCTCGGCGTAGTTCGTGTCCATGTGGAGCGGGTGGTGGTTCATGGTGAGGAGGCAGAACAGGTGGTCGTCGTACTCCGTGACCGTCTTCCCGGGCCAGTGCTTGTAGGTCGCCCCGACCTCGAACTCCTCGTAGGTGCGTCCGAACTGCATCGCGCTCAGCCCTCCGGGATCTCGAACTTGCTGGTGCGCTGCATGCCGGCGGCGCGGCCCTTGCCCGAGATGACCAGGGCCATCTTGCGGCTGGCCTCGTCGATCATCTCGTCGCCGAGCATCGCCGAGCCCTTCTTGCCGCCCGCCTCGGACGTGTAGTAGTCGTACGCGTCCAGGATCAGCTCGGCGTGGTCGTAGTCCTCCTGCGACGGCGAGAAGATCTCGTTGGACGCCTCGACCTGGCCCGGGTGCAGCACCCACTTGCCGTCGAAGCCGAGGGCGGCGGCGCGCTGGGCGACGGCGCGGTAGCCCTCCACGTTGCGGATCTGGAGGTAGGGGCCGTCGATCGCCTGGAGGTTGTTGGCGCGGGCGGCCATCAGGATCTTCATCAGGATGTAGTGGTAGGCGTCCGCCGGGTAGCCGGGCGGCTGCTCGCCGACGACCAGCGACTTCATGTTGATGGACGCCATGAAGTCGGCCGGGCCGAAGATGATCGTCTCGACCCGCTGGGAGGCCTGCGCGATCTCGTTGACGTTGTTGAGGCCCTGGGCGTTCTCGATCTGCGCCTCGATGCCGATCTTGCCGACCTCGAAGCCCATGGTCTTCTCGATCTGCGTGAGCAGCAGGTCCAGCGCGACGACCTGCTGCGCGTCCTGGACCTTCGGCAGCATGATGCAGTCGAGGTTCTGGCCGGCGCCCTCGACGACCGTCACGACGTCGCGGTACGTCCACTCGGTCGTCCAGTCGTTGACGCGCACGACGCGGGTCTTGCCGGTCCAGTCGCCCTCGTTGAGGAACTTGACGATGGTGTGCCGTGCCTCCGGCTTGGCGAGCGGCGCGCAGGCGTCCTCCAGGTCCAGGAAGACCTGGTCCGCCGGGAGGCCCTGCGCCTTCTCCAGGAAGCGCGGGTTGCTTCCCGGGACCGCCAGACACGAGCGGCGGGGGCGAAGGCGGTTCACGGTCGTCATGCGGGGACCTCCAGGGGGTCGAGCTTGTTCGCGTTCCGGATCTCGTCGACGATCCGGCCGATGATGCCGGTGATGTCGAAGTCCTTCGGGGTGAAGACCGCGGCCACACCGGCGGCCCGCAGGTCTTCGGCGTCACCGTTGGGGATGATGCCACCGGCGATCACCGGTATATCTGTGGCACCGGCCACACGGAGCCGTTCGAGCACGTCCGGCACGAGCTGCGCGTGCGAGCCGGACAGGATGGACAGGCCCACCGCGTGCACGTCCTCCGCGAGGGCGGCGTCCACGATCTGCTCCGGGGTGAGCCGGATGCCCTGGTAGACCACCTCGAACCCGGCGTCGCGGGCCCGCACGGCGATCTGCTCGGCGCCGTTGGAGTGGCCGTCCAGGCCGGGCTTGCCGACCAGGAAGCGGAGCTTGCCGACGCCCATCTCCCCGGCCGTCAGTTCCACCTTGCGGCGGACCGTGGCGAGCGCCGAGCCCTCCTCGGCGGAGACCGCCACCGGCGCCGACGACACGCCGGTCGGCGCGCGGAACTCGCCGAACACCTCGCGCAGCGCCCCGGCCCACTCGCCCGTCGTGACGCCGGCGCGGGCGCACTCGAGGGTGGCCTCCATGAGGTTGTCGGTGCCCTTGGCGGCCTCCTTCAGCTTCTCCAGCGCCTTGCAGGGGCGCGGGTGGTTGAAGGGCGGCTGGTACCGGGTGTCGCGCCAGTGCTGGAGCGAGGCGATGACGCGGGCCTCCACCGCCGGGTCGACGGTCTGGATCGCGGTGTCCAGGTCGGCGGTCAGCGGGTTCGGCTCGGTGCCCTCGAAGGCGTTGACACCGATGATCTTCTCCTCGCCGGACTCGATCCGGGCCCGGCGCTCGGCGTGCGAGGCGACGAGCTGGGACTTGAGGTAGCCGGACTCGACGGCGGCCATCGCGCCGCCCATCTCCTGGATGCGCTCGATCTCCGCGAGGGACGCGGCGACCAGCTCGTCCACCTTCGCCTCGACCACCTTCGAGCCCTCGAAGAGGTCGCCGTACTCCAGCAGGTCGCTCTCGTAGGCCAGCACCTGCTGGATGCGCAGGGACCACTGCTGGTCCCAGGGGCGGGGCAGGCCGAGCGCCTCGTTCCAGGCGGGCAGCTGCACGGCGCGGGCGCGGGCGTCCTTGGAGAGGGTGACGGCCAGCATCTCGAGGACGATCCGCTGGACGTTGTTCTCCGGCTGCGCCTCGGTCAGTCCGAGGGAGTTGACCTGGACGCCGTAGCGGAAGCGGCGGTGCTTGGGGTTCTCGATGCCGTACCGCTCACGGGTGATGCGGTCCCAGATCCGCCCGAAGGCCCGCATCTTGCACATCTCCTCGACGAAGCGGACGCCCGCGTTCACGAAGAAGGAGATGCGGCCGACCACGTCACCCATGCGCTCCTGGGGCACCTGGCCGCTGTCGCGCACCGCGTCGAGCACGGCGATCGCGGTGGACATCGCGTACGCGATCTCCTGCACCGGCGTGGCGCCCGCCTCCTGCAGGTGGTAGCTGCAGATGTTGATCGGGTTCCACTTCGGGATGTGCGAGACCGTGTACGCGATCATGTCCGTCGTCAGGCGGAGGGACGGCCCCGGCGGGAAGACGTGCGTCCCCCGGGACAGGTACTCCTTGACGATGTCGTTCTGGGTCGTGCCCTGGAGCTTGGTGATGTCCGCACCCTGCTCCTCCGCGACGACCTGGTAGAGCGCCAGCAGCCACATGGCGGTGGCGTTGATGGTCATCGAGGTGTTCATCTGCTCCAGGGGGATGTCCTGGAACAGCCGGCGCATGTCGCCGAGGTGCGCGACGGGCACACCGACCCGGCCCACCTCGCCGCGGGCGAGGATGTGGTCGGAGTCGTAGCCGGTCTGGGTCGGCAGGTCGAAGGCGACCGACAGACCCGTCTGCCCCTTGGCGAGGTTGCGCCGGTACAGCTCGTTGGACGCCTCGGCCGTGGAGTGACCGGCGTACGTGCGCATGAGCCACGGCCGGTCCTTCTCCCGCCTTCCGCCGGCGGGCTGACGCTCAGTCATGCGGCGCTCCTCAGATGTTCCGGAAGCGGTTGATGGCGTCGATGTGCTGCGCGCGCTTCTCCTCGTCGCGCACGCCCAGGCCCTCCTCGGGGGCCAGGCACAGTACGCCGACCTTGCCCTGGTGGAGGTTGCGGTGCACGTCGTACGCCGCCTGGCCGGTGTCCTCCAGCGAGTACACCTTCGAGAGCGTCGGGTGGATCTTGCCCTTCGCGATGAGGCGGTTGGCCTCCCAGGCCTCGCGGTAGTTGGCGAAGTGGGAGCCGATGATGCGCTTCAGGGACATCCACAGGTAGCGGTTGTCGTACTCGTGCATGTAGCCCGAGGTGGAGGCGCAGGTGGTGATGGTGCCGCCCTTGCGGGTGACGAAGACCGAGGCGCCGAAGGTCTCGCGGCCGGGGTGCTCGAAGACGATGTCGATGTCCTCGCCGCCGGTCAGCTCGCGGATGCGCTTGCCGAAGCGCTTCCACTCCTTGGGGTCCTGGGTGTGCTCGTCCTTCCAGAACTTGTAGCCCTCGGCGTTGCGGTCGATGATCGCGTCGGCGCCCATCGACCGGCAGATGTCGGCCTTCTGCTCGCTGGAGACGACGCAGATCGGGTTGGCGCCGCCGGCGAGGGCGAACTGGGTGGCGTAGGAGCCGAGGCCGCCGCTGGCGCCCCAGATGAGCACGTTGTCGCCCTGCTTCATGCCGGCGCCGTTGCGGGAGACCAACTGGCGGTACGCGGTGGAGTTGACCAGGCCCGGGGCCGCGGCCTCCTCCCAGCTGAGGTGGCCCGGCTTGGGCATCAGCTGGTTGGACTTGACAAGCGCGATCTCTGCCAGGCCGCCGAAGTTGGTCTCGAAGCCCCAGATGCGCTGCTCGGGGTCGAGCATCGTGTCGTTGTGGCCGTCGGACGACTCCAGCTCGACGGAGAGGCAGTGCGCGACGACCTCGTCGCCGGGCTGCCAGGCGTTGACGCCCGGGCCGGTGCGCAGGACGACGCCGGCCAGGTCGGAGCCGATGATGTGGTAGGGCAGGTCGTGGCGCTTGGCCAGCTCGCTGGTGCGGCCGTAGCGCTCGAGGAAGCCGAACGTGGACAGCGGCTCGAAGATCGAGGTCCACACCGAGTTGTAGTTGACCGAGGAGGCCATCACGGCCACCAGGGCCTCACCGGGGCCCAGCTCGGGCAGCGGCACCTCGTCGAGGTGGATCGACTTGCGCGGGTCCTTGGCGCGGGTCTCCATGCCCGCGAACATCTCGGTCTCGTCCTTGTGCACGGTGATCGCGCGGTACGACTCGGGGAGCGGCAGTGCCGCGATGTCGGCCGACGTGGATTCGGGCGACTGGATCGCGTCCAGGATGTCCTTCACGGTCACGGTGTTGCCTCCGGCGGTGAGCGCCCTGAGGGAGGGGCGCTGAGGGTTACGTCGGTGCTGCAGAGGGATGGGGGTGAAAGTGCCTGTGACGCAGGCGCCGGGCGCGCAGGGGATGAGTGCGGGGACAGCCCGGACACCTTCAACGTATGACACCGCGTGTCACCCCGCAAGGCACTGAGTGCCAGAAACTCCACTCAGATGAAATCTTTACGCAACATATGAGCGATGATCGATCGAATGGGGTCCTGTGCGGGGTGAAAAAGGGGCGTTGACGTGCAAAAACGGCCACCCGGTGGGTGGCCGTTGTCACAGGGGGAAACGGTAAGAGCAGGTCCCGGCGCTCGGTCTCAGCGCTCCTTGAGCGCCTGCTCGATGGTGCGCATGATCTCGTGCAGCGGGGCGTCGGTGCGGGCGACCGTCACCAGCACCTCGCCCTCCACGGACGCCGCGGAGGCCGGCGCCGAGGACGCCGCGCCGCGCCCGGCGCCGATGCCCGTGCCGAACGTCTTGCGCACGATCGCGAAGGCGTGGTCGAGCTGCGCCTCCACGTCGCCCTGGCCGCCCGCCCGCAGCCAGCGCCGCAGGACGTGGTTGTGGGCGGTGACCACGGCGGACGCGGCGACCTCCGCCAGCAGCGGGTCGTCGTTGGCGTCGTCGTCGTGCGCGTGCTCGTCGAAGTGGCCGAGCAGATAGCGGGTGAAGAGGCGCTCGTAGCGGGCCACCGACGCGATCTCGGCCTCGCGCAGGGTGGGCACCTCGCGCGTGAGCTTGTAGCGGGCGACCGAGATCTCCGGCCGGGCCGCGTACATCTTCATGACTTCCTTGATGCCGCGGCACACGGTGTCCAGCGGATGCTCGTGCGCGGGCGCCGCGTTGAGCACGGCCTCGGCGCGGACCAGGGTGTCGTCGTGGTCCGGGAAGATCGCCTCTTCCTTGGAGCGGAAGTGACGGAAGAAGGTGCGGCGCGCGACGCCGGCCGCGGCCGCGATCTCGTCGACGGTGGTCGCCTCGTACCCCTTGGTCGCGAACAGCTCCATGGCCGCGGCCGCCAGCTCCCGGCGCATTTTGAGCCGTTGGGCGGCGGCCCGGCTGCCGGCCGCGCTCTCCGGCGCGTCGGGCGTAGCTGGTGTACGTGAGGACTTGGCGGGCTGGGACATGACCCGAACGTACTGCATGTGCGCGGAACGATGCGCGTGACCGGGGATTCCCCCGCCCGCGAAGGGCGGGGGAGACCCTGCCGGATCGAGCAGTCCGCCCCAGTCCTCCTCGGACCGGAACCAGTCGCCGGGGCCGGGCTCAGCGGCGGGCATATTCGCGGAAGCCGCGGCCCGTCTTGCGGCCGAGGCAGCCCGCGGCCACCAGGTGCTCGAGCAGCGGCGCCGGGGCCAGCCCCGGGTCGCGGAACTCGCGGTGCAGCACCTTCTCGATGGCCAGCGACACGTCCAGCCCCACCACGTCCAGCAGCTCGAAGGGGCCCATCGGATAGCCGCCGCCCAGCTTCATCGCCGCGTCGATGTCGTCGAGCGTCGCGTAGTGCTCCTGCACCATCTTGACCGCGTTGTTCAGGTACGGGAACAGCAGCGCGTTCACGATGAACCCGGCCCGGTCGCCGCAGTCCACGGCGTGCTTGCGGATCGTGGAGCAGACCTCGCGGACGGTGGCGTGCACATCGTCCGCGGTCAGCACCGTGCGGACCACCTCCACCAGCTTCATGGCGGGCGCCGGGTTGAAGAAGTGCATGCCGATCACGTCCTGCGGGCGCGAGGTGGCGCGGGCGCAGGCGACGACGGGCAGCGACGAAGTGGTGGTGGCCAGCACCGCGCCGGGCCTGCAGACCTTGTCGAGGGCGGCGAACAGCTGCCGCTTGACCTCCAGGTCCTCCGCGACGGCCTCCACGGCGAGGTCGACGTCGGCGAAGTCGTCGTACGTCCCCGTCGGCGTGATCCGCTCCAGCGTCTCGGCGGCGGCCTCGGCGGTGAGCCTGCCCTTGTCGACGCTGCGCGACAGCGACTTGCCGATGCGGGCCTTGGCCGTCTGCGCCTTCTCCGCGCTGCGGGCGGCGAGGACGACCTCGTACCCGGCCTTGGCGAACACCTCCGCGATGCCGGAGGCCATGGTGCCCGAGCCCGCGACACCGACGGAGCGCACCGGACGGCCGGCGGCCGGAGCCTCGTCCGCGCGCGGTGTCAGGGCGTCCGGCACCACGGTCGCGCTGCCGGGCGCCTCGTAGGTGTAGAAGCCGCGCCCCGCCTTGCGGCCCGTCAGTCCGGCCTCGCTGAGCTGCTTGAGGATGGGCGCAGGGGCGTGCAGACGGTCGTGGGAGGCCGAGTACATGGCGTCCAGGACCGTGCGCGCGGTGTCCACGCCGATCAGGTCCAGCAGCGCCAGCGGGCCCATCGGCAGCCCGCAGCCGAGCCGCATCGCGGCGTCGATGTCCTCGCGGGAGGCGTAGTTCGCCTCGTACATCGCCGCTGCCTGGTTGAGGTACCCGAACAGCAGCCCGTCGGCGACGAAACCGGGCCGGTCGCCCACCGCGACGGGCTCCTTGCCGAGGTCCAGGGTGAGATCGGTGACCGCCGAGACGGCGGCCGGCGCGGTCAGCACGGAGGAGACGACCTCCACCAGCTTCATCGCCGGCGCAGGGTTGAAGAAGTGCAGGCCCAGCACGCGCTCGGGACGGGCCGAGTCCGCGGCCAGCCGGGTCACCGACAGGGCGTTGGTGCCGGTCGCCAGGATCGTGTCGGGGCGCACGATCCCGTCCAGCTCCCGGAAGATCTGCTGCTTGATCTCGTACGACTCCGGCGCGACCTCGATCACGAGGTCGGCGTCGGCCGCGGCCCGCAGCTCGGTGGCGGTACGGACCCGGGCGAGAGCGGCGGCGCGCTCCTGCTCGGTCAGGCGTCCGCGCCGCACGGCGCGGGCGGTGGACGCCTCCAGCGCGGCGACGGCCTGCGCGGTCTGCGCCTCGCCGACGTCGATGCCGATCACGTCACGGCCGGCCCGGGCCAGGACCTCGGCGATGCCGGTGCCCATCGTGCCGAGGCCGACGACGGCGACGGTGCGGAGCGGGGACAGAGGGGTGTCGGACTGGGGAGTGGCCATCGCGGGACTCCAGGAATGAGGGTGACGACGGAACGCCCGGGTGCGCCGGAAGGCACACCGGGGGCGTACGGAGGGAGGAGTGCGGGTGTTGCCGGGCTGCGAGCGCACACGCCCGGTGCCGTCCGCCGGGCGTGCACACGCCCGCGGCGGCGGGGTCCGACCGGCCCTGTCCCGAGGCCGGATCGCACTGCGGTGCCTGGGCACCGTCACGGTCGATCTGCTCCCACGGCGGCTGCGTCACCAAACCGTCGTGAGGAGTGCTGCGGGTGGGTGACCCGCTCGTCTGAGATTAACTCGCGGGTAACGAGCGCGCCAGCCCCCGGTGTTCGTGATGTAGCTCCCACACGGCGTGTGACGCGCCTAACCTCGGTGTCATGGACGAAGAGTTGCGAACGCTCACGGAGCGCTTACGGGCCGAGGCGGCCGCCTCCGGGGCTCCGGGCGCCGTGACGGAGTGCGAGAGGCTCGCGGCGACCGGGGACCACGACGCGCTGGCCGCGCAGCTCACCGAGCCCGGGCAGCCGCTGTGGGCCCGCGAGCTGGCCGCGTTCCGGCTGGGACTGGCGGGGGACCGGCGGGCCTTCGAGGCGCTGGTGCTGCTCCTCAACCACCGTGACCCGCCGCGCTGCGCCGCGGCCGCCCACGCCCTCGCCCGGCTCGGCGACCCGCGCACCGCCCGGGCCGCCGCCGCCCTCGCCACCAACGAACTGCGCGTCGCCTACGCCCTGCACCCGGTGCGCCTGCTGGTCGAGCTGCGCGCCCCGGAGGCGGTGCCCGCGCTGATCACCACCCTGGGGCGCCGGCTGCGCCCGCACGACCCGTACCGGCGCGTGGCCCTCGCCTGCGTCGACGGGCTCGGCTCGCTCGGTGACGAACGGGCCGCGCCCGTGCTGAAGGACGCCCTCGCGCACCCGGCACTGGCCGAGGCCGCGGTACGGGCACTGGCCCGGATCCCCGGACAGCGGTGAGCGGCCCGGCGGGCGTGGGGACCCGGTGGCGCGGCGGTGGTCCAGGGGCGCGCCGTCAGCCGGTGAGGGGTCTCGCGTAGCGCACCTCGGGCACCGGGACGCCGTCCACGTCGGACGACTCCACGGCGCCGTCGGCGCGGAAGCCCGCCCGCTCGTAGAACCCGCGGGCGCGGGCGTTGCCCTCGAGCACCCACAGCAGCATCCGCGGGTGTCCGGCGGCGGCGCACCGCCGCACCGACTCGCCGAGCAGGGCCTGTCCGATGCCGCCGCCGAAACGCCCGGCGTCGACATAGAGCGCGTACAACTCGGCCTCCCCGGTGCGCAGTTCACCGTCCCGGTACGGGCCGTGACAGGCCCAGCCGACGACCGTGCCGGTGTCGTCCTCCGCGACCAGGTTCACCAGTTCGGCCGGGGCGCGGGCGAAGAGGGCGCGGCGCCGCTCGGCGTCCTCGGCGACATTGAGACCGTCGAGATACGACTGCGGCATCAGCCCCCGGTACGCCGACTGCCAGCCCCGGATGCGGATCTCGGACACGCGGTCGCAGTCGGCGGACGTCATCTCCCGCACGCGCGGCCCGCTCACGGGGCGACGACCGCGAACGCCTCGATCTCCATCAGGAACTCCGGCCGCACCAGCGAGGCGACCTGTACGGCCGAGGCGGCCGGCAGCCGGTCGTCGGGTATGTGCGCGGCGCGGGCCGCGCGGATCGCCGGCAGGTGCGCCATGTCCGTGACGAAGAAGGTCAGCTTGACCACGTCGTCGAAGCTCGCGCCGGCCGCGGACAGACAGCGCCGCAGATTCTCGAAGACCTGGCGGGCCTGGGCCGCCGCGTCGCCCTCGCCGACGATCCGGCCGTCCTCGTCCAGCGCGAGCTGGCCGGAGACGGCCACGAACCGCCCCGTGCCGAGGACGACATGGCTGTACTGCGCGGCGGGCGCGACGCCGTCGGGAGCGGCGATCCTGGTCAGCTCGTTCATGCCCCCATGGTGGACCATGGCACCGACAACGTCCCCGACGGCCCGTCAGGCGCCCCCTGGGCCCTCGGGCAGGGCCGCGCTCAGCCCCGGAAGCCGAGCAGGCCGTGCAAGGTGGAGCCGCGCGAGGACGTCGACGCGGCCTTGGACTCCAGCGGCCGTGGATCGGGCAGCGTCGCGCACACGGCGTCGGCCGCGCCCTCGCCGCGCGGCACGGTGCCGTCGGTCAGGTAGGCGGCCAGATACCGGTCGAGGCAGGCGTTCCCGCTCAGCGTGATGCCGTGGTTGCCGCCGCCCACCTCGACGACCAGGCTGGAGTCTCGCAGCAGCCGGTGCACCGTGACGCCGCCCTCGTACGGGGTGGCCGCGTCCCCCGTCGCCTGGAACAGCAGCGCGGGCGGCAGCCGCCGGTTGGCGACGTCCACCGCCTGCCGCGGGGCCGCCGGCCAGAAGGCGCACGGCGCGTTGTACCAGGCGTTGTTCCAGGCCATGAACGGCGCCTTCGCGTGCGTGCCCCAGTTGTCCTCGCGCCACCGGTCCCAGTCGCGCGGCCAGCCGGCGTCGCGGCACTGCACCGAGGTGTAGACGCTGTAGCCGTTGTCGCCGGCGGCGTCCAGGGCGCCGAAGTTCTCGTACGCCTCGACGAGCGGGGCGGCGTTCCCGTCGTTCACGTACGCCGCGAACGCGTCCGCCAGGTAGGGCCAGTAGCCGTTGTAGTAGCCGCCCGGCAGGAAGGTGTCCTCCAGTTCCGCGGGGCCCACCACGCCTCCGGCCGGCTTCTTCGCGAGCGCCGCCCGCATCGCGTACCACGCGGCCTCGATCCGCTCCGGGTCGGTGCCCAGCCGGTACGTCGCGTCGTACTTCGCGATCCAGGCCGTGAAGGCGCGGTGGCGGTCGTCGAAGGCGAGGTCCTGGTTGAGGTTGGCCCGGTACCAGACGTCGGTCGGGTCGACGACCGAGTCCAGGACCAGGCGCCGCACCCGTTCCGGGAACAGCTTGGCGTAGACGGCGCCCAGGTAGGTGCCGTAGGAGTAGCCGAAGTAGTTGATCTTCTCCGCGCCGAGCGCCCGGCGGACGGCGTCGACGTCCCGCGCGGCGCTGACCGTGTCCATGTGGGGCAGGACGTCCGCGTACTTCGCGCCGCAGGCCTCGGCGAAGGACTTGGCGCGGGTGAGGTTGGCCTGTTCGACAGCGGGTGAGGAGGGCACTGTGTCGGGGCGCACCGGGGCGAAGTGACCCGGCCGGCAGTCCAGGGCGGGCTCGCTCCTGCCGACGCCCCTCGGGTCGAAGCCGATCACGTCATACTGGGCGGCCACCTTCCTGGGCAGCGACGACGCCACGAACCCGGCGAGCGTCAGCCCGCTGCCGCCGGGTCCGCCGGGGTTGACCAGCAGCGGGCCCTGGTAGGTCTTCGCCGTGTGCGGGACGCGGGACAGCGCCAGGGTGATGCGCCTGCCGTCCGGACGGCCGTGGTCGAGCGGCACCGTGAGCGACGCGCACTGGAGGGTCGGGTAGTCCGCCGTGCCGCACGCCTTCCAGCCGATCCCGGCGGGGCGCGGAGCGTCCGCGGGCAGCGGGGCGCCGGCCTCGGCGGGGACGGCCGTGACGGCACCGGCCGCGAGGACGGCGGTGCCGCACAGCACGGCTGCGCGTTGTCTCATGGGATCTCCCGGGACGGAGAGGCTGCGGTCCGCGAGGCTCACGGTCCTCGCGCATCGTCCCGGGAAGCGCCCCCGGAGGAACGCGTTCCGCCCGGAGATGACCCGATCGGGCCGCCGGATGCGCTCGAATGCCCGCCGTGGACGCGGTCCGGGCAGCGGTCCGGGCCGGTCGCTAGGCTGGCTCCCGCACGTGAGGAACCACGTGAGGAACAAGGAGAGCGAGATGCCCGAGGCGACGGTGGCCGAGGTGATGGCCGAGCTGGCCGCGCTCGAGGAGCCGAAGGTCCGCGCGGTCAACGAGCGGCACGGCGACGACCACGGGGTGAAGCTCGGCCCCCTGCGCGCGCTCGCCAAGCGGCTGAAGACGCAGCAGGACCTCGCGTGCCGGCTCTGGGGGACGGGCGACTCGGCGGCGCGACTGCTGGCGCTGCTGATCTGCCGCCCGAAGGCCTTCGGACGCGACGAGCTGGACACCATGCTGCGCGAGGCGCGCACGCCCAAGGTGCACGACTGGCTCGTGAACCACGTCGTGAGGAAGAGCCCGCACGCCGAGGAGCTGCGCCTGGCCTGGTCCGCCGACCCGGACCCGGTGGTCGCGAGCGCGGGCTGGGCCCTGACCGCCGAACGCGTGGCGAAGAAGCCCGAGGGCCTGGACCTCGCGGAGCTGCTCGACACGATCGAGGCGGAGATGAAGGACGCCCCCGACCGCCTCCAGTGGGCGATGAACACCTGCCTGGCCCGCATCGGCATCGACCACGCGGAGCACCGCAGCCGCGCGCTCGGCATCGGCGAACGCCTGGAGGTCCTCAAGGACTACCCCACGCCCCCGGGCTGCACGTCCCCGTACGCTCCCGTCTGGATCACCGAGATGGTGCGCCGGCAGGAAGAGGCGCCGGCCGGCTCGTAGCCGTCCGCGTCACAGGAGCGACAGCTGGACCGGCTCCGTCGCCGGGGGCGGGGCCGGGGGATCCCTCCGTTCGGTCCGCCGCGGCATGCCCGGGCGGTTCGGGCCGATGCCGTACTCCCGGGCCAGGGCGTGCACCTGGCCGGTGATGCGGCGCTGGTACCACTTCGGAGCGTAGGCGCCCTCCGCGTAGAGGCGTTCGTAGCGGCGCACCAGGTGCGGGTGGTGCTGCCCGAGCCAGCTCATGAACCACTCCCGGGCGCCCGGGCGCAGATGCAGCACCAGGGGCGTCACCGAGGTGGCGCCGGCCGCGGCGACGGCCCGTACGGTCGCCCGCAGCTGGGCCGGTTCGTCGCCGAGGAAGGGGATGACCGGAGCCATCAGCACCCCGCAGCCGATGCCGTGCTCGGTCAGGGTCCGTACGACGTCCAGGCGGCGTTCCGGTGCCGGGGTGCCGGGCTCCACCGTGCACCACAGTCCGGCGTCGGTGAAGCCGACCGAGACCGAGATCCCGACGTCCGTCACCTGTGCCGCGCGGGTCAGCAGCTCCAGGTCGCGCAGGATCAGCGTGCCCTTGGTGAGGATCGAGAAGGGGTTCGCGCGCTCCGTGAGGGCCTCGATGATGCCCGGCATCAGGCGGTAGCGGCCCTCCGCGCGCTGGTAGCAGTCGACGTTGGTGCCCATCGCCACGTGCTCGCCCTGCCAGCGGGGGGAGGCCAGCTGGCGGCGGAGCAGTTCGGGGGCGTTCACCTTGACGACGATCTGCGAGTCGAAGCCGAGGCCCGTGTCGAGGTCCAGATAGCTGTGCGTCTTGCGCGCGAAGCAGTACACGCACGCGTGCGAGCAGCCCCGGTACGGATTCACCGTCCATTCGAACGGCATCCGCGAGGCGCCCGGCACCCGGTTGAGGATCGAGCGGGCCCGCACCTCGTGGAAGGTGATCCCGCGGAACTCGGGTGTGTCGACGGTGCGGACGGTGACCGCGTCCGCGCCGAACAGCGCGGGACCGGCGGCCCGGGCGTGGTCGGAGTCCGTGAGGTTCTCCCAGCGCATGACGCCTCCTCGATAGCACTGCCCAGAGAATAGAACATCTGTTCCCTTGATCGTGCGCGTGAGTCGCGCGGGGCGGTTTCACGCCCCCGGATTTGGAGGCCGGGCGGCGGGGTGGTTGGCTTGCCCCGACCCCGAGAACGAGGCCCTGGAGAGGAACCCGATGGCGCAGGTCGAGGCCACGACGGAGCGGATCGTCGCCGCGGACGCGGAGACGGTGTTCGACACCCTCGCCGACTACAGCGGCGCACGCGAGAAGCTGCTCCCCGAGCACTTCAGCGAGTACGAGGTCCGCGAGGGCGGTGACGGCGAGGGCACCCTCGTGCACTGGAAGCTCCAGGCCACCAGCAAGCGCATCCGCGACTGCCTGCTGGAGGTCAGCGAGCCGAGCGACGGCGAGCTCGTCGAGAAGGACCGCAACTCCTCCATGGTCACCACCTGGCGGGTCACCCCGGCCGGTGAGGGCAGGTCCCGGGTCGTGGTCACCAGCACCTGGAAGGGCGCCGGCGGCATCGGCGGCTTCTTCGAGAAGACCTTCGCCCCCAAGGGCCTCGGCCGGATCTACGACGCGGTGCTCGCCAAGCTCGCCGCCGAGGTGGAGAAGTAGCCAACACGCCCTTCGAATAGGGGTGTTGGCGGTCTCACCGGTTCGAGTGATCCTCGGCTGATCGCGCGGTACGCCGTAACTTGTCGCACTTGCTCGTAGTTGTCGCCTCTGGTGGCAAAAGTGAGCAGGTGCGACGAGGGGAGCGGTACGTGGGCGGGATCACTCTGGTGCAGGACGAACCGGTCGCCGCGCCGCCCCCGGAGGTGCTCGAGGCGCCCGCTCCCGAGCCGGAGCGGGACGCCGGGCTCAGCCCCCGCCGGGTGCGGCTGGTCTTCGTCGGACTGATGCTGGCGCTGCTGCTCGCCGCGCTCGAGCAGATGATCGTGGCCACCGCGCTCCCGAAGATCGTCGGCGAGCTGCACGGCCTGGACAAGATGTCCTGGGCGATCACCGCGTACCTGCTGACCTCCACCGTCGGACTGCCGATCTACGGCAAGCTCGGCGACCTCTTCGGCCGCAAGGGCGTCTTCCAGTTCGCCATCCTGGTCTTCGTCATCGGCTCCGCGCTCGCCGGACGCGCGCAGACCATGGACCAGCTGATCGCCTTCCGCGCGGTGCAGGGCGTCGGCGCCGGCGGCCTGATGATCGGCGTCCAGGCGATCATCGCCGACATCGTGCCGCCCCGGGAGCGCGGCCGGTTCATGGGGCTGATCGGCGCCGCCTTCGGACTCGCCTCGGTCGCCGGTCCCCTGCTGGGCGGCTACTTCACCGACCACCTCTCCTGGCGCTGGTGCTTCTACATCAACGTGCCCTTCGGTCTGCTCACCATGGCCGTGGTCGCCGTCGTCCTGAAGCTGCCCCGGCCGCGCGTCAAGCCCCGCCTGGACTACCTCGGCGCCCTGCTGCTCGCCGCCGCCTCCACCTGCCTGGTGCTGCTCACCAGCTGGGGCGGCACCGAGTACGAATGGGACTCCGAGGTCATCCTCGGCCTCGCCGGCGGTGCCCTCGCGGCCTCGCTGCTCTTCGTGGTCGCCGAGCGCTTCGCGCCCGAACCGCTGATCCCGCTGCGGCTGTTCCGCGACTCCGTCTTCAACGTCACCGCGCTCGTCGGCCTCGTCGTCGGCGTCGCGCTGTTCGGCGCCGCCAGCTATCTGCCGACCTTCCTCCAGATGGTCGACGGCGCCACCGCCACCGAGTCCGGCCTGCTGATGCTCCCCATGATGGGAGGCATCGTCGGCGCCTCGATCGTCTCCGGACAGCTCATCAGCCGCACCGGCCGCTACAGGGTCTACCCGGTCCTCGGCGGCGTCCTGTCCGTCCTCGGCATGTGGCTGCTCTCCCGCCTCGACGTCGACACCCCCCGGCTGCACTACAGCGTCTGGATGGCCGTCCTCGGCGCCGGCATCGGCATGGTGATGCCGGTCCTGGTCCTCGCCGTGCAGAACTCCGTGCGCCCCGCCGACCTCGGCACCGCCACCAGCGCCAACAACTACTTCCGGCAGATCGGCGGCAGCGTCGGCGCCGCCGTCTTCGGCACCCTCTTCGCCGGCCGGCTCACCGACGCCCTGGCCGACCGGGTGCCGGCCGGCGCGGGCGCCGGACTGCCCGACGCCGAGGCCATCACACCGCAGCTCGTCCACACCCTGCCCCCGGCGCTGCGCGACGCCTACATCCGGGCGTACGCCGACGCCATGCCGCGCATCTTCCTGTACCTGGTGCCGGTGCTCGTCCTCGGCCTGCTCATCGCCTTCTTCCTCAAGGAGAAACCCCTGGTGTCCCACAACGCCCCCGTCACCGAGCCCGAGACCGCGCAGCCCACTGCCCACGTCCCCCAGGCCCGTTCGCCCCACGCCGCCGGGATCCCCGTCTGCGGCACGGTGCAGCATCCCGACGGCACCGTGGTGCCCCGCGCCGCGCTCACCCTGATCGACGTCGGCGGGCAGCAGATCGGCCGGGGCGCCAGCGGCGAGGACGGACGGTACGCGCTGGCCACGCCCGGCTCCGGGGCGTACGTCCTGATCGCCGCGGCCGGCGGCCACCAGCCGCAGGCCGTCTCCGTGACCGTCGGCGAGCGCCCGGTGGAGCTGGACGTCGTCCTCGGCGGCGCAGGACGCCTGGCCGGCAGCGTCGTCACCGCCGACGGCAGCCCCGTGCGGGACGCGATCGTCACCCTCACCAACGTCCACGGCGAGGTCGTCGCCACCACGCGCAGCGCCCGTGAGGGCGGTTACGTCATCACCGAGCTGGTGGCCGGCGAGTACACCCTCGCCGCCAGCGCGCCCGCCTTCCGCCCGGCCGCCCTGCCGGTCAGCGTCCAGGCCGCCCGCGAGACCCGGCAGGACGTCGAACTGGCCGGCGGTGCCGTCCTGCGGGGCACCGTGCGGGCCGGCGGCGGACGGGCCGTGGAGGACGCGCGGGTGACGCTCCTGGACGCGGCCGGGAACGTCGTCGACACGCTGACCACGGGCCCCGACGGCACGTTCCGCTTCGTCGACCTGTCGTCCGGCGAGTACACCGTCATCGCCGCCGGCTACCCGCCCGTCGCCACCGTGCTCCAGGTCGCCGGCGGCGGCCGCACCGAACGCGACCTCCAGCTCGGGCACCAGGACTGACACCCGCCACCGTCGCCGGCGCGGGCGTGACGTAGCCTGCCCGGCGATGACACACGAGTTCAGCTGGGTGCTGGCCCGCTGGGGCGACCGGGCGGAGTCCGCGTCCGAGTGCGCGGTGCGGCTGGCGGCGTTCCTCACCCGGCTGGCGGCGCTCCACCCGGACCTGGCCGCATGGGACGGCCTGGTCGGCGAGGACGAGACGGTGCCGCCCGAGGCGTGGCGCCTGGGGCCCGACGTGGCGCGGGCGGAGCGGTTCGTGCGGCAGTGTCGGCGCGACGACGGCGACCCTCCCGCGTACGCCGGTTTCCGGCTGGCCCTGCTCTCCGCGGACCGGAGCCTGTCCCTCAGCATCTGCTGCGGCGGCCACCGGCACGGGCCCGACACCGGGAACAGCGTCGCGCTCTTCTTCCCGGAGCCCGCCCCGGCGACCGCGCTGCGCTACGGCCGGGACACCGTCCGGGACCTGGTCATCGCCGTCGCAGAGGTGTGGCGGCCGGAGTGGGCGACGTTCACCGACTCCCTGCTGGACACCGGCCGGACCGAGGCGCGCCGGCACCGCCCCGTCGGCTTCCTGAACCGTCCCGTCGGCTTCCTGACCTGGACGCCGGGCGCCACGGCGCCGGTCCTCGCCGACCGTCCGTTCCTGACGGCCGAGCCGCTCACGGACGGGACCCTGCTGAGCCGCCCGGGGTGGTGAGGGCCGGCCGCGGCCGGCCGGCGGCGCCTTCGACGGTCCGGAGCGGGCGCGCGCGGGTCAGGCCGAGCGGTCCCGCGCCGCGTGGTGGCCGTCGTAGTGGCGGGCGGCGCGGACGCGGTTGCCGCAGCGGTCCGAGCACCAGCGGCGGGCGCCGTGATTGCGGACGAACAGGCGGGTGCAGCCCGGCGCCCCGCACGTGGACAGACGTCCGCTCGGCGGGCCGGTCAGCAGCTCCACGCCGTCCTCGGCCAGCGCGGTGAGCGCCGCGCCGACGGGTTCGCCGGCCGGGCGGCGCACCGCCGCCACCGGACCCGCTTCCTCCCAACGGACCTCACGGACGGCCGGGGCCGCCGCGAGCGCGCCGTTGAGGACGGACAGGGCGGCCGTGCCGGGGGCTGCGCCACTGAGGTGGGCGTCCAGCAACTCCCTGAGCGAGCGCCGCAGTTCGAGCAGCTGATCCAGTTCCCCGGCGTCGATCCGGACGCCGGAGGGGGTCAGTCCCCGGCCGCTCAGCCAGGCGGCCGCGCTCTCCGCGTCACGCAGCCCGTCGTACGGGCCGCTCGGCCTGCTGAATTCCGTGTTGACCAGTGCCAGCGCGCCGTGGCGGTCCTCGCCGGGCGTCTGCGGCGGGGGAGTCGCGGTGGAGGAATCGGCAGCGTCCATGACCTAACGCTAGCACTTGAGAGTTTCCGTGAGGCTGGGATAGGGTCGGCGATGTCTAACGGTGAAGTGGAAAGTTAACCGTTAGGCCAGCCGCCTTCGGCTTCCGTTGTCGACAATGGGAATCCCTATGGAAAAGACAGACAAAGGCCTCACCTTACGGTTCGTCACGCTGGCCATCGGCATGTTCGCCATCGGCACGGACAGCTTCGTGGTCGCCGGCATCCTGCCCAGCGTGGCCGAGGACCTCGACGTCGACGTGCCCACCAGCGCGGAGCTGATCACGGCCTATGCGCTGTCCTACGCCGTCCTCTCGCCCGTCGTGGCGGCGGTGGCCGCCCGCGTGCCGCGCAGGGTGCTGCTGATCGGCGGCCTGCTGGTGTTCATCGCGGGCAACCTCGGCACCGGGCTCGCGCCCTCGTTCGAGGTGGCGATGGGATTCCGGGTGATGGCGGCGCTCGGCGGGGCCATGTTCACGCCGACCGCGGCCGGGGTCGTCGTCTCGCTCGCCGGGCCGGAGCGACGAGGGACCGCCCTGTCCATCCTGTTCGGCGGGCTGAGCGCGGCCACCGCCCTCGGTTCCCCCCTCGGCACCGCGATCAGCGGGTTCACCGACTGGCGCGGCACGATGGTCTTCGTCGCCGCGGTCGGTCTCGTCGCGCTGATCGCCGTCTCCCTGGCCCTGCCCTCCGTGCCCAGCCCGCCGGCGGTGTCGCTGAGGGAGAGGCTGTCGCCCCTCACCGACGCCAGGATCGCCCTGACGCTGCTGCTGGTCCTGGTCGGCTACAGCGGTCTGTTCGTCCTCTACACCTACGTCAGCCAGGTCTTCGACCCGGCCACCGACGGCAGCGGCCGCAGGCTCGCCTGGCTGCTGTTCGCCTGGGGCATCGCGGCCGTCGTCGGCAACATGACCTCCGGGCGCCTGACCGACAAGCTGGGCAGCCGCGTCGTGATCAACACGGCCGGCGTCATCGCGGTCGCCGTGTTCGTCACCACTCCGTGGACCAGCCGGCATCTGGCGACCGCCTTCGTCGCCGTGGTGCTGTGGGGCGCCTGCGGATGGGCGATGCTCGTCCCCATCCAGCACCGGCTCGCCGGGGTGAACCCGGCGGTCGCGCAGATGTCCATCTCGCTGAGCTCCTCGGCGAACTACGCCGGTGTCTCCCTCGCCCCGGTGATCGGCCACTTCTTCCTCGACCAGGGCGTGGACATGCGCTACCTGGGTGTGCCCTCCGCCGCGATCGTGGTCGCGGGCCTGCTGATCGGAGAGGCGGGCCATCTGCTGATCCGGCGGGCACAGCGGCAGGCGGAGGCGGACAGCGGCGGGGCTCCCGCCGAGGACCGGGCCGTCCCGGCACGCTGACCGTCCAGCGGCGCAGGTGCTTCGCGTGGACCGGTCGGCGTCGGCACGCGAAGCCCCTGCGGGAGCCGGAGGACGGTCGGATCAGGCGATCCGGCCACGCGGCTGCGGCTCCGGCACCCCCATCAGCCGGCTCACCTCCGCCGTCGCGGACTTGACGGCCAGGACACACCGGTCACGGACGGCCGCGGCGAGGTGGGCCGGCTTCAGCAGGACGAGCGCGCCCAGCACGGTGCCGTCCCAGAGCACGGGAGCGGCGAACGAGTCCCAGCCCCGTGCGCACTCCTGGAAACCGATCGCGTACCCCTTGGCCCGGATCTCCGTCAGGGAGGCGAGTAGTTGGCCGCGGTCCCGGTACACCCCCGGACCGACGGCCGCGGGCAACTGCTCCGCCAGCACCCGGTGTTGCAGCTGGTCTGAGAGGTGGGCGAGGATCACCCGGCCCGAGGCGCCGATCCGCAGCGAGCGGTTGACCCGCATGATCTCCCGCGGCGACATGCCCAGTTCGGTCAGGTCGTGCGAGCCCACGGCCATGTCGATGCAGTGCCGTTGCGGGTGGCCGAGATTGGTCAGGCCGTACAGGAAGACCATCCCGCCGTCGGCGGTCAGGCGCAGTTGTTCCAGGCAGTCGCCGAGGGCGTCGTGGTCCAGCCGGGGCGTCAGCGCCTGGGTGCCCAGCCGCGCCGCGGCCGGACCGAGCCGGTACCGGCCCCGGGAGACCTGGACGAACGCGCCCTGCTGGATGCCGGAGCGCAGTATCCGGTACACGGTGGAGTCGTCCAGGCGGCAGGCGCGGGCCAGTTCAGCCAGGCCGTGCACCTCCCCGCCCAGCTGGGTGAAGGCGTGCTGCACGCGGAACACGCGCTCGGCGTGGCTCGTCCCGGCGGCGTGCGAGGCGTCGGAGGGCGGGTTCTTGAGTGGGTTCGGATTCTGTCGGGATGCGGAAAAGTGGGTCCGGGTGTTTCCGGACTGATGGACGGCAGCAGTGCGCACGATAGGACCTCTCGACACGGAGAACGGGTGCCCGCGGCCGGCGGGCATCGAAGTCGCTGAGCGGTGTCAGTGACGATTTCTTGTGCGTCGTGGCGAAAAACGCCGAGGTCTGTCCGGTGCCGGTGCTGTCGGGTGAGTCGCCGATGGCGCGAATTGCATGTCACAGCCCCCGTATTCTTCTGCGTTCAACCACTTCGCCGTGCGGGTGGGTGGACGGTCCCCGTATCCGACACGCGAGTCAGGCGCGTTCGTTGGGACGGTACAGGGGAGCCGACGGGTCCGGATGTGATGGGACTCACTCTCTAACGGATTCGGCTGGAATTTGCCATTCGGCTACTCCGGTCAGGTCTGGACCGCCGAATGCGGTGGCACGGCAGGCTGAATGGGCGGGTCCGTCCGGTGTGCGAGGGCACGTCATCCGGCCATGGGGCCGGCCGGACCGGCGAGCGCCGCCTCGGCCCGGCGCACCGTCACGGGCTCGTCCGCGCCGTCGGCGGGCCGTGCCACCGCCGCCACGAGGCCGGGGACCGGCCTGAGATCGCTCACCTGCCACTCGCCCGCGCGCCGGCCCGTGCCGTGCGTCACGCGCGCCGTCCGTCGCCAGGGCCGCACGTCCAGCTCGGTCAGGTCGCCCACGACCCCCGTGCCCACGGCCTTCAGGACGGCTTCCTTCCGTGTCCAGCAGCGCAGATACGCGAGCGAGCGGCGCGGGCCCGGCGGCTCGTCGAGGACGTGGGCCCGTTCGGCACCGCTGAGCGTCGTCGGCGCGAGGACGTCCACGGGCATCGGCCGCACCCGCTCGATGTCGAGGCCCACCGGATGACGCGGCGACACGAGCAGGGCCGAACGGCCCTCGCTGTGCGAGAGGCTGAGGTGCACCGTGCCGTCCGCGACCTCGGCCACCGGCGGGCCGTGCCCGGGGTCACCGCAGCCGGGACAGGGCTCGCGGGTCAGCCGGACGTCCCGGGCGTGCACCCCGGCGCCGGCGGCCACGATCCGCTTGGCCAGGGCCCGCGCCCAGACGAACCGGACGCCGAGCGCCGGGAAGCGGTAGGCGTCCGCCCGCGCCCGCTCGGGCGCGTCGAGCAGCTCGGCGAAGCCCTCGGGCACCGGCGTGCCGGGCCGCCACCACCACAGGTCCACGCGTCCGTCCCGTCAGACGGGCAGGCGCCGCAGACGGGCCGACAGGTGCTGCTGGAGGGGCTGCCCGACCGCCTCCACCTCCTGTACGACCGACAGCTCGTCCCCGTGGAGGGTGAGCCGGCGCCGGGAGGCGGTGACCTCCTTCGCCAGCGGCGTGACGGCCATGTCCCGCGACGCCAGCTCGATCTCGTCGCCCGAGATCCGGCCGGCATAGGTCGTCACGATCCCCAGCGGATGGGCGACCACCGCCTCGACGTAGCCGTCGCCGCCGATCCGCCACCAGCCGGTCTCACGCCCCGACGGCTTCAGCGGCCGGCCCTCGGCGTCGGTCAGCCAGGCGCACGCCTCGTACCGCAGGAAGGGCCGCCCGTCGTGGCTGAAGGTGATCTGCTGCTCGTACGTGAAGCCGGAGTCCAGGGTGCCGTAGCCACCGCTGCCGGAGCCGCGCCAGGTGCCCAGCAGGGCGAGGGCGGGCGTGATCCACGGATGCGGCTGCGGGCCCACGCCCGCGACCTGGCTGTCAGGGAAAGGGATCTGCGCGCTGTCCAACTCTGCTCACTCCGCTGTGTCGGCCCGTACCCGGCAGTACTGGAATCGGCTGTGCCCGGAATCAGTGGTACCGGACGCACAGTAGCGGGAAGCGTGCAAGATTTCTGCAATAGCCGCCCCTTTTCTCGGCACATGAGAAACCGGGGAGTTCGCCGTGGCCGGGGAATTTTCTCGGCCGTCGAGAAAGCCGGCGGGGTTTCTCGGAGAATGAGAATGTGCAGATGGCGGGCCGGTCAATAAAGTCATTGACGAATGGTCGGGGCGTGTTGTTACGCTGCTGGCGCCGGATCTTCATCCGGAGATATTCGTCGGCGGACGGGGGACTTTCGTGTACGACGCCATTGTTGTAGGCGCGCGAATATCCGGCGCATCCACGGCCATGCTGCTGGCGCGGCTCGGCCACCGGGTGCTGCTGATCGACCGGGCGCGATTTCCCAGCCCGACGTCGTCATCCACGAATCTCATCCACCCGCCGGGCGTCCAGCGGCTCCACCGCTGGGGCGTCCTGGACCGGCTGGGCGACCCCACGATCCCGCGGATCGGCCGCTACCGCCTGGAGAGCGGCCCGGTGCGGCTGGAGGCCCCGCTGCCCGCCGTCGAGGACGTGGACTACGCGCTGTCGCCACCCCGCGTCAAGCTGGACGAGGCCCTGGTGCGCTGTGCGGCCGACGCCGGTGCCGAGGTGCGCGAGGAGACCTCCGTCCAGGAGCTGCTGCGCGACGCCGACGGCACCGTGGCCGGGGTCGCGGGCACCGGCAAGGGGACGGGCCGCTGGCAGGAGAAGGCGACCGTCGTCATCGGCGCCGACGGCAAGAACTCCAAGGTGGCCCGGCTGGCCGGCGCCGAGCAGTACCTCGCCGAACCGGTGCTGAGCAAGAGCCTGTGGACGTACTGGGAGGGGCCCGCCCGGCCCTCCCTCGTCCGCACCTACCGCGGGAACCGCCGCCACCCCTTCACCTGGCCGACCCACGACGGGCTGTCCATCGTCGGAGTGGCCTGGCCCGCCGCGGACTTCCCCTCGCCCGGCAGCGACGAGGCGACCGACCGGACGGTCGTCGCCGCCCTGGCCGACGCCGACCCGGAGTTCGCCGAGGAGGTCCGGGAGGGCCGGCGGGCCGGTCGCTGGCTCACCGGCTCCGTCCCCAACTTCCTGCGCACACCGCACGGCCCGGGCTGGGCCCTCGTCGGCGACGCCTCCGCGACCAGGGACCCGATCACCGCGTCCGGCATCACCCACGCCGTGCTCGGCGCCGAACTCCTCGCGGACGCCGTGCACCGGGGCCTGTCCGGCGGCCCCGGCATGGACGCGGAGCTGGCGGCGTACGCCCGCGCCCGGGACGCGCTCGTCCGGGACCACTACGACTACACCCGGGACTTCGCGCGCATCCTCGACCACACGCCCGAGGAGCGGGCGCTCATCGAGGCCATGAGCCGCAGCCCCTGGCACGCGCGCGGCATGATCGGCCTGTTCGCCACGGTCGTCCCGCCGGCCGAGTTCTACTCCCGGCGCACCTTCCGCGAGCTGTTCGACTTCCTCGACGAAGAGGGCGGACTGCCCCGGAACATCCGCATGCTGCGCTGGCTGCTGCACGCCGTCCCCGGCCGGCCCGAGGCCACGGCACGACTCGCCGACCGGATGCTGGCCTCCCGGCTCGGCCTGATGGGCGAGCTCCTCCTGCGCAGCAAGGCCGCCTGAGCCGCGCCCCGTACCACCCGGCCCTTCCCCGCCCCGACGGCACCCACTGGCGACGACGCCGTGGCGCGGCGCCCGGGGCACCCCGTGACACCTCGTTCTGGAGGATTCCCACCATGACCGGTACGCAGCAGACTGCCGGCCCCGTCCTTCTCTTCCCCGGCCAGGGCGGCTTCGACGGTGCCGCGCTCAGCCGAGCGGCCGACGGCTACCCGCAGGTGCGGGCCGTCTTCGCACAGATCGACACGGTCGCCCGGCAGCTCCACGGCCGGGACCTGTCCACGGCCCTGTTCCGCGCCACACCGGTGGAGCTGGGCGAGCTGCCGGCCGACGAGCCCTGGCTGTCCCAGCTCGCCGTCTACGGGGCCGGCCTGGCCGCCCACCGCGTGCTGACCGAGCACGGCGTACGGCCGTCCGTCCTCGTCGGCCACAGCCTCGGCGAGATCACCGCGCTGGTGGCCGCGGGCGGTTACTCCGTAGAGGACGGCGCCCGGATCGTGCTGCGCCGCACCGCCGCCATCGCCGGTCGGGACGGGGGCACCGGAGTCATGGTCGCCCTCGCCGCCTCACCCGGCCGCACCCGGCACCTGATCGGGCTGGTGGAGAACGACCGCATCGCCGTCGCCACCGAGAACCACGACGCCCAGACCGTGCTGAGCGGCCCCCGCGAGGCCATCGGCCAGGTCAAGGCCATCGCCGGGCAGCTCGGGATCGGCTGCGTCGAACTGGAAGCCCCGTTCGCCTTCCACAACCCGGCGCTGGCCTCCGTGGCGCCCGACTTCGCCGCCGCCGTACGCGACCTGCCGCGCGGCCCGCTGAGCGTGCCCGTGTACTCCCCGGTCCTGCAGCGCTTCTACGACCAGGACGAGAGCCTCGGCGACCGGCTCGCCGACCACTTCACGCTGCCCGTCCGGTTCTCCTCGGCGATCGCACACCTCCACGAGCGCGGTGCGCGCACCTTCGTGGAGGCCGGCGGGCGCGCCGCCCTCACCTCGCTGGTGCCCAAGATCCTGCACGGCCCGGACGACGTCACCGCGCTGGCCACGCTGTCCGTGGGCCGGGGCAACACCCTGCGGCTGCCCGACACCCTGGCCGAGCTGCGACGGGCGGGCCTGGCCGCCGACGACGGACTGGAGTCCCTGCGGCAGTACCTGGCGCCCGAGCTGAGCTCCGCCGAGTTCTCCACCTTCTGGACCACGACCGGCCACGAGATCACCACGCTGGTCAACCGGCGGCTGTCGGACTTCCTCACCGCGCCGAAGGAGGACGCCGCGGCCGCGAGCGCGGAGACCTCCGAGACCTCCGGGACGGTCGCGGACGCCGGTGTGCCCTCGGGTGGGGCGGTGGCGGGTGTGCCGGGGCGGGACGAGGTGTTCGTGACGGTGCGGGGGCTGTACGCGGGGGCGTTGGAGTATCCGGAGGAGGTGTTCACGCCGGGTGTGCTGCTGGAGGCGGAGCTGGGGGTGGACTCGGTGAAGCAGGTGGAGCTGTTGTCGCGGGCGTCGGAGCACTTCGGGCTGCCGCCGCGGGGTGCGGACTTCCGGCTGGCCGATTACGAGACCCTCGACAAGATCGCCGACCTCATCCACCACGAACTCGGCGCCCCGGGCGCGGAGACCTCCGAGACCTCCGGGACGGTCGCGGACGCCGGTGTGCCCTCGGGTGGGGCGGTGGCGGGTGTGCCGGGGCGGGACGAGGTGTTCG